>CAZZWG010000068.1:8297-14514 GCA_964657685.1 Verrucomicrobia bacterium Tous-C9LFEB | reverse complement strand
GAGAAGACGTTCCTGGCGTTCGACGCGAAGGTGCTTCGCGGGGTGTACGAGGGCAAGGTCGCGGAGGCGGAGGTCGAACGGAATGTTGCGCGGTTGCGGGCGGGGGAGACGTTGACGTGCGCGCTGAACTGGTACCGGGCGAACGAGTTTGCTGGAGGGCTCGGGCCGGTGAGCGTGCCGACACTGTATGTGTGGGGAGATCAGGATGTGGCGCTGGGGGCGGTGGCGGCGGAGGACACCGGCCATTACGTTTCGGGGCGGTACCAGCTTGTGCGGCTGAGTGGATGCTCGCATTGGCTGCTGGAGGAGGAGCCTGGGCAGGTGAGCCGGCTGATGCTGGAGCAGTTTGGGGTGTGGGGAAGTGCGGCTAGCGCATGATGGTGCCGGAGGTCTGGGCGTCGCTGGTCTTGTAGAGATACTTGATGGCGGATTTGTAAACGAGGATGCGATGGCGGCCGGCGCGGAGTTTAATGGCGCACCGGTCGTACCACTCCAGGGTGCCCTGGAGTTCTTCGCCGTCTTCGAGCACGACGGTCATGTCGGTGCCTTGCTGGATTTGCTTCTGGAAATAGAAGGCTTCGGCGTGGGTGCTGGGGGGGACGCCGTGAGCATCGGAGAGCAGGGCGTGGGTGAGGGGGTCGGCGGGTTGGGAGGGATCGCGGCGGCGGCGGCCAACGGCGGAGAGGAGCGGGCGAATGAGTTTGCGTGCGCCGCCGAAGGATTCCTGATCGTCGCGACGCTCATTGTTGTTCGTCAAAGGGACTCCAAGACCGTGGTCCCAGGCGTCCGGCGATGCCGACGGCGAAGGAGAGACCCCGGTTCTGTATGGGATTCAGACGATGTGATGCAAAGACGGTGCTGGAGGCAACTGCAGCCTTCAGGTGAGGTTCACTGCAAAGGCATCGAGGCTGAGGGAGCGGAGCAGGTTGCGGCGCATGCCGGTGTGAATTTCATCCAGGCCGCGGAGGGCGCGTTCGACGCTTGTGAAGGCGAGGGTGTCGGCCAGGCGCTGCAGATCGGCACGGCGATCAATGTTGCGGAGGCGGTCGGGTGCGTTGTGTTGCAGCATGAGGATGTCCTCCAGCAGGCCGGCGGCGGCGCGGAGAAGGGCGAGAATTTTTTCCTGGCCTTCGGCCCCGGCACGGTAGGTTTCGGTTGTGCGGAAGAGGGCGCTGTGGTCGTTGGTCTGCTCCGCGGAGGCGAGCAGGGTGAAGGCGTCGTTGCGGGCGGCTATGTAGGCGGGGAGGTCGAGGGAGAGGGCGCGGCCGGCGGCGCCTTCGGCTAGGCGGGCGACCAGTTGGGCTTCGGCGGGCTTGAGGTCGGGGCGGCGTTCGGCGAGCAGGGCGACGATTTCTTCGGGCGGAAGTGCGCCGAGGCGACTGACCGCACAGCGGGAGCGGATGGTGGGTAGAAGTTCGCCGGTGTTTTCGGCGAGGAGGATGAGGTGGACGGTGTCCGGTGGTTCCTCAAGAAGTTTGAGGAGGGAGTTCGCGGCCTCCTTCATGAAGGCGGCGGAAGTGAGGAGAAAGACGCGGGCGGGGGCCTCGGTGGGAATGTAGTGGGCGCGCTGGATGAGGGTGCGGATCTGGCCGACTTTGATGAGGTTCTGGGGTGGATCGGGAGGGACGATGAGGACGTCGGGGTGCGTCTGGATGAGGATGCGTGTGTCTTTTTTGTCGGTTTCACGCATTTCTTCACGGGAGGCGACGGCTTCGGCGACACGGGTTTCGAGGTCCGCGGCTTCGGCGATGCGGGTGCAGTTACGGCAGACGCCGCAGAAGGAGGCGAGGGGGCGGCCGGCGGCGTCGTGCTCGCGGGGCTGGCGTTCGCACTCGAGAGATGACGTAAGTAATAGCGCAAGAGTGTACTTGCCGGACCCGCGTGGTCCGGCGAGGATGAGGGAGTGCGGAAAACGGCCGGCAGCAATGGCGGCACGGAGGTCGTTGACGACGCGCAGATTGCCGTGAAAGGCGGTGAACTTTTCAGGAATTCCCACGTTCTCAGGGTAGCTGACTGTGGGTTGGACATCGCTGCAAAGCTGTGGGGCTCTTGCAGCGGTACAGCCCCGGGATCCCTAGAGGCGGGATCCCGGGGCGCTCTTTACCTCGTTCGAGGCGGAAGACGCTCGAGCACGGAGCGAAGAATCCTTTCGGCGATGTGCTCGACGGAAGCGTCGTCGCGCAAGGCAAGCACGCGCTGCGGTTCGCGGGCAGCGATGGCTTCGTACTGTGCAAAGATGCGACCGTAGAAGGCGTCGTTTTCGGCTTCAAAGCGATTTTCATCGGTGCCGTATGACTGCTGGGCGCGCTGGTTGCGGCGGCGGGCGCGGGCGAGCGAAGAGGCGAGTGGAGGGAGAAGCAGGATGGTGAGATCGGGCTGCTGGCCGTTGCAGATGGCCTGATGGAGCGCAAGGATGCGGTCGGGGCCGAGATGGCGGCCGGCACCCTGGTAGGCTTCGGAACTATCCGTGAAGCGGTCGCAGAGAACCACGTTTCCCGCGGCGAGGGCAGGACGGATGACCTGCTGGAGGGACTGCGCGCGGTCAGCGAACATCAGCGCGAGTTCGGCTTCGGGAGCGATCGCACCGAGGGTGGCGTCGGCGCGGGAGTCGAGGAGCAGGGAACGAATCTGGTCGCCGAGGGGCGTTCCGCCCGGATTGCGGGTAGAGGTGACGGGATACCCGCAGCCAACCAGGCTTTGCGCGAGCAGGCCGAGCTGGGTTGATTTGCCGGAGCCGTCGAGCCCCTCGAAGGTGATGAACGTACCTGGCGACACACAGGAAGTTTACTGGACGGAGATTCCTGCAGGGCTGCGGGGCGATGGCGTGGCGGAACGATTACGGATGTAGATTCGTATTCCAGGCGGCGTCCTGGGGCCGGATGGCGACGCTGAGTGTGCCTTCCTGGTCTTCATGCAACGCGGGACCCTGCGAGGAGCGATCCTGGCCTGTGCCGGTGGTCCAGGTGAGTTTGGCCGGACCCTGGCCGATGACCTTGAAACGGTAGCGGAAGACTCCGTTTGGGGCGAGGTTTTGTCCGCCAAAGCTGGCGCTGGGGTAGTCGAGTTCGAAGATCTGGATGGGCTGGCTGGTTTGATTCGTGATGGTGGCCTGAATAAAGGCGGAGTGGCATCCGGCGAGCCAGAGCGGAAACAAGAGCAATAGGTGCTGTAATTTAACGCGCGGCCTTGAATGCATTGGTTGCGGTTTTCGCATTAGCGGGAGCCCTCGGTTCGAAGCCTGCGGAGAAGGTCGGGAACGCGTTGAAGGCTGGCGACCATGCGCAGCCAGGCCCGGTTGTCCATAGCGGGGTAGCCGCTGACGACGGCTCCTGGGGCGACGTCAGAAGGGATGCCGGTCTGAGCCGTAGCGACAGCGCCGTCACCGATGGTGAGGTGGCCGGCGACGCCGACCTGCCCGGCGAGGGTGACGTTCTGACCGACGTGAGTGGAGCCGGCGAGGCCAACCTGGGCACAAAGAAGGGTGTTTTCGCCGATGGTCGAGGCGTGACCTACCTGAACGAGGTTATCGATTTTCGCGCCGCGGCCGACGCGGGTTTCGCCAACGATGGCGCGATCGACGCAGGAGTTTGCCTGCACCTCCACTTCGTCTTCGAGGATGGCTGGGCCGGGATGCAGCGTTTTGGTCCAGCGTCCCTGGGGGTTGCGGCTGAAGCCGAAGCCGTCAGAGCCAATCACCGCGCCGTTCCCGAGGGTGACGTCGTGGCCGAGACGGCAGTTCTCGCGAACAATGGCGTGCGCGTGCAGGAAGAGACGGTCGCCCGCGCAGACGCCGGGGTACAGGACGGCGTGGGCCAGAATAACAGCGTCCGCACCGACGCTGCAGTGCTCGCCGATGACGGCGTAGGGGCCGACATGGGCGCGGGGGCCGAGGCTGGCAGTGGGCGCGAGGATGGCCGTCGGATGGATACCGGGTAGGAATGTGGGGGGCTGATGAAAGGCAGCGACCGCGAGAGTAAAGGCGTATTTGGGGTCGTTTACGCGCAGGGTGGGGAGGTCCACGGCGGGGAAGTCATGCCCAACGATGAGCGCGGCGGCCTGGCTGGACCGGCTCTTGGCCCAGTATTTGGGGTTGGCGACGAAGGCGACCTCAGCGGGGCCCGCGCTGGTGATGCTCGCGACTCCCGTGACCGGCAGCGCCGCCGTGGACTCGGGCGCATGCAGATCGGCTCCGAGTTGGCTTGCTAGTTCGCCGAGGGTCATCGAGGGAATTGTAGCGGAGCGTGGGGCGATGCCCGCCCTGTACAGGAGCAACAAAAATTGTGCAGGGAAACCGCCGGACGGGCCTGCCTTGGTGTAAAATCAACCGTCGGGCTGGACTCCTGGACTGGTCTAAACGTTTTGTTTTGAGGCGTTTGGCGGGCCGGAGGGACAGGCCCCGCTTCCCTATGGCCGATTATATTTATCTTTTGCAGAATCGTTTAACACCGGCGCAGTGGCGCGCGGTGGAGGCCTTGCGGGAGGCAGCCCGCACCCAGAGCATGCCGGTGTTCCTGGTGGGAGGCGCGGTACGCGACCTGACGAGCGGGTCGCCGGTGCGCGATCTGGATTTCGCCGTCCAGGGTGAAGCGGATCGACTGGTTCACGATCTTGAGGCTGCCGGGGCCGTGATCACCGGCAGGAACGAAGTTCTTTCCTCGCTGTATCTGACCTTTCGTGGCGGTGTCCGGGCGGAGGTTGGGCCGACACTGAGCGTGACATACGACAAGCCCGGCAAGCCCTCCGCACAGTCGGCGGCGATCCTGGATGACCTGCGCAGGCGTGACTTTACAGCCAATGCGATGGCGATCTCGCTGAACGAAGGATCGTATGGCTTGTTGCTGGATCCACTGAACGGAACGGCCGACATCGAGAATCGCGAGTTCCGGCTGGTCTCTCCGTACGGTTTCATAGAAAACCCGGCACTTTTGTTGCGGGCCGCCCGGCTGACGAACCGGCTTGGCTGGTTGCTCGAGGAAAAGACAGCAACGCGCTACGGGACAAGCAAGGAGGAAGACCATGTGCAGGCTCTTCCGGCTGCGGACCGCGGGTATGAGCTGGAAGAAGTGTTTCACGAGGAAGATCCCATCGCGGCGATGGAGCATTTGGCAGCGGAAGGCTGGTTGGCTCAGCTGTCTACGGCGCTAAAGCCAGAGGCTGCGGATCGTACGGCGATCGAAGGCGTGCGGGATGCGATAGGGCAGATGGAAGGTCAGGGTATCTTTCCGGATCCGTCTGCGGTGTACTTCCCGTTCTTGACGGGCAAGCTGCCGGAGAAAGACAAGGCGGCTCTGAAGGCTGCGTTTGCGCGGCCGGGCTTTGCCAAGCAGATTGAGACGGTGGAAGAGCGCGCCAAGGAGTTGGGCAGCCAGTTATCGTCCAAGGCGGCGGCGTTGCCCTCAGAGGCGTGGCGGCTTTTGCGGGGCGCGGAGCCTGAGCTCGTGTTGTGGCTGGCTTTCCATGTGCGCAGCGGGGCTGTCCAAACCAAGATCAAGGCTTTCCTGAAGGATTGGCCGCAGATGCGGCAAAAGCTGCCGTACGGCCTGATGCAGGAGATGCGCATCACCCCGGATCTTCCGGAGTACGACAAGCTGTTGGACGACCTGTTCTTTGCGTTGATCGACGGGAAGCTGGATACACCGGAGGCTACCCGCGCGTTTCTGGAGCCCTACTCTCCGCCGGCGCCCATCCAGATGAGCGTGAGAAAGCGGCCCGCCAAAGCGGCGCGTGGCCGGGCGAAGAAAGCGGCCGCCGTGGAAGAGGTTGCGGCGGATCCCGTGGATGTCTCGGATGACGAGGATGAGATTGAAGAGGACGACACCGAAGTCACTCCTCGACGGAAGGGCGTGGTGAGCGACGACGAGGAGGAGGACGACGACGACGTCGAAGATTTGGGCATTGCCGCGAGCGTGCCGGATGACGCGGACGACGACAGCCTGGACGAAGCGCCGGATGCGGTAAGTGAAGTAAGCCCTGCGCTCCCCGCGGTAAAAGCCCCGGCAGTGGCGTCGAAGCCAGAGAGCCAGAGTCCGGCTCCTTTGCCCACGACCAAAGCAGCGCCGGCAAAGACCGCAGTCAAGAAGCAGGCGGCGAAGGTGCCAGTGCCTGCGCCGAAGAAGGCTGTTGCGCCCGTCGCCACGGGGAAGGGTGGCCACGCGCCTTCGCCGGCGAAGAAGGCGGCGGGGAATAAGGTCGCAGCAGGGAAGACAGCGGTGAAGGT
>CAZZWG010000068.1:0-8197 GCA_964657685.1 Verrucomicrobia bacterium Tous-C9LFEB | reverse complement strand
GGTGGTCGAGGAGTTTAGTCGCGTTGTCTGCGGCGGATCTCGACAGCCAGTCTTTTGATCTTCTGGTTCAGCGTAGAGAGTGGGATGCGGAAGTATTCTGCGGCTTCTGTCTGGTTCCAGTTGCAGCGTTCGAGGCGATCCGCGATGATGCGTTTCTCGATGTCTTCCATGACGTCAAAGAGCGAGGTCGTGGTGCTCTCCTCGAGCATGGCGGTGGAGTAGCTCTGGCCGCGGAGCTGGGCGGGTAAGAGGTCGGCGGTGACCTCCTTCGAGCGAGAGAGGACGACGGCGCGTTCCATGGCGTTCTCGAGTTCGCGAACGTTGCCGGGCCACTCATAATCCATCAAGGCGCGCAAGGCATCGGGGCCGAGTTCGCGCAGAGATACCCCGTTCTCTTCGGAATAGCGTTGCAGGTAATGAGCGGCCAGCAGGGGGATGTCGCTGCGGCGCTGGCGGAGCGGTGGAAGTTCGATGGTGATGACGTTGAGGCGATAGAAGAGATCTTCGCGGAAGCGGCCGTCCTTGACGGCTTGCTGCAGATTGACGTTGGTGGCGGCGATGATCCGGACATCAACCTGGATCTCCTGGGTGCCGCCGACGTGCATGAAGCGGCGATCCTGCAAAACGCGGAGGACCTTAGCCTGCATGTCGATGTTCATGGTGCCGATTTCGTCCAGGAAAAGGGTTCCGCCGTCGGCTACTTCGAAGAGACCTTTTTTGGCGGCGACGGCCGAGGTAAACGCGCCGCGCTCGTGGCCGAACAGGGTGGATTCGAGGAGTTCCGAGGGAACTGCGCCGGTGTTTACGGGGATGAACGGGCGGTCACGACGGGGAGAGGTGGCGTGGATCGCTTTCGCGATGAGCTCTTTGCCGGTGCCGCTTTCGCCCTGGATGAGAACCGTCGTGCGGCTCGGGGCAATTTGCTCGACGAGGCCGAAGAGTTCAAGCATCGGTTCACTTTTTCCCACGATGTTGTCGAAGGAATAGCGTTGCTTGAAGGCGCGCTTAAGTTGCTGGACTTCCTGTTCGGCGTGGCTCTTACCGATCGCGGCACGGATGTCGGCGAGAAGTTTTTCGTTATCCCAGGGTTTCTGGATGAAGTTGGCGGCACCGGCCTGGATCGCGTCGACGACATTGCCGACTGTGCCGTAGGCGGTGATCATGATGGCCGGCAAGGATGGGGCGATGGCCTTGATGCGGGGCAGCAGGTCGATGCCCGTTTCGCCGGGAAGTGCGAGGTCGAGGAGAAGAAGATCGTAGGGCTGACGGGTAAGGAGGTCAAGGCCGCTGGAGCCGTCGGGTGCGGAGTCGACGCGAAAGCCTTCCAGGGTGAGCAGGGTTTCGAGGGAGTCGCGGATCCCGGCTTCGTCGTCGATGATGAGGATGCGGGAACCTGGGGTCGAGGTGCGGGGCGGGCTGAACGTGATGGGGTCCTCTGCGCTTGCGATTTCAGGCATGTACTACGGTTCCTTGGGCTGTGGGCTGCGGGGAGGGAGCGGCGGGAACAAGGGTGCGGCCCTTAGGAGATGAGGCAGCGTCGGAGACAGGGAAGGTGAGACGGAAGGTGGTGCCCTGGCCCACCTGGCTGGAGGCGTCGATATGGCCGCCATGCTCCTGGACGATGCCGTAGGAGACCGCGAGGCCGAGGCCCGTGCCTTTGCGCTGACCGTCGCGGGGCTGGAGCTTGGTGGTGAAGAAGGGATCGTAGATCTTGCGCAGCACGTGGGCGGGCATACCGGCGCCGTTGTCGATGACGGCGAGTTCGACTTCGGCGGCGGCGTGCCGGGTCGTTACAGTGACGGTGGGGTCGCTGCAGTCGGCGAGGGCGTCGCGAGCGTTAAGAATGAGGTTGACCAGGACCTGCTGGAGTTTGCCGCGGTTGCCGGCAATCACGGGGAGGTCCGGGCTGAGGTCAGTGCAGACCCGTACGCCGGACGCACGCATCTGGTGCTCGAGCAGGAGAACGGTTTCTGTGACGAGCGAGTTGAGGTCGAGCTGGGCAAGATCGACGGTGCTCATGCGTGAGAAGTTGAGGAGGCCATTGACGATCTCGGAGGCACGGAAGGTCTGCTGGGTGATCTTTTCGATGACCGGGCCAAGACGCACCTGTGCGCTCTCGTCCATGCGGATTTGCTTGCCGAGCATCTGGGTGTAGCTCGAGATGACGGCGAGGGGGGTATTGACCTCGTGGGCGACGCCTGCGGCGAGGAGACCGATGGAAGAGAGTTTGTCGGCCTGGGTGAGCTGGGCTTCCATGCTGACCTGGTCGGAGATGTCGTCGACGAGAACGATGCGGCCGACGTTTTCCATGTCGCGGTTGAGCAGAGGAGCGAGGGTGATGTTGGCAGTGCGCGTTTCGCCGCCGGGCAGGGTGAGTTTGTACTTATAGAGCGTGTGAATTCCGTGCTCTTCCTTGAGGCGTTCCAGTTCGTCAGTGAACTCGGGGGAGAAAACTTCGCCGGCTGTTCTGCGGAGGACCTCGGCACGGGTTTTGCCGTGGAGGACCTCCATTTGCGCGTTCCAGCTTTCCAGGCGATTGTCGAGATCAAGGGCAAAGACGCCGATATTGATGGATTCGACGATGTTTTCGTTGAAGTCGCGAAGGCGCTCGAAATCGAGAATTTTCTGCTCAAGTTTGGAGTAGAGCTGGGCGTTCTGGATGGCAATGCCGATGTAGCCGGCGAGGGATTCGAGAATTTCCATGTCCTCGCTGGAGAGGAAGTCGCCCTTGCCGGTGCGTCCGAGACCAAGCACGGCTACGGTGCTTTGACCGCTGCCGGCATGGCGTGCGGCGCGGCAGGGAACGTAGTAATTGAGGTCAAGGGCGGCGGCTGCGGAGCGTTGCGTGGAGGAGAGGCGAAGGACGTTTTCGGGAGTTTCGAAGAAGACGTGGTTTTCCAGGTCCATCTTGCCGAAATTGAGGAAGCCGACGTCCAGCGAAGCGGAGGTGGCGCTGGCCTGGAGACCGTAGGAGGCGACCATGGTGAAGCGGGGCTGGCGCACGGAGGTCCCTTCGTCGGCAAGAAAGACGGCGACGCGGGTGACGAGAAGGGTCTGGTGGAGGCGCTCGACGACGGAGTTAACGAGGGCATTCAGGTCGGTCTGGGCGTTGAGGCGACGGCCGAACTCGATCAGGGTTTCGCGGTAGTCGATGCGTTTCTGATCGAAGATGCGGTCAACGCGGCCCTGGATGGCGAGCTTGAGGGGATCGAAGACGAGGCCGGTGACGATGACCGCGCCGATGAGGCCCCACTCGCCAAGGTGCTGCCAGCGGGTATGCACGAGCTCGGCGGTGATGGCGATCACGCCGAAGTAGAGGCCGACCAGGGATGCGGTAGCGAGGGTGTAGGCGACTCCGCGTTTGAAGATGAGGTCGACGTCCATGAGACGGAAACGGACGATGGCCCAGCTGAAGGTGAGAGGAAGCAGCAGGAGGAAAAGGGCGGCGATCTTGCCGAGGACGCCGGGAACTGTCCAGTCGGCGAGGTAAGGGACGACGTAGAGGGCGGTGAAGGGAACGACAGTAAGGAGCGTGCCGCGCGTGAGCCACTTGAGCTGCTGGCGCTCCAGCGGCTGGGCGGCGTTGCGATAGCGGTACCAGAAGACGCACGCCGCGAGGAGGTAATAGCAGGCGAGATAGGCGTAGTCGATCTGATCCAGGCGGTGCTGCAGACGGGCGGTGGGCGCCCAGTGAAAGAGGGACATGTAGCGCAGCCAGACCAGGACGGCTCCCGGGACGTAGAGCAGGCTGTACAGGGTTCGCCACAGGACGGGGTTGCGCCGCCGGCCGGAGAAGCTGAGCGCGAAATGGAGAAATAATGCGGGTTGGAGGGCGTTGGCGAGGATGTTGCCGATCAGGATCGTGAGGTCGAGACCATCGAGGACGGTGGTGAATTTGAAGCTGTAGAGAACGAAGGAGGTGAGGCAGAAAACGAAGAAGTGCGTGGATTGCGGGGCGGTCCAGCGGCGCAGCAGCACGTAGAGCCCGATAGCGAGGTAAACCAGGGCGATAAGGCGAAGCACCTGGTTGTCCGTGCGGTCGGCGGGGGCGAGGTAAACGACCACCGGAAGCTGCGCGGGTTTGGCGCTTTGCCCGGTGGAGCGGAGGATGGTGTAGGTGGCGTGCTGCCAGACGCCGGGAAGATTTCGCTCGAAGGTGGCGATGTCTCTGACCGGGGTGTCATTGAGGGCAGTGATGATGTCGTTCTTACGGATCCCGGCGCGTTCCCCGGGTGTATCCACCGGAACACGATAGGCGCGCAGGCCACCGTCTGCTTCTGTCCACGAGACGCCGTCTGTGGGGACGTCGAAGCTGTTTTCCTGGAGGAAGTTACCGACGGCAAGTCCGACCGCCGCAAGCGTCAGTGCGGCAAGAAGGACAGCAAAGAGCCGGGTTTGGAAAAGGCGCTTCATCTCAAGGCGAACGGTGTTACGAAAGGCGGAAGCAAGTCAGGGGCCAAAGCCAATTCGCGTGTGCCGTAGAGGATCAACAAAGAAACCACGCAGAACGCTCTTGGGTTTCATACGGCTCTTCCATTTTCCGGATTCCGGATTCCGGAAGCAGGCAGGGAACCAGGGTGGGTGCTACAACCTTTGTGATCTTGACCGGGCGGGGCGTTCTCCTGTGAACTGATTGTATGATGGACGATTTTCGGCAGGATGCGGGAGCGCTCGCGATACTGGCGCGCGATGCCGAGGTGCTGCTTCCGGTGTATGCGCGTTTCCCTGTGGTGATGGACCGGGGCGAAGGTGTGTTTCTATTTGACACGTCCGGGAACCGGTATCTGGACCTGATGGCGGGATTGGGCGTGAACGCGCTTGGGCATGCGCATCCGCGCCTGGTAGCCGCGCTGACGGAGCAGGCGGCGCGCCTGACCCATGTGTCACCGCAGTTTTCCAACCGGTACCCAGGCGAGCTGGCGGAGCGGTTGTGCAGTCTGGCGGGGTTGCGGGGTGCGTTCTTTTCGACTGGCGGCACGGAGGCAGTGGAGGGGGCGTTGAAGCTGGCGCACACGCATGCGCGCCGCAACTTTGGACCGAAGAAGCTGGAGATTGTGGCTCTGCGGCAGTCCTACCACGGGCGAAGCTATGGGGCGCTGTCGGTGACGGGGCAGGACAAGTACCGCGTCGATTTTGGCCCGGGAATTCCGCATGTTTGTTTTGTGGAGCGGAACAATGCCGAGGCTTTGCGGAGCGCCGTGGGGAGCAACACGGCGGCCATTCTGCTGGAGCCTGTGCTGGGGGAAGGTGGCATTCATCCGCTAACGACGGAGTATCTGCGGGAGGCGAGGCGGCTGGCTGATGCGCATGGAGCTCTGCTGATTTTCGACGAGATTCAGTGCGGGCTGGGACGCACGGGCGACTGGTTTGCCTTTGAGGCGAGCGGGGTCAGGCCGGATATTCTGCTGCTGGGCAAGCCTCTGGGCGGGGGATTGCCCCTGAGCGCGATGTTGGTAAATGACGACCTGTTTCACGCGTTCGGACTGGCCAAGCATGGAAGCACGCTGGGAGGAAATCCGCTGCTGTGCCGGCTGGGGCTGGAGTTTCTGTCGGTGGTAGAGGATGAGGATCTGCTGGCGCAGGTTCGCGATGTGGGTGGATATTTTCTGCGGCGGCTGCGAGAGATCGCCGACCGCTCAGAGCGTGTGGTGGAGGCGCGGGGACGGGGCCTGCTGCTGGGCCTTGAGCTGAACGAAGCGGCGAGGCCGATTGCGGAGGCCGGAGTGCAACGGGGCTTTCTGCTGAACCTGGTGCAGGGAAATGTGCTGCGGTTTCTGCCGTCCTTTCTGCTGCAGCGCGAGCATGTGGACCAGACCTGTGCGCTGCTGGATGAGTTGCTGGCTTCGGGCGAGGATACGGAATCTGCGTTGCCGGAAGCTTCGCTTTCCGTCACGGCCTGAGGCGGCTGCTTGGTCGTTCGACGGGAGTTGCGGCTTTCACGATGGAGGGTCTCCTGCCTGGAACGGGGCGAACCGCGTGCTGACCAGCCATCGATTGTGCTGCTGCATGGGTTGATGGGGTCGGCCGCTACGTTTGGTCCATTGCTGGAGGCCCTGCCGTCGGATCGTCATGCGGTGGCGATTGATTTGCCGGGGGCGGGTGCATCGGAGCGGAATCGTGGTTTGAGTGCGACGCTGGCGTCAGCCTCCCACTGTGTAGGCGAGATGGTGGAGGCGATGGGGCTTGACCGGCCGGTGCTGGTGGGGCACTCGCATGGGGGGGCTGTGTCGTTGCACCTGGCGGCTTCGGAGCCACAGAGGGTGCGGTCGCTGGTGCTGCTGGCGCCGGCACATCCTTACTTTCGCCATGCGGATCAGGTGATCCGGTTCTACCTCTCGCCGCTGGGGATGGCATTTGCGCATACGATTCCGTGGTATCCGCAGTGGCTGCAGATGATTGGGTTGCGGCAGATGGCGGGACCGCAGAGTTGGGATACGCCGGAGCGGCTGTTGCCGTATCGCGAGAACCTGCGGACGCGCGGGACCATTGGGCATCTGCTGCGGCTGTTGCGGACGTGGCACACGGATATGCGGGAGCTGCGGCATTTGCTGGAGGCGCCGTTCCGGATGCCTACGCTGATGATCTGGGGGGATCATGACCGGGCGGTGCCTGTTTCTACGGCTTCGTCTTTGAAGCGGCGGTTGCGGCGATCGGAGCTGCAGGTGCTGGCGGGCGTGGGGCATCGGCCGGCGGAGGAGCGGGCGGAGATTTGCGCGGAGTTGATTGAGGACTGGTGCCAGCGGTTGCCGGGGTTGGCGAGGAAGGTGCCGTTGAGCGCGGCGGACTGAGAACGCAGCGCTCTGTTTTCGCTGGTGCGCGTTGGCTGGAGGTTAGCTGCTTCGCATTAGGGTTGCTCGGTTAGTCGGGGGTAGGTGTCGGTGAGCCAGGTGCGGAGTTCGGCGGCGAAGGGGGCGAGCTTGGAGGTTGGGGATGTGGGGATGCCGTTGAAGAAGTGGTCGGCGTTGGGGATCCAGACGATGCGTTTGGGTTCCGGGGCGATGACGAGGTAGCTTTCGAGGACGCCGCGGGGGGAGAACTCGTCGTGGTCGCCGGAGATGAAGAGTTTGGGGATCTGGCCGCAGCCGCTGAGGAAGTCGTAGCGGTAGTCGCGGCCGGCGGCCTGGACGGGGAGGCCTATGCCGATGAGGCCGGCGAGGCGTGGGTCGCCGCAGGTGGCGCGGAGGCCGACGTTGGAGCCGAAGCTGAAGCCGGCGAAGAGGAGCGGTTTGCCGGGGAAGTGGGTGGTGAGCCAGTCGAGGGCGGCTTTGACGTCGTCGACTTCGCCCTGGCCGTCGTCGTGGGTGCCTTCGGAGAGGCCTGTGCCGCGAAAGTTGAAGCGGAGGACGGGGAGGCCGAAGTGGGTGAAGGCTTTGGCGGTGTGGTAGACGACCTTGTTGTGCA
Source organism: Verrucomicrobia bacterium Tous-C9LFEB (assembly GCA_964657685.1). Lineage (GTDB taxonomy): Bacteria > Acidobacteriota > Terriglobia > Terriglobales > Acidobacteriaceae > Granulicella. The sequence goes on along the minus strand of CAZZWG010000068.1, from coordinate 796 downwards.
TGGTGCCGCCGCCGAGGGGGTGAGGGTGGGCGACGAGGGCGGCGAAGGGGGCGTTGTCTTCGCCGGTGTTGAGGAGGGCTTCGAGGCGGCCTGCGGGGCCGTGGAGGTCTTCTATGGTCTGGACGGTTGAGGGCATGGGGAGGGGTACTTTTCTGGCAAAGTCTTCGTAAGAAAGGCTTTAGCTTTGGACTGGGGTGGTGTCCCTGGTTACGGGGGCCTTCTGTTGCTCTGTTTCCATTGTAGGCAATGGGGGTGTAATTGTGCGCAAGGGGGGTGCGGCACAGTTTCGGCAGGTCGTTGCTGGGGCCGAGGGCATGGAGGGGAACGGTATGCTGGGAGGGCATGCCTTTGGATCCGATTGAGCTTACGAAGCAGATGGTGGCGATTGACTCGACGACGTACCACGAGGGGGAGTGTGGGGCGTTTCTGGATGAGTTCCTGCGGGGTGAGGGATGGGTGACGGAGCGGATGCGGGTGGAGCAGCCGGCGCTGGGGCGGACGCCGGGCGCGGGGACGGGGGAGCGGTTCAATGTGTATGCGGCGATGCCGGGAGTGAACCCGGTGGTGGTGCTGTCGACGCATATGGATACGGTGCCGCCGTTTCTCGGACCGGTGCGGGAGGATGGGGAGTTCTTGTACGGGCGCGGGGTTTGCGACGCGAAGGGAATCATTGCGGCGCAGGTGGCGGCGGGGGAGCGTTTGCGGGCCGATGGCGTGCCGGTTGGGTTGCTGTTCCTGGTGGGGGAGGAGCGGGATTCGGCGGGTGCGGGGGTGGCGAATGAGCAACCGCGAGGAT
>CAZZWG010000067.1:0-14701 GCA_964657685.1 Verrucomicrobia bacterium Tous-C9LFEB | reverse complement strand
GGCGTGGTGAGGATGGTCCGTGGCGCTGGACTGGAGGGAAGAGCCGGCGAGGGGTGCGGTGGGCGCGGTGGGTGCGGTGGCGGGAAGGTTTTGCGCGGACAGAACGCCGGCCGGGAGAAAGAGGGCCATGCAGGTGGAGATGACCGGGAGGCTCAGGCGTTGGGATCGCATGCCTTATGGGACGTGTGCGGGAGGTGGGAGGTAGCTTCTTTTTTGTGTATCGGCGTGAGGAGGGCTCTGGATGCCGGTTCCATGCGCTGAACGCTGGACGCTGGGCGCTGGACTAGGAGGTTATCGCTCCGTATGCTGGGCAGCATGCGGCTTGGCGGATGGAGTGGAACGGCGGGGATGATGGCTGGGGTGTTGGGGATGCTGGCTACGGCGGCGGCTGCGCAGACGTGTACAACGCAAGCAAAGATGACGGCGGGGCAGCGGACGGCGATTGGAACTGCGGCGTTTGGGTTGGGAACGGCGGTGATGGCGGGGGATGCGGCGAAGGTGCAGGCTAGTACGGTGGCGCAGTTTGCGGGAGATTTCGCGGCGACGGGGTACTTGATCCGGTCGGTGGCGGGGAAGATCACGGGGGATACGCTGGCGGTGACGCAGGCGTACCTGCTGGATGCATCGGGACGGAAGGCAGGGGATAAGTCCGAGGCGGATTTTGCGTGCCCGCTGGCGGGCGGGGTGGCTGAGACGGACTTCGGGATCCCGGGATTGCCGCCGGGGAAGTTTGCGTTTGCGATGGTGGAGGCGAAGGGGCCGACGCCTTACCTGCTGGCGTTTCTGCTGGAGGGGGAAGGCGAGAGTTGGAAGATGGCGGGGTTCTATCCGCATGAACGGCAGGCGGCGGGCCACGACGGGGTTTGGTACTGGACGACGGCGCGAGCGGATGCGAAAGCGGACAAGCCGTGGCTGGCGTGGGTGCTGTACGGGGAGGCGGACCAGCTGCTGCGGCCGGCAGGGTTTGTGAGCAGTGCGAATCTGGACAAGCTGCGCAGTGAGCAGAGGGCGGCGGCGCCGGAGCCGCTGGTGAATGGATTGAGTGCGCAGACGCCGTTGAATGTGGAGGGACCGACGGGGACGCAGTTTCGGGTGACGAGCCTGGGAGCGCAGAGTGGGGACGGGGGCAAGACGCTGGATTTAGTGGTTCATTTTCAGGCAGACGGGGCGCTGACGGGGGATGCGGCGACGCAGCGGAATGTGGGGGCGGCGACCGCGCTACTGACGGCGCATCCGGAGCTGCGGCAGGGGTTTGCGAACGTGTTTGTGATGGCGGATGCGGGGGGCGGAGCGCCCTTTGCGGTGGAGCGGCCGGTGAGTTCGATTGGAACGGTGACAAAATGAAGGGAGATTGTGGCGGGTTTGAGGGTGGGGAGAGCGGATGGCGACTGAATTGAAGAGTCTGGCGCAGGCGATACGAGAGCGGCGGTCGACGCCCAGCTTTACGGGTGAGGCGATACCGGCGAGCGATCTGCGGCAGATCCTGGATGCCGGGTTGCAGGCGCCGAGTGGATATAACCTGCAGCCGTGGCGGTTCATCGTGGTGCAGCACCCGGAGCAGCGGCGGCGGTTGCGGGCGGCGAGCTATAACCAGGCGAAGGTGGAAGAGGCTTCGGCGGTGATTGTGGCGTGTGGCGACCGCGACGGATGGCGGAAGGATCTGGACGAGATGCTACGGCTGGGACGGGCAGCGGGGATGCCGGAGAGCTATGCGGCGCAGGCGCGGGAGAGTGTGCCGGCGTACCTATCGAGCTTTACAGAGGACCAGATGGCGGGCTGGTTGAACAAGCAGGTGACGCTGGCGTACACGCACATGATGCTGATGGCGGAGGTGCTGGGGTATGACACGGCGCCTTTGGAGGGGTTCGAGCAGCAGAAGGTGTGTGAGACGTTGCGACTGCCGATGAGTTACTGGGTGGTGTCGCTGCTGGCGGTAGGGCGGCTGCATGGGGCCGATAAGTTCAATGGCGGGCGGTTTGAGATGAGCCATACGGTGTTTGGGGAAGAGTATGGGAAGCCGCTTCGCTAGCCGCGGGTGGGCATGTGTGCAGGTCTGAGCGCAGCAGAGTAGCCGCCCTGAAGAAGGGCAGAGAAGGGAAGCGACGAGAACTTTGAAAGCGCTGGTTCGCCTGTTGTTGTTCCTGGTGGTGGTGGCTGCTGTCGTGGTGGTGCTGTACCTGCGCGCGCCGCTTTGGCTGGAGACGCAGATCACGCATTTTGGGCTGCTTACGGCGCGGGTCCAGAGCAATTACGTGCTGACGCCGGAGGGGCGGGTGCACTACTACGAAGGGGAGCCGCGCATTCCGGGGGGTGGGGTGCCGCTGGTGCTGGTGCATGGGTTGGGGGACCGCGGGGAGAGCTGGGCGCCGATGCTGAAGCGGCTGAAGAAGGCGGGCTTCCATGTGTATGCGCCGGATCTGCTGGGGTATGGACGGTCGCCGAAGCCTGCGGACGGGGATTACTCGATGGAGGGCGAGGCGAAGTTTGTGTATGACTTTATCCAGGCGCTGGGATTGCAGAAGACGGAACTGGGCGGGTGGTCGATGGGGGGATGGGTGGCGCTGGACCTGGCGCACGATCATCCCGAGGTGCTGGACCGGGTGGTGATTTTTGATGCGGCGGGGTTGAAGTTCAAGCCGGGGTACCCGTTAACGATTTTTCATCCGGGGACGCCGGACGATGCGCAGCGCTTGTGGTCACTGATGGAGCCTGGGGGCAAGCCGCTGCCGCAGAGTGTGCGCGAGGACCTGATGCGACGGCTGCAGGGGGAGCAGTGGCTTGTGGACAAGCAGATGAATGCCATGACGGGGGCGACGACGTTTGTTGATTCCTATTTGCCGACGTTGCCGGAGCCGTTGTTGATTGTGTGGGGGAGCAAGGACGCGCTGACGCCTTTGGCGTTGGGGCAGGAGATGCACCAGCTTGATCCTCATTCGGAGCTGGATATTGTGGACGGCTGCGGGCATTTGGCGCCGTCGTTGTGTGCGGCGCGGGTGGCACCGGCGGTGGCTGATTTCTTGAAGTCGAACCCGGCGCCGGAGGGCGGGGTGCGGACGCTGGCGAATATGGGGAAGGTGGCGCAGTAGGGTTGGTTTGGGGAGCTTGGTTGGGCTTTGGTTTGCGCGCCTCTGGTGCAGGGATGAAGGCTGTTTTCCCGTGTTACCCTAGCCTAGTCAGTTTGCTGGAGAGATGGCCGAGTGGCTGAAGGCGCACGCTTGGAAAGCGTGTATACCGCAAGGTATCCAGGGTTCGAATCCCTGTCTCTCCGCCACTCACCTTTTCCATCCTTCCCAGACAATCGATAAGCGAGAGACCGCTGTACGTTGGGTGGTTCTTCTGAGCCAGGTGAGCAGTTTGGGCGGGGCGATTTCTAGCGGGTGGGTGAGCGCTGGTAGTCTGATGGGGCGGGTCCGCGTACGGTTTGCGGAGGGATGTGTGAGTGGTTGAAACAGGCGGTCTTGAAAACCGCTTAGCCTTAACGGGCTACGGGGGTTCGAATCCCTCTCCCTCCGCCATTAAGTTGATCTAAGCCGTCCAGGGAAGTTCAAGGGGTACAAAAAACGGTAGTGAAAGCCAAGGTTTTGTCTTTTGACTGTGGGTATATCTCGCGAGGGCGATCGATGGCGCTGACCGACACAGCAATCAGGCGAGTGACCCGGAGATGTGGCGCGAAGGCTGCGACGGAGTCCTTGACCACGGTATCAAGGTGGAATCCGCTTACGAGGTTCAGCAATGTTCGGAGCAGTCCTCAGGCTTCCGCAAGTGGAGCCACGATTGGGCCTGTCCCGATCCAGCATCTGAGCCGCTCTCGCAACCGGGCTTCCCTGCATCGATCAGCCTCGGTAGCTGCGCCGTAGATTGGCTTGATATCGATGAAAACGGCGGCGCTGTACGCCAGATGCGAATGGCTTGCTGCTCAATTCAAGAGGAACGCGTAGCTGGTGAACGCAAGCATCGTGCTGTCCGGTGACCAAGAGGGAACGTTCATTGTGCCACGTCCCCCGAGTAGTTTCGCGAGGGTTCGCACCTTTCGATCCGTGAGTGACAGCACGCGGATCTGGACGTCCTCATTTGCTGGATGGCCTTGGGTGCCTGGTTTATAGGAGAGGAAGGCGATCATCGTCCCGTTGGGCGAAATGTGCGGGAACCAGTCGGCGGTATCGCTTACGAGGAGTTGTTCCTGGCCGCTTCCATCGGGACGCATGCGCCAGAGTTGCATGTGACCTGTGCGGTCCGATTGGAAGTAGATCCACTGGCCGTCGGGGGAGTATTCAGCGACGTCGCTTTTGGGGGCGAGGCGCGTTTCCGGACCGCCGGCTACGGGGATGGTGTAGGCGTCGAAGATGTCGCCGTGCTGCGCGGTGTAGGAGATGGTCTTACCGTCGGGCGACCAGCCGTGGAAGTATGCGGGGCCGTTCGGGGTGACTTGTTTGGGGGTTCCACCGGCGGTGGGAACAACGTAGATGCGGGATTGGCCGTCAGGGTCCTGGTTGCCGATCGCGATGAGGCTGCCATCGGGTGAGATGCCGTGGTCGCCATTGATTTTGGTTGCAGGGGAGGTTGGTATGGGGGTTGGTGCGGTGGCGCGCGGGACTGTGCTGTCGATGGGGTGGATGCCATTGTCGAGCGGGAGGCGCTGCAGCGCGCCGCCTTGATCGAAGATGAGCGCTTTGCCGTCGGGCGTCCAGTTTGGGTCTTCGAAAGCGCCTTTTGCGGTGTATCGAACGCGCCGATCGGTGGAGGCGACGATTACGGATTCGAGTGTGCTGTGCAGGACGGGTTGGGTTGCCGGTGGGGATAGAGGCTCGATCTTTACGTTTGAGAAGAGGGCGGTTTCGGTTACGTTTTCGTCGTGGGAGCAGACGCCGAGACCGGCATAGAACTCGCCTGTGATGCCGACACGGATGGCGGCACCGGAGGGTACCAAGTTGCCGGCCTCGTCCTGAATGGAGACGTAGGCGTAGTCGCCGCGCTTTTCGATGCGCACGCGATGCGGTCCTTTGCCGTAGGTCTCGATCTCATGGGTGTCCGCGCCAGTGGTGTCGCGATATTGCAGGGAGGTGAGACCGTCTCCGTGCCGGGCGACATCGGCGTAGATGGAATGCGGATCCAGTGATTGACGCAGCATCAGGACGGCTTTGCGATGGGCGTTGCCTTTGTCACCGACGAAGTCGATGTCGGCACTGAGAGCGACGTCGCCGGAGATCTTCTTCCAGACGTAGTGGAAGTCATCGATGCCAAACCAGAGGTTGGCGCCACTTCCGAGGACGGTGTAGCTGCCCTTGGTGGGATCGTAGTGGCCGCTGCCTGGATGGAGGATGACGCCGAAGTCTCCTTGTCCGCTGAATTGGCCCAGGTCCTGGTTGCCGCTTTGACCGCAGGCGAGTGCGGGAGCAAGGCAGAGCGATACGGCAAGCAGAAGGCGGAGTCTTCGATTGGTTCTCATGTTCATCTTCATCAGGTGCGGTCCATCCTCTCGGAATCAGCGGTGACAAGGTAAGTGTTAACAAGATTGAAGGGTTTTAGGAAGGGCTTCGGGGCATTGAGTCGATGTCGGCGAAGGTTGTTTTGGGGGGTGCGGCGAGGGTTAGATAGCTGATTGCGCCCAGCACGGTTACGAGGCTGCACATGAGCAACGCAAGCGTGAAGGAGTGGGTGCGGTCGAGCAGCCGTCCGGTGACAACAGGCGCGGCGGAGGCGATCATGAAGCTGGCAAAGTTCTGCAGGGCGCTGAGCGAAGCGACGAGGCCTGGCGGGCTGACGGCCTGCACGTAGCCCCAAGCGGAGGTTCCGGCGAAGTGGATGAAGAAGAGCGCGAAGCTGATGCCTGCCGTTGCTGCGGGAGTCGACTGACTGCGAGCTACAACGAATGTGCCGGCCGCTGAGAGCAGCATGCCGGCCACGATATGTCTGCGGTGCAGGCGTGTAAGGTCAGCCCCGGTCCGGGCGAGATGATCGGTGATGAGACCACTGGTCAGCATGCCGAGAGCACCGGCTAGAAAGGGGATTGCGGCGATCCAACCGGTTCTGGCGAGCGAGAGGTGGCGCGCCGTTTGCAGGTAGCCGGGCAGCCATGCGGTGTAGAGCCAGTTGGTGTAGTTGATGCCGCCGAAGCCGAGCATCATGCCCCACACGGTTCGTTGGCGAAGCAGGATCCCCCAGACGTTTGGCAGTTGCGGCTTGGCATTTTCGAGAAGGTCTATCGAGGAAGGCAGCTTCCGGCCTGCGGCTGTCTCCGGGGAACGGTACAGGGTGCTCCAGGCCAAGGCCACGAAGAGCCCCCCTGCGCCGAGACCCATGAACATGGCGCGCCAGCCGATTCGGAGAATGAGCAGGCTTAGAACAGGTGGGGCGATCGCGAGGCCGAGGGTCTGCGACATGCTCATGACGGCGGTTGCGCGGCCACGGCTGCGCTCCGGGAACCAGTCGCGAACGCTCTGCACGCCGCATGGATAGAACGGCGCTTCCCCGACGCCGAGGAGAACACGCAGGGCAAGGAAGGGCGGGAGGGTACGGACGAAGCCGGTGATGAATTGTGCGGTTGACCACAAGCCAAGGCCGCCGCCCAGCACGGCCCGGGGAGTGACACGCGCCAGAAGGCCGGTGAGGGGCAGCTGCGCCAGACCGTAGGCAAGCGAGAAGGCTGAAAGGAGCCAGCCCATTTGAGTGGCCGTGAGATGCATCTCGGAGCGGATCGTATTGTTGGCGATGGACAGTGAAGACCGGTCGAAGAAGTTGACCATGCCGGCGAGGAAGAGCAGGGAGAGCGTGGTGACCTGGCTTCGGCGCAGGCTGCCCGACCTCATTGCGGGCTACCCGCAAGAGCCCGCAGCCGGTCGCTCACGTTCATCAGTGCGCGGCTTTCATGATAGGCGGCCTTCCATGGACTGCCCTTCTGAGAGGAGACAGGCTGCCCGTCCGGCTTGACCAGGTTGTACTCTCCGCCGAAGTCTGCATCGACCTGGTAGCGGCGAATGTAGCGCCACTGCTGTTGGAATGCCTTCCAGTACATGTCCGTCTCGCCCTTATACAGATCGTGCATGAGCAGCAGGGCATTCAGACTTTCCATTTGGACCCACCACTCTTTGAGGAGGTCATTGGGTTTACCGAAGGCGGCGCCGGACTGAAAGAGTCCACCCTTGCTTTGGTCCCAGCCATAGTTGAGGGCGTGGTCGACCATCATGCGTCCTATGGCACGGGTCCCCTTGTCATCGGCTCTCCCAAGGGTGTCCGCGGCCTCTTGCATAAGGTAGGCGGTTTCGACATCGTGGCCGTAGCTGTCGTGATCAGGGATGGGATGCCAGTCCGGGGTGAAGTAAAGATTCATCGCGCCAGGCTGCACTGTGATCCTGTCACGGACGATACCGAGGAGTTCGTCGACACGCTGCCGCAGGCGGTCGTCCTTCCAAACGCTGAAGAGTTCGGTGTAGGCCTCCAGCAGATGGATGTGCGTGTTCATTGATTTGTAGCCTACGGGCGAGTCGGCACCGTAGAGGAAATCAAGATGAGAGCTGTAGCGGTCTACGAGGATGGGCTTGCCTTCGCGGGTGAGCCACTCGTAATAGCCTCCGTTTTGATTGTCATGGGCGTGTGTCTCGATCCATTTGAAGGCTTGTTGCGCGAGAGCGAGGGTCGCTGGATTGGGGTCGACCTTGTAGGCTGCGGCGAGCGCATAGACGCAGAAGCTGACGCCGTACATATGCTTGCCGTCTCCGTATTGGGGCACGGGCTGACCGTCGTCACCGAGACCCCAGAAGAAGCCGCCATACTGCTTATCCCACAGGGTGTTCTGCAGGTAAGCGACACCGTGCTGAACGTAGGGCAGGTACTTCGTTTTCAGGGCCGGGCGGCGTTGTGCGACGGCGGCCGCGGTCCAGGTCATGCGAGCCTGAAAGACGGAGAACTTGCCGCGGCTGGGCAGGTGGTTCCATTGGCGATCGAAGTCTGCGTAGAAGCCTCCGTGCTCGCGATCCACCGACCTCGGGTACCAGGGGTCCAGCACATCATGATGAAGCATTGCCTCGGTCTCCGCGGCGAAATGGCGATACGTGGCGGCGTTGGCGGGGAGCGTCGTTGTGTCAGCAGATTGCGGCAGTGTTGAAAGCGCCGGGGCTGAGCTTTGGGCGAATGCAGGGATGTATGCGCAGACTACTAGGAGCGCCAGTGCGCAGGCGCAGTTCAGGCTTACTCTGCGCCCAGGCCTGGTCCTGAACGAGCTGGTATGCGGGCCGCTTCCCCATGATCTGTCGCTCGTTAGCGCGAGCCGGGCAGGACGTTGCTGTTCAGGACGGAGCAAGGGGCACCTCCAAGGTGGTCGGTTGCTTCGGGTGTGGCGGAGCCGGAGGCGAAGTGAAGATAGGTTCCGGTTTTCGGATTGAATGCAGGCCAGTTTGGAACGCCGGGTGCAGGCGATGGGGCTCCTGTTCGAGCGAAGGTGGTCCAGTAAGCCTGGATGGCCTGGGACACCTTGAGGTCGTCTTCGGAAGGGCCGTGGGCTGGATGTTCCGCGTTGCCAGCCGTCGAGCTTGTGGGCGGGCGTCGCGGCGGGAAGCCAAAGACGAAGCGGAGTTCCGCGGAGTGCTGTGCCGGCTTGGCTGAACCGGCTGAGCGATCGAATTGATAGACGTAGGTGGGGAAGCCGTGCATTGCATGCCACTGGGCGACCTGGAGCACCGGGCAGCGGAAGTCGCGGTCGGTCTGGAACCGAGCGCCCGCGTCGCTCTCCAGCGGATTGGCGGGGGGCTGGGCATAGATCGCTTCGAGAGCAGGTGCTTGCTGGGGGCCGACATGGAGTTCGATCAGGTGGTTCGTCCAGGCCGTGCTCTGGGAGGACGGCACGATCTCCTGGACGTTGGAGCCGAGGAGAAGCGGCACGGGTGCTTCGTGACCTTCGGCGAAGATCTGCGCAGGAAGCTCCGGGAGGACGTGGTTGTCGACCGAGGCGCCGCGGTAGCCCCAGAAGTTTTCCGGTGGCGGTTTGGGCGCCTCATGTTCGGCGGCGAGGACCTCGGCGGAGGTGGCGTGGCGCATGGTTTCGAGGCCGGTGCCGAGGGCTTTCGCAACGGGGGCCCAGGCGTCTTCTGATTGCTGGCGTGAAGCCGTGGGCATGAGGCCTAGTACCTGGCCACTTTCTTCCAGTGCGCGTGCGAACAACCCATGTGCCAGCGGGGAAGCCATGAGCAGGCCTGTGTCGACGGCCCCGGCGGACTGACCGAAGACGGTGACGTTGGCTGGATCGCCTCCGAATGCCGCGATGTTGTCGCGCACCCAGCGTAGCGCGGCGATCTGATCCATGAGGCCGTAGTCACCTGAGCCGCCGTAGCCTGACTCCGCGTCCAGAGCCGGCGAGCGAAAGAAGCCGAAGATGCCGAGCCGGTAGTCGAAGGTGACCAGAAGGACGCCGCGGGGGACGAGTTGAAGACCGTTGGAGAGTTCTTCGGAGGCGCTGCCCGCGGTGTTGGAGCCACCGTGGATGTAGACCATGACGGGAAGGTGCGTTGCTTGAGCGGGCGCCCAGACGTTGAGGAAGAGGCAGTCTTCGGTGCCGTGCTCGGCGGAGCCGTTGTTCCAGCCGAAGCGTTGCTGCGCGCAGGGTGTTCCGTGGGCCACGGCGAGGCGAGGATGGCCGGGATCTGTGTCGAGAACACCAAACGGTTGAGGCGGTCGCCAGCGCAGGGGACCGATGGGTGGCTTCGCGTACGGTATGCCCAGAAATGCGCGCACGCCAGGTGCGGGTTCCGCGCCCTGGAGCTTGCCGTCATGAAGGGTGACCACGGCTGCAGGGCTGGCTTCGTAACGCATTTGAGCACGGAGCGGAGCTGCCGTTAGAGCGAGAGGGAGAAGGCGGAGCAGAATTCGCACTGGTCTAATCCTTGCGGTGTCGGACATTTGCCTTGGATGGGGTACGCGTTCTTCAGGATGTAGTGGCTCAGGAGGACGGAGCGTTCGCGAGGACAGGCTTGGGTCCGGCGAGATCGTGCAACTGCCGTGCACCGTAGCCGCGACGACTCTCCGGGTGAGTGTTGTCGACGAGGACCAAATCGAAGTCGAGCGGACCCGCAAAGAAACTGGATGAAGGCACCGGACGAGCCGGTGGTGCGGGGGCAGCGAGCATAGGTTCGGCGGCCCAGAGGATGAAGTGGACATCAGCTGCGGCGAGTGCGGCACGGAGATCGACAAGCAGCGCCTCGCTGCCTTCGGGACCGGGTCGATTGCCCCACCAGAATGTTCCTGCATTGGGTTGAGGCAGGGCATCCAGGACGAGCGCGGTTCCGCTATTCAGAGCTGCAAGCTGTTCCGCCAAGTGGTGTACCTCCTGGATCCAGGCAGCATGCAGCGGGGTGCCAGGTCTTCGCAGTTCATTCCATTCGAAGTCGTCAAGCGGATGTAGACCGGCCCCGGCAGGAGAGGGCGGTGTCCATCGCAGGAGTGCCACCTGGCCTGCGTCATGGATGCGCTTCAGCTCACGCTTTGTGTCTTCAGCAGTGCGTTGGTTCATCGTCAACTCTGAAAGCCTTGAGGTTGGTGCAGGACCGGGCGGTGCTGCGAAAAGGCGCGTGAGTAAATCGTGCGTCGCAGGTGTGGCCTTTGGATCTATGGGCGAGGGCGACATGTGAGCAGACGCTACAGGCGCGGGTCCGAGACGAGGATCGCCCCGGTTGACAACCGTGCCGGCGTGGAACATGGTTTGCAGTTGCTCAGGTGTGTTGGCGCCCTCGGCCATGCCGCTCCACATCATGAAGTATGCCCAGCGTGGCTGGCCTTGCAGGGTCGCGAGCGTAGGCATGGCTCCTACCTCGGCGAGCGCGATGGGCTTGTGCGGGCCTGCGAGGCTGTTCATGGTGTTGTAGCAGGTTTGGTCGAAGGGACCGTAGATATCCATGGTTTCCACATCGGCGAAAGTCGGTCCCGGGAAGTATTGCTCCACCGGACCGGCGTTGCCTGAGGGCGCGTTCACGTTCCATACCCAGACGAGGTTGTGCAGATGGTGGAGATGTGTGTAGCGCTCAAAGAGCTGGCGATAGAGTTCCTGGGAGCCGTGGGGTCCGGGCCGCCCACCCCACCAGAACCAGTTGCCGTTCATCTCGTGATAGGGCCGGAAGAGGACGGGAACGCCAGCGTCCTGCAACTCGTGCAAGTAACCGGCGATGGTATCGACCTGTCGTTCCCACCGCGTGTGGAGGTTCGTTCCGGGTGTTAGCAGTTGTTCCCACTCCCAATCGGTGAGGTGGCCCTGCACACTGTCGCGAAAGGTAACAGGCTCGTCTTCTGTGGGGCGAACGGCGTGCCAGGTGAGCGCAATGACGGCGCCCCGGTGGTACTGGCGGATGACCTCTTCGATCATGGAGGGACGGCCAAGTGCCGAGTCTTTGTCCTCTCCGCCGGAGAAGCCGAAATCCTGCCCAAAGACGGCGGGATAGCTTCCGGTGAGCTCGAGGATGCGGTCGCTGTAACGGGAGACGGTGTTCGGAAAATTATGTTGGCCGCTGAGGATGCCGTGCCCACTGACGGTGTCAATCTGGCGTAAGAGCGCACGGGCCCCTGGTGTTGCGTCGCTGTCGACGGGAGCGGCATCAGGTTGTTGCGCCCTTGACGTGAACGAGCCAAGAGCAGCAAGAAGGAGGCAGGGTACAAGGAAGAGTGATCGCAGCATGGGAGAGCTCCTATTGTTGCGACGGCCAGTGGTAGTTTGCGAGCACATCGCCGTGCTCACCAACCAGCAGGATTGCGGCGCGGCCGGCTTCGAGTGTTCCCACGAAGGTTTTTCCGCTGCGTACGTCGGTGAAGCTGACCTGCTGGGTCGGTGCTTCCGAGGTGAGCACATACAGGGTGGCATGCGGGAGCCTGGTGGGGCAGATCAGGATGCCTGGCTCCTTTACCGTGGTTGTGTAGGTTCGCTGGATGCCAGCGGCCTGGAGAGCTAGTTCGTAGGCTGCCGCGACCGTGGCCTCGTTGGTGTTGAGCTCGAGGGGGAAGGCTGAGAACAGCACCTTGCCCTGGCCCAGCGGCAACTCGGCCCAGGTCTTTGCATCGGGCAGGGTGTCGCGGTCGAGCATTGTGGTTTTAAGGCCCTCGTAGAGGAGGGGGAGTTTGCCGGAGGGTAGGTCGAGGGTGTTGTCACGGAGGAGGAGTTCGGTGAGTTCGGCAGGTAGCCCGAGAGCTTGGGCGCGCCCGGTTTCATGCATGTGCTCGTCGCCTGCGAAGGGACCGGAGAGCAGCAGCACGGCGCCGGCACGGACGCGGGATTCGATATCGGTCCAGGCTTTTGTGTTGAGGCCGTAGGCTGAAGGAACGAGGATGAGCTTGGGTGTGCCTAAGGTGTCGGTCTGGTACTCGCCGACCGCGTAGGCCTCTACTCGATTGTGTTGATAAAGAACGCGCACTGCTGTTTGTTGGGCGGAGAGTGCTTGCGTGTTGTAGATCGACATCTGCAGGCTCTGCGGGAGGATGATGGCGACGTCTGGCAGGGTGATGCCGGTGGCGTGGGGAGCGGCGGCTTTGGCGAAGTTGCCGAGGTCGCGCATCATGCCCTCCCACACCTTGGCGGAGCCGTCGGAGCGCTGCATGCCGAAGTCGACTTCGCGGTCCCAGTCCCACTGCATGGCGCCGGAGCTGCCTGCGGCAAAGCCCAGGGCCCACTTGCGCTCTTCGAGGGCTGTGCCGGTGAGCTCGTCGTAGCGCCAGGTGCCGTCAGGGTTCCAGGCGGGCTGGTAGCCGGTCTCGCCGGTGATGTTGGGGAGGCCGGGGCGCTTGGCGGCGACGGAGTCCCAGAGGAGCGCGTCGTCGGACCAGTAGGTGTGGTTGGTGGTGAAGCTTACGCCGGCGGTGGCATAGAACTGATTGAGCAGACGGTTGGTGACACCGCCTTCGTCCTGGCCGACGTTGATGAGTTGGGCGCTGCCGGTCTGGCGTATGGTGCTGACCATCTGGCGCACCCAGGCGGAGAACATGTCCTGCGCGAAGAGGTTGTAGTCGAGGGCGCGCACGCCGGTCTGGGAACCGTAGCGGCTGTAGGTGATGTCACTGGCGTGCGGCAGCGATACGGCGTCGAAGGAGGCGAGTTCTTCGGGGGTGACGCGCCAGGCTTCGGCGAGGGTGGGGAGCGCTTTGTAGCGGTCGCGCAACCATTTATGCCAGGCGGTGATTTCCGCCGGATCGCCGTTGGGGATATTGCCGTGGAAGATGTTGCGGGGGTTGGAGAAGGAGGGCTCGTTGATGAGGTCGTAGGAGAGGAACGGCAGCTTGCGAAAGCGCTGCACGACGGAGGCCACGTACTCTTCCTCCTGGCGGACGGTTGTTTCGTCGAGGTAGGGGTTGGGCGGCGGCGGTTCGGAGCCGGTGTCGCTGGAGCGGCGGTAGCGGTCCCCGCCGTGAGGCGTGAAGGCGAAGCAGGTGAAGTTGACCGCGATGTTATGGCGATGGGCGGCGGAGAGGAAGGCTTCGAGGTTGCGTAGAAAACGTTCGTTGGCCTCGCCCGTTGAGGCTTCCACGAACTTACCGAAGCTCGGCATCCAGACGCCTGTGCGGACGAAGGTGACGCCGTGGCGTTCCATGTCGGCGAAGTCGCGCTCCCAGGTGGCGCCGTTGCGTGGGCCGGAGAAGTCCCATCCGTTGGCATCGGTGCTGAAGTAGTTTGTGCCGACGGGGAAGAAGGGTTTGCCGCCGAGGGTGATGAAGTCGCCGTGGGTTCCCAGGGCGGGTCCGGTTTCGAGCGAGGTGAGGTCTTCGACGACGAAGCCGTTTTCGGCGAACTCCTGGGGTGCTTTGTCGGTTGACGAAGAAGGCGTCCAGGTGGCGCGCAGGGTGTAGACGCCGGCGCGGAGCGGGCGGGTGAAGCTAACGGCCCCTGACGTCTCGACACCGCCGAGGGCCATGGATTTTGTCTCGAGGAGGTGCTCACCTTGCAGCAGATCGATATGCGCTTTGCCTTCGGGCAGGACGGTCTTGGCGGCGCGCAGATGCAGAGTGATTGCAGGCGATTCGCCGGGGCGGAGGGCGGTGTACTGCAGCTCAACGCCGAGGCTGGTAGCGCCTGCCATGGCGTACCGAGCCGCAGTGCGGAGCAGAGTCTTGCCGTCCGCGGATGCCCAGAAGCCGTTTGCCGGAGTGAACGGAAGCGCGACCACACGGGCGCCGTTCATACGTTCGCCGCCGAGGTGATCGGAGACGATGACCGGCGCGGCGAGGTGCGTTCCATCGGCGGCGTCGAGGTAACCGAGACCGTTGAGGCGGCCTTCCTCGACAAAGACGGTGGTGGGTTGGAGGGAGATCTTTGGAAGAAAGCCGTACCCGTTGCGCCAGGCGAAGTGCATGGGTTGTGATGGCAGGGGCGCGGGATAGGTGTGCAGGAAACCGAGCTCGTGGCTGTAGGTGTCCTGGGTGGCCTGGGGCGTGAAGGCGCCCTCGTGATCGCCGTCGACCGGCACCCGGAGCGGCTGGCCGCCGAGTACGAGGAGATTGCCGCCGTTACGTATGAACTTCTGGATGGCCGGCCAAGCGGCGGTGGGAACGGCTGAGCCGTAGGGCATTACGAGCAGGCGAGCGTCTTTCAGGGTGTCGTCCGAGCGGAGTTGATCGAGCGTGGCGAAGCTCGCGCCGGGCAAGGCATCGGCCAGTGTTGCGTGGGTAAGGGGTTCAGAGGCGACTGTAGGAAAGCCGGGCTGTTCAAAGACAACGGTTTGAGTTTCGGGTGTTTGCGCTC
>CAZZWG010000066.1:11168-14809 GCA_964657685.1 Verrucomicrobia bacterium Tous-C9LFEB | reverse complement strand
CGAGCGAAGTTGCCGGTGGAGTAGAGGAGGGTTAGCTGCTGCGCGGTAGTTGCTTTGGGGGGGTGCTGCGGCTTCGGTGTGGGGGCGGACCGCTTACTCCGGTTACAGGGTGGCTTCCTGGTGGGGTTCGAAACTGATGCGCAAGCGGGTGTGAGTCGCTTTGGCAAAGCGCTGCAGGGTTCGGGTGGAGGGCCGGATTTTTCCGCTCTCGAGGCGGGCGACTACGGCTTGCGTTGTGCCCATGGCGGCGGCGACCTGTGCCTGCGTCATGCTGGCCTGGCTTCTTGCCTGAATCAGGGCTGAAGCGAGGGCGAATTCCTCGTCAAGAGCGGCATACGCTGCGGTGTATGCAGGGTCTCTCTTCCATTCCTGGAAGGACGTTTCTACCGGTATGAATCTGTTGCTCATTCGACCTCTTTTGCCCGCTTCAGGGCGATTTGCATCTCACGTCTTGGTGTTTTCTGGGTCTTCTTCGCGAAGATGTGGACGATGACGATCCGCTTTCCAAGCGCCGTCACGTAGCAGGCTCGGGCGATGCCGCTCTTGCCTCTCATGCGCATCTCCCAGAGGGGACCCTCCAGATGCTTCACATAGGGCTCGCGAACCCGCTCTAACCCGTGCGACTGGATGAGTTCCACGATGCGTTGAAAGTGGGCCCTGATGTCGAGCGGCAGTGCGTCGAGCAATGCCTTGACCTCTTCATCGAGGAATTCAACTGCCCACGTCATCCTGGGCGATTATACCTTTTTTGCGATATCTGGGTTGCAGCAGCCAGGTATGTTCACTACGCTGAGCTCCGGTCCGGTCCGGTGGTTTAGCCGGAGTTGTGAAAGGCGTCGAGGAAAGCAGATCCCCTGCGGTGATGACAACCAGAAAAGTGAGTGCCCGGAGGGTGTGGTTAGCCGAGGCGGTTGAATTCGTGGCCGTGGATGGGGGCGAGGCAAAGGAGGAGGAGGCCTTCGAGGAGGATGGTGCCCTCGAGGCGGGTGGAGAGGGTGTGGAGGCGATCGAAGTGGGTGCGGGTGGGGTTGGTGGGGGGGACGGACTGGACGTCGCCGCCGAGGGTGAGGCGGTCGGTTTCCATGTGGGGGATGACGGACTGCTGGAGGTAGAGGGTGAGGGCCATCATGGAGACGACTACGGCGATTTCTACGGCGCGGGTGGGGTGGGAGTCGTGGGTGGTGAGGAGGGCGAGGGTGAAGAAGAGGTAGATGGCGCCGGCGGCGAGGGCGATGCGGTGGAGTGCGATGAGGGAGCCGCGGACGATTGTGCCGGCGAGGTGGATGTCGGGCATGGTTTTGAAGGCGACGTTGGCAACGGCGAGAAAGAAGACGATGCCGCCTACCCAGAGGGCGAGGGAAATAAGACGAAGCGCGCGGAAGGTGAGCTTCATGCGTTCGTCTGGCCGGCGAGAGCGGGTTCCGGGGTTGTGATGGCCGGGGTAGCGCCCTGGGTGGTGGGGTTGGCGCGATCCAGGGTGCGGCGGAGGATCAGGTCGAAGGCGGCGCGGGCTTCGAGGTAGTCGGGCTCACTGACGCGGTGCTGGAGGCGTTCGGTTTCGAGGGCGAAGAGTTCTTCTTTCAGGGCCAGGAGGAGGTTGCTGTGAAGGTCAGGCTGGGCTGCCGTGGCGCGAGGGGTGACAGGGGCCGGGGGCCAGGAGGGCGTGGGGCTCACGGCGAGTTCGGGGGAGCCTGGGGTGGGTTTGCGGAGGAGGACGCCGGCGGCTCCGGCTAGAAGGAGCGCGAGGCCGGCGAGGATCCACCACTTGTACTTGGCCCAGGGGTCGCGGTCGCCGGTCTCATTGAGGGGGTTATTGAGGCCTCGGCCGCCAGCCAGGTCGGAGTTGGAGATGTTGGGTGCGTTGGCATCCGAGGGAGCGTTGGAGGCCCCGGGGGCGTTGGCGGTGGCGGCGTTGGGAGCGCTGGCGTTGGCCCCGGTGTCGGCGCCGGCGTTCTGGTCGGGGAGGTTGCCGGTGCCGGCGATCGAGAAGGAGGGTGGGTTGTCGGGGGTGACGTCCTGGGCGATGTAGGTTTTGGTGCCGGCTTTTCCGGGTTGCAGGGTGAGAGCGATGTGGCCGGCGGGGGTGAGGGTGATGCTGTCGGGGACGAGGACGGCGAAGGTTTTGACCGGGGCGGTGAGTTTGGGGGTGAAGGTGAATTTGCCGGTGTAGGGCAGGGTGTAGCCGATGCCGAACTGGGTCTCGCCGGGGCGGATGGGGAAGAGGAAGGTGAAGTGGCCGGGGTCGGAGCGGGGGACGGCCGGGGTCTGGACGGGCATGCCGCCCTGGGTGATGGCGCCGGTGCGTCCGATGAGGGCGCCCTGGGGGAGGTAGAACTCGTAACCGCCGGGGCCGAACTGGGTGCGGGCGGGGGCGGAGTTATTGATGACCTGGAGGACTTCGACGACGTGAAGCTCGTTCGGTGTGGCCTCGACGTGGAGTTCTTCGACGCCGGTGGAGACGCCTTCGATCTGGGGGGCGGCGTCGTAGACGGTGACGTCGACGGGGGTGGTGGTGCCGGGCTGGACGGGCTGGAAGTAATTGGCTTTCTGGTGGGTGACGCGGACGAGGTGCATGCCGTCGTCGGGGACCTGGAGGGTGAAGCGGCCGCGGGCGTCGGTGGTGGTGCGGCTGGACTCCTGCATGGCCTGCTGGAGCTGGATGAGGACGACGTCGTCGCCGGCGGAGGGTTTGCCGTTGGTTTTGTTGGTGACGGTGCCGGTGATGGTGCCCGCGGCGTGGGCCAGCAGGGCCGATGTGAGGAGGGCAAAGACAGCGGTGAGTCTGCGGGTTAGGCGGAGATTAGGCACGTCTTTCAGGATACGTCAGTGTGGGTGGGGTACGTCGTTCGTGGCGGGGGGATGGGGGGTAGATCGCGTTGATGGGGTGCGGGACCGGGGAGGTCTTCTTTCCGGCTGCTGCGCACGGGCAAGGCGATGGGTGGGTTTCCGAGATTTGGCTTGTGCGTGATCTAACGGCGGGCGGTCTGGTGTTAGCAGCACCTGGCCGTCTTCTTGCATTCGAGGCGGGAAGGGCGGATGGGAGCGGTACCTTTGGCTTAGTTGGAGGCGGGGAGGGTGTCCATTTCGGCGAGGACCTGGGCGGCTTCGTGTTCGAGGGAGTCGCGCTGGCGGTTGTAGTCGTCTTCGGGGAATTTGCCGGCGCGGAATTCGAAGTTAAGGTCGCGGAGGTTGTCGTAGATGACGTCTTTGCGCTCGCGGAGGTAGTCGAGGCGGGTTTTTTCGCGGATGGGGGTGAGGGAGGCGCGGCTTTGGGGCCAGAAGATGAAGGCGCCGAGGGCGACGAGGAGGAGGGTGCAGGGGAGGATGATGCTGAGATCCATGAACGCGGATTCCCTTCGGGAATGACAACGAGTGAGGCGCGTGGGGGTGGCGGCGCGTCTTAGCAGTAGTCTAGTCCGCGAAGGGACCTGAGGAGAAGAGGTGGCGGTGGGGCGATGGCTGGCGACGGTGTTAGCGGCAGGTGTGCTTTGGCTGGGGGGTGCGCGGGCCGGGGCACAGGCGAATGTGCATACGGATCCGTTGAATCTGGATCCGCTGGTGAAGCAGGGGCTGGGACGATTCTATGACCTGGATTATGACGGGGCGCTGAGGCTTTTCAACCAGGTGGCGGCGGCGCATCC
>CAZZWG010000066.1:0-11068 GCA_964657685.1 Verrucomicrobia bacterium Tous-C9LFEB | reverse complement strand
CATTCGTACCTGTTCCGGCTGGAGGTGGCGAATTTGTTGAAGGATGAGGGGCATGGGAATGAGGCGATTGCGGAGTACAGGAAGGTGATTGCGGATGCGGGTAAACCGGGGTACTTTGTCGATCCGCGATTGCAGATGGCGTGGTTCGGGCTGGCGGATACGCAGCGGGGGTATGGTGATATCGCGGGGGCGGCGTATGGGTATGGGCAGGTGGTGGCGCAGCCGATATGCAGCGACTGGCTGAAGCGGCGGGCAGAGGTGGATGCCGGCGAGATGTACGATCTGCTGCATAAGCGAGATCAGGCGATGCAGATGTACCGGGCTGCGGCGGCGCCGGGAGGCGACCAGTCCCAGGCGGAGTTGGCGCGGCGCTATATGCGGAGCTCGTTTGTTGGGAAGTAGATGACGCCTGGAGCGGTCGTCAGACGCAGATTCCCTGCGGGGAGGATGACCGAAAGATGAAAGCTGACGGGAACCTTGGGCAGGCGGGTTGCGTAGGTGATTTTGAACGAGGAGATGGTGTGATGGCTTGTTTGGGATGTGGTGAATCGGTAGCGGTGGGGGCGAGGTTCTGCAGCGTTTGTGGACGAGCGGTAACGTATGGGACGGTTCCTCCGCCGCCGCCCTCGCAGGGGATCCGGACGATGCCCCCGATGAATCTGGATGGGCTGTACCGGCCACGGGAGGGACGAATGATTGCCGGCGTGTGCGTCGGGTTCGCCCTGCGGTATGGATGGGACCTGTCGATTGTGCGGCTGGTGCTGGTGTTGTCGTTCTTCTTTGGCGCGGGCGTGCCGTTGCTGGCGTATATCGTGTGCTGGGTGGTGATGCCGAACGGGCAGCATGCGCTTCCGTCGCAGGTGAGTGGCGGCGGACCCGGTAGCATGAGGGTGTGAGCTCTGTTTTTCCTGCACCGCGGCCGCTGGCCTATTGTGATGGCAAGTTAGAGATATCAGGGGTGGACCTGGACGGGCTGGCGGCTGCGTTTGGGACGCCCCTGTATGTGTATTCAGCCGATGATCTGCGGGCGCGGGTGGGGATGCTTGCGGGGGCGTTTGCGACGGTGGAGCATACCGTGTGCTATGCGGTGAAGGCGAACTCCGCGCTGGCTCTGTTGAAGCTGCTGGGCGGGATGGGGTGCGGTTTCGACATCGTTTCGGGTGGGGAGTTGGAGCGGGTGCGGCGGGCTGCGCCTGAGGCGTTAGGGCGGGTGGTGTTTTCCGGTGTCGGCAAACAAGCCTGGGAGATGGATGCGGCGCTCGAGGCGGGGATTTTGCTTTTCAACGTGGAGAGTGAGGCAGAACTGGCGCTGCTGCGTGCGCGGGCGCGTGCGCTGGGACGGGTGGCGCGGTTTGCGTTGCGGGTCAATCCGGATGTGGCGGTGGAGACCCATCCTTATATCTCGACGGGCTTGCGGGAGCACAAGTTTGGACTGCCGATGGAGCGGGCGCGGGAGATCTATGCACGGGCTGCGGAGATGGACGGGCTGGAGGCGGCGGGGGTGAGTGTGCATATTGGGTCGCAGATCCGGGAGGTAGCGCCCTTTGCGGAGGCCCTGGAGCGGGTACGGCGGCTGGTGCAGGAGTTGCGGGCGGATGGGCATGCGATCCGGTACGTGGACGCGGGGGGCGGTTTTGGCATTGAGTACGGGCGGGAGGACTTCGATCCGAAAGCGCGGGTTGCGGAGTATGCGCGGGCGGTTTTGGGGGCACTGGGGGGACTTGAGGCGCGATTGTTGCTGGAGCCGGGGAGGTTTCTGATCGCGCAGGCCGGGGTGTTGTTGACGCGGGTGGTGCATACGAAGGCGAATGGATCGAAGCGGTTTGTGGTGACCGATGCGGGGATGAATGACCTGATCCGGCCAGCCTTGTATGGAGCGCACCACGAGATTGTGGCGGTGCGGGAGGGGATGGGCGCGATGGAGGTGGTGGACGTGGTGGGGCCGGTTTGTGAGAGTGGCGACTTTTTTGCGCGGGACAGGCAGGTGAGCGCGTCGGCGGGTGATTTGCTGGCGGTGCTGGATGCAGGGGCGTATGGGATGAGTTTGAGCTCGAACTATAACTCGCGAGGGCGGCCGGCAGAGGTGTTGGTGGAGGACGGGGCGGTGCGGTTGATTCGACGGCGCGAGACGATGGAGGATTTGTTGGCAGTCGAGGTGGTTTGAGAGATCACGGTTCCAACTGCGAACGCGGAGGGCGCAGCGGCCGCAGTGTTGACGCGGTGGAAGGCCGTCAGAAGGAGATGTGACATGACGTTTGTGAGTGTTACGAGATTAAGGATTCGGTCGATACGGTTTATGCCGCTGTTTGCGTTGGATACGCTGCGGTCGCTGCGGCAGGTGAAGCGGGCAGCGGGGTTTCAGGAGGGGTCGTTGCTGCCGGACCGGCGGTTTACGTTCTGGACGATGACGGCGTGGGACTCGGGGGAGAGCATGCGGCGGTATATGACAGCGGGGGCGCACAAGAAGACGATGCCGAAGCTGATGGAGTGGTGTGATGAGGCGTCAGTGGTGCACTGGGAGCAGGAAGAAGCGGCGCTGCCGACGTGGGCGGAGGCGGACCGCCGGATGAGGACGGAAGGACGGGTGTCGAAGGTGCGGCACCCGAGTGCAGGGCATGCGGGGTTGCGGTATGAGGAGCCGCGGCTGACGGGAGGCGGGCCGATTCGGCGGGTCCGTTGAGAGTGGGCCTGACGAGGTCACTGATGCGCAGGCATGGCATGGATGACCCGGCTGCAGTGATTCCGGCGTCTGTGCAACGGCGGTTCTGGAACACGATCACCGGGCATCCACCCCCAGCTTGAACAGGTTCGTAGGAAGCGAATCCCGGTACACGGCAGGCGCCTTCGTAGGCTCGGAAACGCTGTAGTGCCGAAGGAAACCGGAGCTGTACGCTTACCGGACTGCGGCTTTGCCTGGCTAGGCCGCCGAAGACCCCGAAACTTTCTCCCCGATGAAGTGCATGTCTGTTCCTTCAGTAATGAAGCGATGGCCTGGTGGGATAGGGACGTAGAACTGCTGTGTGTTTTGCTTTGCGTGGACCGTGCCCCTGTAGTGGACCCGCGCATTGAGCGCAATGCGACCGGCTGACGCTCTCGATTGCTTGAGCCTGGGCATCATGCAGACTGCCTTGGGCGAGGGTGCTGCTGCCCAGATTGCTTTGGAGGGATGGTGGGCAGTGAGGGACTAAAAGCCTGCCTGTCTTTTCAGTACTTTAGGCCATGGCTACCCCCTCCGGCTACCCATAATCGGGGCACCTCCTGGCAAGCGGTATCAGCTAAAGAGGAGAAAGAATCATGTCCCGCAAGAAGCGCAAACGCACCACATCTCTGTTCGTCCGGATCACCGACGCCGCCGGCAACCGCCGGTATTGCCCGCCTGTGTGGAACTCAAACGGCACTCCCCGCGTCGAGATGGCGATTGTGAGTGGCCTGCCGCAGCGCCATCCCGAGGCGGTGTTCGACCTGCGGTACCGTTCCTTCGATGGCGCGTTGATGACCCCCTCGCTCCCGGATGATGGGCCACACGGAGCCAACCGCAAGCCCGGATCGCTTCCGTGTTGCCGACGATGCGGAAGATACTGCACGCTAGGAGCGGTTTCCGATTGGAGGTGAGTTCCACGGAGTGCGCAGTGCAGGCTCACCAGCACAGTCGGTGTTGTTTCTGACAGGTGTCGTTTCCGACAAGATTAGTATTGACTTCAGCGCGATCGCTCCATGAGGTCCGGGCGCCTGACGGTTCGGCTTAGGCACACTCCAGGTGGCTGGGGCAAGATATACAGAAGCGGGCATCGCGTATGCAGTGGGTGCCTTCGCTTGAGTCCGAACTTAGATCAAAGACGATTTGCAAGCTCCTTTCGCTGGAAATGAAGGGAGACTCTCCCGCGTCCTCTGACAAGGAGCCTTCAGCGCCGACCCCACCCGGAAATTTTGTTTCCGGTCACGCGAGTCTTGATGTAAGCTAGCCCGACTTCGACTTAGCAGTTCGGTGCGTGATTCTTGTTTCGTTTGCTCTCCCTTTGCGCGGTGCTGTGCCTCTTTCTGGCTGTTGGTTGCTCAACCTCAAACCTCCCGAACTCTGGGACGGGAGGATCGGCGGGAGGCAGCCCGAAGGCCGCACTTTCGGTCAGTGGGGTTTCGCCGACAACGCTCCCCGTAGGCGCGGCCGCAACCCTGACTGTCACGGGCACCGGCTTTACCGCGAGCACCGCGGTGTTGGTGAATGGAACGGCACTCCCAACCACCTTTGATAGTCCGACGCAGCTGACTGCCGCGGTTTCAGCTGGACAGTTTGTCAGTGCAGGAACCTTCAGCATTGCGGTCAGCGACGGAGGCGTCACCTCCTCCGGTCCCGCTCCTGTGGAGTTCGATAACCCCCAACCGGCGATCACGAGTCTAAGTCCAACGAGTGCGGTAGCCGGCGCTGGCTCCGTGGACGTGGTTGTAACCGGATCCGGCTTCGTCCCTGGCACCGTGGTTCAGGTCAACGGTGCTACGAGGCCATCCATCTCTACAGGTGCGTCTGCGCTCAAGGTGACCCTTGCCCCAGCGGACCTCGCCAATACAGGTCTTCTCGCGTTCACGACGGTCAATGCCGCCCCGGGCGGTGGCACCTCGGCACCCGCTTCCTTTGCGGTAGAGAATCCAGCCCCGGGCCCTGTCACGGTCAGTCCATCCACGCTGAACGCGGGCGGCGCGTCTGACCTGCCCTTTATCGTCTCCGGGACGAACTTTGTCCCGTCGTCTGTGGTGCTGGTGGACGGCACAGCGCGTACGACCCGCTTCGTTAGCAACACGCAGCTCGGGGCCTCACTCACCACCGCCGAGCAGGCAAGTGCCCATTCCTTTCAGATTGCTGTCTCCACCCCCGCCCCAGGCGGCGGCACCTCTCCCGCAACCGCGTTGGCCGTGATCAACCCCGTTCCAGCCGCTGTCTCTGTTAGCCCTGCAATCATAAACATTGGTGGCACCACTGATCTCCCCTTTGTCGTTACCGGAACCAACTTCGTGGCCTCCTCCGTGGTGCTGGTAGACGGCAATGCACGCACGACAAAGTTCCTCAGCAGCAGCCAGCTGGGAGCTTCCCTCACCGCCGCAGAGCAGGCTGCGACACACTCGTTCAACATCACGGTGCAAACCCCCGCGCCTGGCGGCGGTTCATCCCCGGCTGTCACCTTAGCAGTGGTGAACCCTGTGCCAGGGGCCATCGCCGTCAATCCCTCGGCAGTGGACGCAGGCAGCTCCGCTGATCTGCCGATCAACGTAACAGGGACAAACTTCATCTCCTCCTCCGTAGTGCAGGTCAACGGCGTATCCCGCGCTACAACGTTTGTCAGCAGTACGCAGCTTAGCGCCTCATTGACCGCCGCAGAGCAAGCCTCCGGAAACGTCTTCCAGATCGCCGTTTTCACGCCTGCACCCGGAGGCGGTACCTCGGCTTCCGTGCCTCTGACCGTTCGGGCCAACCCGGTTCCTGTGCTTGCGTCCATCTCGCCTACGTCGATTGTTGCGGGATCCTCTCCCGTCCTCGATGTGGTCGGTAGCGGCTTCATCTCCTCTTCGGCGATTACCTGGAACGGATCGGCGTTGAAGACGAAGTTCCTCAGCGCCACCGAGCTCAATGCAACTGTTGACCCCACTCTGACGGCCGTGGCGGGAAGCGCAACGATTGGCGTCACCAATCCACCGCCTATCGGTGGCATGTCGGCAGTCATGACGGTGTCGATCACCAGCGCGATCCCCACAATCACGTCGTTCTCACCGGCCGCTGTCTTCCGTTCGTCAACCTCCACGACGCTCACCGTCCAAGGGACCGGCTTCCAGGCGACCTCGTCCATTCTCTGGAACGGTACACCCTACCCAACAACGTTTGTCAGTGGGACACAGCTCACGGCTACCGTGCCCCAGGCCGGAGTGCCTTCGACTGCAAACACCGGCAACCTGCAGGTCAGCACGCCCGCGCCGGGTGGAGGATCAAGCGCGTCACTCACCGTCCCGGTGTATGCCGTACAGCCAGAGATCACGGCGGTTCAGGAGACCGTGACCGGGACGCTTTGTCAGCGGATTCAGCTGTTTGTCAACGGCCACAACTTTCCGCTTGGGAACGCCGTTCTGCGGTTAAATGGAACCCAGATTACCGGTCAGAGTACAGGGAGCGGCACACTACTCTTCGCTTTGCTCCCCTCAAACCTGGGGTCCGTTGCGAATCCTCAGTTGACGGTGGAAGCTGCCGGCTTCCCCGGGGACATTTCGGCTCCGTTTGCGCTTACGCCCGCCGTGTCCACCTGCTTCTCACCCGTATCCATCGTCGCCTATCCAGGAACGACGCTCGGGATCGATGCCACGACCACTGCGTTAGGAACAGCTACCGTTACCGTCTCAGGCCTGACCCTGCCGTCTGGGTTCACGGCTCCGACGGCCAGCCCATACGCAATCCCGTCGCGAATCTATGTCGCGGTGGATGCATCCGTTGCGGCAGGATCGTATGCCCTTGCTCTGACCACTGCGGGTGGAGCATCTTCCACCACTACGCTTCCTGTGGTGGTGGAAAGCAAGACACCCTCGTTCTCGTTCAG
Organism: Verrucomicrobia bacterium Tous-C9LFEB; assembly: GCA_964657685.1. Classification (GTDB taxonomy): domain Bacteria; phylum Acidobacteriota; class Terriglobia; order Terriglobales; family Acidobacteriaceae; genus Granulicella. The sequence goes on along the minus strand of CAZZWG010000066.1, from coordinate 4,496 downwards.
TTCGCCCCTTGCCACGGATCTCGCTGTGCCTGTTGGAGGCAGTACAAGCTTCACTGTCCAAAGTTACGGCGGCTTCGACGGGAACGGAACAGCGGACTTCCGTATTACGTTGAGCGCTACAGGTCTACCGCAGGGCGTTTCCGCAACCTTCCAGCCGGCGGCGATCCTTGTTGGAGACTCCGCCAAGGTGACCCTCACGGCCACAAAGGATGCACCCGTTCGTCAGAACGTACCCATCTCCGTGGTGGGAACAGCGGACGGATCGTCCGCCTCCGCTTCGGCGGCTTATACCCTCAGTGTGGCGCGAGTTCCAGGAACCATTCCGAACAGCCGCACAGCCTTCACCTGGACGGGTGGCACCCCCAACAGCCTGGCCTTTGATCGCGTTCATAACCTGATCTTTGCCAGCAACTCGGTCTGGAACCGCGTCGATGTCATCTCGGCGAGTTCGCACGCACTGCTTCGGAGCATTCCTGTTGCCTCCCCCGTCGCGGTGGATCTCACCCAGGACAGCAACACACTCTGGATCGCAACGCAGTCCGAGCAGGTGTTGGCGATGAGCACTACTGATTTCACGATGCAGCGCTTCTCTTTGCCTGCGATTCCGGCCTCGGTGAGCACCTGGACCGTGAGCGAGATGCACGCACTCGCTGACGGCAGCCTTCTGCTCTCGGTCGGGTACTACGACAGCGGCTACATCTGGTCCCCCGGCGCCACTACGCTCAAAGCCGTACACATGGCACGGCCCTTGTTGCGCACGGGGGACGGCACCAAGGTCTTCGGCCTGGAGAGCGGCTTTTCAGGGTGCATTCTAGACAGCTACTCCACCGCATCCGGTTCCGCAACGACGTACACCATCGATGCAGGGTTTACGGGGAGCAGCTTCTGCGGCTCGCTGGAAGCGTCGAACGCCGACGGGTCCGTTCTTGTCACCAATCTCACGGCAGCTTCGTTGCGAGGCGTTCAGCTGATCAACAGCACGGGACAGTCGCTCGGCAGCTTCATGGCGGCACTGACGCCAGGCATTCTGGGGACCCCCGAAAATGTTTTGTTCGACCCGCAGACCTTTGTGTTCAGCGATGACGGCAAGACGCTTTACCAGACAGGAAGCAGAACGCCTGGCGGCAGCCTTGTCGCGACCTATGACGTGCCAAGCCGAACCCTGAAGGGTCTGGCGCCCGCGATCACGTCGTCGACGTCGCCCTTCAGCTCAGGCTACGGAGGGAACACCGCATTGGTGGCCGCCGACAACAGCGGCCTGCTCATCGGTATTCAGAGCGGTGGCGTGGCCTTTGAGGACAGCACCTACTTCCAGGATTACGGAACAGGGTCGTTGCCGCTGTCCGGTGGCCAACCCAGCTCGTTCGCCCCACAGGGCGGGCCCCTGTCTGGCGGCACAACGTTCACGCTGTCGTCTTACATCGAGTTGCTACCGGATGTGTGGTTTGGCGATACCCGCGGCACAACGTCGCTGGCCGCCAACTCTCTCAGCCTCACCTCTCCGGCGACGCAGGCAGCCGGTCCTGTGGACCTGAAGGTGATCTACCCGAACGGAGAGCTGGGCTACGCCGCACTCAGCTTTTCCTATGGTGCAACGCCGGAGTCGATCCTATACAACGGTTCTTCCCCGGCAGGCGGAGCACCGTCCACCATCACAGGTTTCGGGCTGCCAGTCGATAGCAGCAGTGGATCGCTCACTGTCGGGGGCACCAGCGCCTCCATCACAAGCGCCGTGGGGCAGTACCCCGCGTTCACAGGCGAGGCGGTGCCGACCACCTATCTGAACTTTGCCCTGCCGCCGGGTAAGCCGGGGTACGCCGATCTACAAGTTGCGACGCCCAATGGTTCCGGAACCCTGCCAAGAGCCGTCTTCTACGCGTCCAGCGTCTCCGACTACAGCTTTTCAGGAACGGCTTCGGCCGTGATCTATGACAAGTTCCGGAAGCAGGCTTACGTGATCACCAAGAATGCGGTTCAGGTGTTCTCTCCTGGGAGCGGCGGGTTCCAGACACCGCTCACAATTCCAACCGTGAATGGAACCTTTGACCTGCGCGATGGTGCGCTCAGCACGGACGGCGCCTATCTGATCGTCGGCAATGGCGCGGATGGCTCCGTGGCTGTCCTTAACCTGGCTACGCCTTCGCAGAGCTACGCACTGGCACTGCCCACCCTTTCTCTGGTGAGCTCCAACTGCACCTTCGGGCCGGGTGCGGTCGCGGCCCTTGCGGGTTCCCGTGCGCTGGTTCTTCCCACGCCGTCCGCTTCAGGGTGCGGCATCTTCAGCCACGCCGCCGTCGTCGATCTCCAGGCGCGCACCCAGGTGCAAGCAACCTACTCCTATGGCTGCTTCGCGAGTTTCTTCAACCCGCAGATGCAAAGCAACGGCGATGGCACACTGGCGGTGGTGGGTACCGGCGACAACGGCGATGTATGTTTCTATGACTCCACAAAAGGCTTCCTAGCCGCCGGGAGCGTGTCGGCCTACTCTACCGCAGCCATCTCTGCCGATGGCAACATCCTGGCGGGTGACACACGGTTCGCCGATGCCGCCGGCAAACCTCTCGGCGTCCTGGCGCAACCTGCGGCGCTGTACGGCAGCCCCCTCTCGCCAAGCTACCCCGCCTCCCCTCGAACAACGCTTCTTGCCGGATCGCATTTCAACGCCGCCGGAAGCCTTTACTATGTGCCCCACGCAGGCTATTTCGAGATCGTCGATACCGCGAGTGCAATGCTTAAAATGCGATTTTCTCTAACGCAGACCGTGCAAGCTGTGTTGGAGCCTTTAGCTGTCGACGAAGGTGGCAGGTTGGTATTTCTGCTTACTGATGCCGGATTGACCGTCGTCGACCTCGGCGAAGCGCCGCTATCGGTAGGCCACCTCGGACCTACGCAGCCCGTCTCGGGAGGAACGATGCAACTTCGGGGCAGCGGCTTTGACTCCGGAACAACGGTCACGGTGGACGCCACAGCTGCCGTGGCGACCGTAGTTGACGAGAACACCTTGAGCGTAGTCCTGCCCCCGCTGAAGACCGGAGCCCACAACCTCGTGCTGAACCGAGCCGATGGAAGCACAGTCACAGTTCAAGGCTTGATCACCGTCCCCTAGGCAGAAGGCGACTACACGGGATTTGAACATGAGACATCACAAGGGCTTCTGGCTGCTCAACTTGGTAATCGAGTAGACTCTCAGATCATCGCAAGACTGCGAGGGACCGGAGCTACAAAAAGATCAGCAGCAGGTAAATTGTTATGTACATTCCAGTGCCAGCCGGTCCTGAAGTGGCCGCGTTTCTCCGCTCTTGTTGCCATCCTGATCAATGGAGTGCAGATCCCGTGCCAAGTTGACAGATACACCACGGGCTTCATACAAATGGTCTTTCACTTTCGGGGCATCGGCTCCGTCCGAGCACTCTCGACCGAGAGACTCCGTGCTTCGCAGGATTCGCTTTAGAAAGGCAGACGCGCATGCAACGACGAGAGTTTGTGCGGGCTATGATCGCGCTGGGGGTAGCGCCGGAGCTTTGGGCACAACAGGTAGCCAACCCTGCACCACCGCCGCCCGCTCCGGTTCCGTGGACGCTGGGGCTGAATGCGAAAACACCTCTGCCACACACACAAGCCGCCGAGACAATCGCCTCAACAGACCCGACATTCTTTTCTTCCGGTCAGATGGACGCTCTGACCCACCTTTGCGACCTCTTGATGCCGCCCTTGGGCAACAAGCCGGGGGCTTTGGCTGCGGGTACACCGGCGTTTCTCGACTTCCTCATCAGCCAATCACCAGAGCCGCGGAAGGAGCTCTACACCGCTGGACTTGATTGGTTGAACGGTGAGTCACAAAAGCGCTACCGTGTCCCCTTCGCGACGCTTGACCCCACACAGGCAGATGGGGTCATCGGACCCTGGCTGCGTACCTGGATGGCAGACCATCCGCCGACGGAACCGCATGCAAGTTTCGTCAATGTCGCGCATGCCGACATCCGGACGGCCACCATGAACTCGAGCGCCTGGATTCTGGCGTTGGGCCAGTCAGATCAGGATTGGGTAACCTCCGGCCTTTACTGGTCGCCGGTGGAACCCGATGTCTACGCTGAGAGCTTCCATAGCGTGCACATGCGCCCGTCCCATGTTCCGGATTCGCCTTCCTCCACGCACATGAGTCTTTCGTATCCACACTGAGGCCGGCAGCAAGAGGAGAAAAGCATGAAGGAACCTGTGGACGTGCTCGTCATCGGGTCGGGGCACGCCGGCGGTATGGCCGCGAAGATCTTGACGGAGAAGGGCATCTCCTGCCTGATGTTGAACGCGGGACCTGTAGCAGACGTTGCCCGGGACGCGCAGCGAAAGCCCGCTTATGATCTGCCTTTCCGTGGTTTCAAGCCACCAGGCCGTCTAGAGCACGTTTTTCAATCCAGCGGTTACAACGCGAATGTATGGGTCGATGAGGAAGAAGTGCCGTACACCTTCAACCCCGACCATCCCTACAACTGGGTGCG
>CAZZWG010000065.1:0-14846 GCA_964657685.1 Verrucomicrobia bacterium Tous-C9LFEB | reverse complement strand
TCTCCTGCAGCCAAAGCCAGCCAAACGACGCCGTCACCGCCGCGCCGGCCAGCGTAATCACAAACCGTGTTCCATGCCGGTCCGCGAGTCGTCCCGCGAAGGGAGCCACCAGCGCTCCTGTCGCACCCACCACGCCGAATGTCCCGGCTACCCCCGGCCCCAGCCCGTAGTCCGTGTGCAGCACAAAGGCAAGCGTCGTCCAGAAACACGAAAACGCCGCAAACGTCAGCCCGCCGATCACTCCACTCTCGCGCAACAAAGGCTGCGTTCGGAAAATCGTCCACAACGACCGCATCGCCTCGCCGTAGGTCAACCTCTTCTTCGGTTCCAGCCGCGGCATCACCTTCCAAAGTAACGGCACAAAGGCCAGATTCATGACCGCCGCCGCGTAGAACACCGTTTGCCATCCGCCCAGCTTGCTTACCCACCCGGCAAAGCTCCGCGCCAGCAGTATCCCCAGCAACAACCCGGTCATGACCGTGCCAATGGCCTGCCCACGCTTTTCATGCGGCACCAGGTCCGGCGCCAAAGGCAGCGCAATGTGCGTCACACTTGCAAACAACCCCACCAGCACGCTCGCCGCCAGCATCCACGCAAAGCCGTGCGCCAGCGCCACCAGTACCAGCGCCACCCCCGCAGCGCCATACAATCGCATCATCAAGCCCCGCCGCTCGGCCACGTCACCCAGCGGCACAAAACTCAACATCCCGCCTGCATAGCCCACCTGGGTCGCGGTCGCGATCATCATCATCTGCTGCGCGCTCGCATGGGCCGTATGCCCCATCACCAGCAGCAACGGCTGGTTGTAGTAGATCGACCCCACACCCACCGCACAAGCCAATCCCAGAAACGGCAGCAGAAATCGCTGCTCCGCTACCCCGCTCTTCCCTTCATCAATCCCCGCTCCACGCTCCACCAGACCAGCCATCTCTGCATGGATGTCTCATTGCCGTTCCACGATGCGCGAGCGCAAAGAATGAAGTCATTCCATCGCGCCTACAACACGGATTGGTCTTTAATTCTCCCCTCGGGGTTGGCCCATCGTCCAGCCAACACTGTCGGAAGTCCTCGACGTTGTCGCTTCCACTCATGCGGGAAGCTACCGCGAGATCCCGCTCCGCCGCCACGGGACATGGCCCCAGCTACACAATCCATCCGCCCCCGGCCACCTCATCCCCCTGGTAAAACACGGCCGACTGCCCCGGCGTTACTGCCCGCTGCGCGTCATCGAACACAGCCTCCACACTGTCCTCACCCACCATCCGCAGAGTCGCCGCCGCAGGCTCATGCCGGTGCCGGATTTTAACGCTGACCCGCACCTCTTCCGCCGGCTCTGCCATCGACACCCAATTCAACCGGTTAGCCCGCAACACCTTCGTATACAACGCCGTGTCCGGCCCGACCTCCACCCGGTGCGAATCCGGATGGATCTTCAACACATACAGCGGCTCCGGCGAGCTGATCCCCAGCCCCTTCCGCTGCCCCACTGTAAAGCCATGGATGCCCTCATGCCGACCCAGCACCTCGCCGCCCGGCGCTACAAGCTCCCCCGCCAACTCCGGCATCTCTCGTCCCTGCTCGTCCAGATACGCCTTCAAGAACTGCGAATAACTTCCCCCGGGAATGAAACAAATCTCTTGCGAATCCGGCTTCCGCGCCAGCTCCAGCCCCTGCTCTGCCGCCAAGTCACGCACCGCGGGCTTCTGCATCTCACCCAGCGGAAACAGCGTCCGGCTTAGCTGCTCCTGCGTCAGCCCAAAAAGGAAGTACGTCTGGTCCTTAGACCGGTCCGCTGGCCGCGACAGGACCCACCGGCCCCGCCGAAGATCGTAATGGTTGCGCGCATAGTGCCCCGTCGCAATCCTCTCCGCTCCAATGCCCCGCGCCGTCTCCAGCAGCTGGTCGAACTTCAGGTGGTTGTTGCAGAGGGTGCACGGAATCGGCGTTCGCCCATGCAGATACTCGTCCACAAACGGCCGCACCACCTCAGCCTCAAATCGCTCCTGCGCATTCACCAGGTAGTACGGAATACCCAGGTGCTCGGCCACGCGTCGCGCGTCATACACATCATCGATGGAGCAGCAACGCCCCTGCACCGTCTCCGGCATGCCCTCACGCCCGGCTAGCCGTCGCTGATTCCACAACTGCAATGTCAGGCCGATGACCGGGTGCCCCTCCGCGTGCAGCATCGCCGCCACGGCAGATGAATCCACCCCTCCCGACATCGCTACGGCAATGGTGTCACGCTCCGGCATCACTCACCATTTTAGCGGGGCAAACGAAAAGGGAGAGCCAATAGGCCCTCCCCTGGTGCACTCCGTTGAAGCTGGGCTCAATGAGTCGAGGGTGTGTTCCGCACCGGCGGTGGAACGCCCCGCGCTACATCCTCAGCCGATTGAACCACCCGCGCGCCCACCGGCGGCACGGGGACTGGACCGGGCCGCGGCGTTGTCGGCTTGCGAGCGCCCGGCTGATTCTGATGGAGGAACGGGATCTTCTCGGACAAGTTCTCAATTCCGATCTTGGCCGCCGTCACCCAGCTCGCAATCTTCTCAACCGGCACCTTGATGCCATGCTGAATCTGCTTGCTCACCTGCTGCGTTGTCGTCAGCGCATCGCTTACCATGCCGTTCACGCGCTCGACCTGACCCTTGGCCTTCACATTGACATCCTGCGCAGTGACGTTGTAACCCTGCACGGTCTCATTCACCTTCTCAACTGTCTGGTTGATCTTGGTGAAGGTGAGTCCAGCCTCATCGACCTTGCTGCGGACGACGCTTGAGATGTGCTGCACATCGCTGGTGACGCTGGCGATCTTCGGCTTAAGATCCGAAGTCACCGCCGCGATCTTCGGCTGAAGATCCGCACTCACCGCTGCAATCTTCGGCTTCAGATCGGCCACGATGTCGTTGACGTGGCCAGCGATCTCCTTGCCCTTGGCGATCAGGGGCGTGGCCTGCGCCAGCAGCGGCTGCGCCTTGGCATCCGCCACCTTCACCAGCTTCGTCACCTTACTCAAAATCACCAGGCCGGCCACGGCGATCCCCACTAAGAGCAGCACCACCACGGCAGTGAGAATGACCTCACAAATCATGATCAGGTGGACATCATTGGCCATCGTGCCGGCATCCTGAAAAAGCAACATCGCCGGGAAATGAAGGGCTCCCATACCAGACTCCTTAGTTCTGCCGCGGCAGAAACTCAACCCGCATCCGGCGGGTTCTCGCTATCTACGCCATCGTACTCAACACAAAGGGCCGGTGAAGACACCGGCCCCGCGTTCGGAACACATCAGATTTACGAATTCGGGATGACTTCGTTGGTCTTGCTTACGTAGGCTTCTTTGCCGGCATCCACTGCAGCAGAAACGGCCTCGGTCTGGTTCTGCACCAGATCCTTACCCTTGTCGACATACTGCGACCACTGGGTACGACCCTTGTCGTAGTACTCCTTGCCCTTGTCGACGTACTGGGCAGCCTGGCCCTTGCCCGTCTCAACAGCCTGGTTCACGACTTCCTTGCCCTGCTGCACATACTGGCTCACCTGCTCTTTGCCCTGTGCCACAGCTTGTGTGACTACGTCCTTACCCTGCGCCACGTATTGTGTGGCCTGGTCTTTGCCCTGCGCATAAAGCTGGTTGGCCTTGTCGCGTGCGTCCAGAGCGCCGGCTACAAGCTCATCCCGGGTCTCTGCTCCGGACTTGGGCGCATACAGGACCCCAACCAGGGCTCCGATTCCCAGACCAGCCAAAAACCATCCAAAATTGCCGCTGCCGCCGTCATTATCTGCCATTGCGATCTCCTGACTTATCTTCTTCCCAGTTGGGATTGCCCCGCATTGCAGAGCCACTGCCTTGAGTCCATACGGATGCTGCCATGCGAGCCCCGGTTGTTTGACGCCATAAAAGTCATCCACCGCGGCCCCAATATCCCGTCTTCATATTTTACCGCTGAGCCGCTTCATCGCCCAACTCAAAGAACAGCTTCCCCTCCGCGTTGGGAAGCATCACAAGACTGCGAAGCGCGCGCCGACGCCAGCGCATCCCGGTATGATCGAGGACACCTCCATGACGAAACGCCTTCCCGCTTCCTCCAGCAAGCCCCTACAGTCCCGGTCCGCCTGCGCCGCCCTCCTCACTGCCAGCCTGCTTGCCGGATGCTCCAGCAAGTCCAGCGCACCCGTCCCGGACGCACAGCTCACCGCGCAGGTTCAGAGCGCGTTGCAAGGCGACGCCGCCATCAGCCGGCAGCCCATCCAGGTGGCAACCAACGGCGGAATCGTCACCCTCACCGGCAACGTGTCCGATGACACTGCCTCCACGGTCGCCGCACAGGACGCGGCCAAGGTCAAAGGCGTCAGGGAAGTCGTCGACCAACTCACGGTTGCCGAAGTCCAGGTAGCTCCCACCATCACCTCCCCCTCTGCACCCACCCAACCCCGCCCGACCACTGCCCAGGAGCGCCAGGCCCTCGCGCAGAACCGTCCCTTGCCTCTCCCCTCCAGCTCCGAATCAGCCCCGGTTCCACCCCCGGCACCCACCTTCCGTGACGTCACCGCGCCCGCGGGCACCATCATCCCCATCCGCATCACCGAGGCCCTTAGCAGCCAGAACTCCCAGAACGGCCAACCCTTCAGCGGCACCGTCACCCATGAGGTTGTTCACGACGGCTTGGTCATCATTCCCGCCGGGTCCGCCGTCAGCGGTCGCGTTCTCGTCGCCAAGGACGCCGCCCACTTCAAAGGTCATTCCGAACTTTCCATCGAGCTCACCTCCGTCCGCCGGCACGGCTCTACTGTTCCGCTGGCCACGGACGCCTACACCGTAGAAGGCAAGAACCGCGGAACGAATTCCTTTGAGAAGGTAGGCGGCGGGGCAGCTATCGGCGCCGTGCTTGGGGGCATCTTCGGCGGCGGCAAGGGAGCAGGTATCGGCGCGCTGGCGGGCGGTGGCGGTGGGGCGGTGCTGCAGGGTGCCACCCGTGGTCAGCAGGTCAGCATCGGCTCAGAAAGCATCATTCACTTCCACCTCGCCCGGGCACTCACCGTGCGCACGTCCGAGGCCCCTTCCGACTACGAGCCCACGACCCTTCGCAGACGCTAACCCCTACGCCGACGTTAGCCGCCGGCCAGGCTCCCAGAGCTTCCCTTGAGCAGCGCTCCTCTTTCATCCACAACGCCACCCGACCGGCCGTTCCTTGTTCCGCAACGGCCGGCCGCCGCCCCGGCGCGCTCCCCCCTCGCGCTCTGGCACCTCTTGTCCCTCGACGCCCCCACGGTCGCCGCTAGCTGGACGGTCTTCCTCGCCTGGTGCGCGGGCGTCCGCATCAGCCGTCTCGACCCGCTCGCCATGTTCCTCGCCGTGTGGATGCTCTACGCCGCCGACCGCCTGCTCGACGCCAAGCCCCTTTTCTCGGCCCCTTCCGCCTTTCACCTGGAAGCCCGTCACCATTTCCATCACTTGCACCGCGACCGCTTTCTACAAGCGATTGTGCTCGCCTCCCTGCCCCTGGTTCTTCTGCTTCACAGGACTGCCGACTCCGTCCTTCACCTCTACATTCTGCTGGCCAGTCTTCTCGGCGCCTGGCTGCTCCTCATTCACGCCCGTTCCGCCCCTTCGGCGCAACAACATCGCCTTCCCAAGGAGATCGCCGTCGGCATCTTCTTTCCCGCCGCGGTCTTCATCCCCACCGTCGCCCGTGCCCCTGCCCTTCGCAGCGCGCTCCTGCCGGCCGCGCTCTGCTTCGCCGGCATCTGCACCTTGAACTGCCTGTACCTCTACACCTGGGAACACCCCGGCAACCTCGACGAGGCTCATCCTTCCACCCGCTTCGCCGTCCGCCATCTGCAGGCTCTCGCGCTGGCCGTTTCCGTCCTCGCGGCCCTGCTTTCCTTCTTCTCCCGGCACGCTCTCTCTCCCCACCCCTCCGCTGCGTTGCTGGCCTGCGCGTCAGCAGGGGCAGCCCTGCTCCTTCTGCACCGTTTACGGCGTCGCATGCACCCGGTCACGCTGCGCGCCCTCGCCGATCTCTGCCTTCTCACCCCGCTTCCCGTGGCAGCGGTTTACGTGCTTCTCTCTCGATGACTCCCAACTTCGACCGCGTAGCCCGCCTCTACCGCTGGGCTGAGTACCTCTTCCTCGGCCCACTGCTCACCCGCACCCGTGAGCACTTCCTTCCCTTGCTCACCCCAGCCACCCACGCTCTCGTGCTGGGCGATGGCGACGGCCGTTTTCTTGCTGCCCTCCTCCGTCGTAATCCCCGCCTCCATGCGCTCGCCGTAGATGCCAGCGCCACCATGCTCCGTCTGCTGCGCAAACGCTGCGCCTTCGCCGGCCCTCGGCTCACCACTCTGCAAACCTCCGCCGTACATTTGCCCGCGAACCTGGATCTGGGCCGAACCAACCTCGTCGTCACCCACTTCTTTCTTGACTGCCTCCACCAGCAGGAACTCGACTCCCTCGCTCAACAACTCGCCCGCACCGTCGCCCCTGGCTGTCTCTGGGTCCTCTCCGACTTCGCCATCCCTCCACGCCAGCCTTGGCGGCTCCTCGCTTCGTTTTACATCCGAGCCCTCTACGCCGCTTTCCGCCTCCTTACAGGACTCCGTCCCCAACACCTCCCCGCCATTGACCGAGCCCTCGAAGCTGCAGGATTCGAAAAAATTCACCGTTCGGACCGCCTCGCCGGAGTACTCTACAGCGAAATCCGGCGACTCCTACCCTGAATCGGGTCCGCACCGCGTCCCGGGCGCAACTTCCGTCCACCCGGCATCATCCACCCTTGAAGTGAGCACCTCCGTGAACGACCAAACGACGCTTTCCCTCTCCTCCGAAGCACAGAACGGCGCCAGGACGCCCTCCCCTCGCCGCGCCGCCCACAAGCCAGCCGGCGACGCCGCCAACGTCCCTGCACCCGCGATGACCTTCTTCACCCACCCGAACCGTGCCGGCCTTGACGTCTACCTGATGCGCCACGCCAGCGCCGGCACCCGCCGCGTCAATCCCAAGCTCGACGTGAAACGCCCCCTCGACAAGGACGGCAAGCGCCACTGTCTGCAACTGGCATCCGTTCTCAGCGGCCTCAACATCACCTTCGACCTCATCATCTCCAGCCCCCTGAAACGCTGCCTGCAGACCGCCCAGCTTGTCGGCACGGAGATGGGCTACGAAGCCAAAATTCTCCATGCGCAGGCCCTTGAACCCGGCGCCGACTTCGCCCAGTTTCAGCGTCTTCTACACGAGTGCCGCAGCTATGAGAATGTCCTCATGGTCGGCCACAATCCCACCATGACCTCGTTTCTTGGCCAGCTCATCGCCTCCAACAGCTCTGGAGAAAGCCCGCACACCGCGATGGCCGGCGTGCGCCTGCGCAAAGGCTCTATCGCCCGCGCCACCGTCGAGCACGGCACCGCCACCCTCAAGTGGCTGCTCGACCCCCGCATCGTCCGCGCCCTCTACGCCACTTCAATAAAGAGCTCCCGCCGGAAGACCTCGCGGAAGTAAGCCGTCTCCTTCTTCAGCGACCAAAGCTCCAGCTCCGCCCCGCCCCGCACCGGGTGGAGCTGCAGCAGGATCCGCTTCGGATAAACGAAGCTTTTCACCTTCAGCGTCGCGCCCGCCCGGTCCCCGCACATCGCCTGCGCCAGCCGCAACAGCACCACGGCCCTTGTCACATGCGCATGCTCTTCCACCGGCACCGACCGCATCGGCCGGTCCATCGCATCCGGCCGGCTCTTGCCCAGGTAGCGCGCAATCGCCGCCACAATCGCCCGCTGCGTCGGCGAAAACCCGAAGATTTCGGAATTTGCGACGATGTACTGCGTGTGCCGGTGATGCCCCTGGTGATTCATAAACTTGCCCACATCCCGCATCATCGCCGCCGCCGCCAGCCATAAGCGGTACTCCTCCGGCAGCTCATGAATCTTCGCCAGCCCATCGAACAGCGCCTCCGCCTGCTTCTTCACCGGCTCCGCCTTCGCCGGATCCACCCGGTACCGCCTGCAAACCTCCAGCACCCCCTCCCACCGCTCCGACTCCATCGTCCGGTGCACGCTCGCCCGCGTATCCGCGTCCGCCAGCATTTGCTCCAGCACCCCATCCCGCAAGCCCAGCGGCGAGTACCGGAAACCGTCCAGCCCCGCCCGTTCCAGCAGCGCCGCATAGACCATCGCGCCGCCCACAATGATCTCCGAGCGCTTCGGCCCGATCCCCGGCACCGCCGCCCGCTGCGCATTCGACATCTTCAACAGCCGGTCCGCCAGCCGCCGCACAGCCGTCGTTGTCGTTTCAAGCACCGCCACCGGTGCCGCTTTCTTCCCGCGCGCGCCCTTGGCGGCATGCTTCTCGATGGCGCCCTCCGCCGGTAGCGAGTGGCTCGCCTCCGCCAGCGCTGCCGCTGTTCCCGAGGTCGCAATCACCGCGTCCACCTGCGGCTTCCCGATCTTCCGGTCCAGCCTTCCCAGTTCCCGCTCAACAAACTGCCGCAGCCGCCCGATATCTTCCTTCGACGGGGGATCCGTACGCAAAAACTCCTGCTGCAACCGCACCGCCCCCAGCGGCAGACTCACCATCTCCTTAATCCGCCCGCCGTCACTCAGCGTCACCTCGCATGACCCACCGCCCAGGTCGATCAGCAAGCTCCGCTTCCGGGCCTCCTCATCCAGGGCCATCACCCCCAGGTGGATCAGCCGCCCCTCTTCCAGCCCCGAGATCACTTCCAGATTCCATCCCGTCGCCGACTTCACCCAGGTCTTGAACGCCTCCGCATTCAACGCATCGCGCGTTGCACTCGTCGCCACCACCCGCACCTGGTCGACCACGTGCTCCTGCACCGACTTGTGAAAGCGCTTCAGCGCCTTGATCGTGTTCGCCATCGACTCCGGCGAGATCACCCCCGCCTCAAACACACTCTCGCCCAGCCGCGTCACCTCGCGGTCCTCATGCAGCGTCTCCAACTGGTGATGCTGCGTCACGGAAGCAATCGCCAACCGGCAGGAGTTCGATCCAATATCAATCGCAGCAAATGTAGGCATGAGCCGGAAGCACTCTCCTGAAATGCGAAGTCGCAGGGTCAACGATACATGGCGTACCCCTCGCCTTGCGTGCCTCAGGCCAACAATCCACGCACCTGCCCCGCTCCCACGCCGGCTCTTCTTCGCGTTGCCATCTTTGCCCCGGAGGAGCTCCACCCCTTCCACCGTGCTCCGCTGTGCCGCTCACGACAATGTAAGAACTCAAAGTGCATCCAAGCCCAGCAACGGGAAGGCGCGACCCTGAAAACCTCGTTCCCTGGCTTCAGGGCATCGAAACCCCCGGAAGTTTCTGACCGGACATGGACACACGGGATGGCCGGGTCGTCGATCCAAGTAAACTGCTTCATGGAAAGTGAGTTCACATGCGGCGTCTCCAAACCGGAGTTGAAGGCCTCGACGATATCCTCGGCGGCGGCCTCCCAGCCGGACAGATGTACCTGCTGGAGGGCAACCCCGGCACAGGCAAGACCACCATCGCCATGCAGTTCGTCCTCGCCGGCCACGCTGCCGGCCAGAAATCCCTCTACATCACCCTCTCCGAACCCAAAACAGAACTGATCGCCTCCGCCGAATCCCACGGACTCGACTTCACCGTCATTCCCATCGTCGAGTTCGTCCCCGACGAAGCCACCCTCTCTCCCGACAGCCAGTACACGGTCTTTCACCCCAGCACCGTTGAACTCGCTGACACCGTCCAGCGGCTTATCCGCGAGATTGAAGAACTCCGCCCCGAGCGCGTCGTCATCGACTCCCTCTCCGAACTCCGCCTCCTCGCTGCCGACAAGATGCGCTATCGCCGCCAGCTCCTCGCCCTCAAGCAATACTTCTCCCAGCGCAGCACCACCGTCCTCCTCCTCGACGACCGCACCTCCGAAGGCGACGACCTCCAACTCCAAAGCATTGCCCACGGCGTTCTCTTCCTTGAGAAAGTCGGCCGCAACTTTGGCGTCAGCCGCCGCCGCGCCGAGATCCTCAAGCTTCGCGGCTCCGCCTATCGCGAGGGCTTCCACGACTACACCATCGAAAAGGGTGGCGTCGTCATCTACCCCCGCCTTGTAGCCGCCGAGCACGTCGAGTCCTTTCCCCAGGAACAGGTTTCCAGCAGCCTTCCTGCCTTCGACGCCATGTTCGGCGGCGGTCTCGAACGGGGCTCCAGCCTGCTCATCACCGGCCCCAGCGGCGTCGGCAAATCCAACATCGCCATGCAATATGCCTGCGCCGCCGCGGAGCGCGGCGAACGCGCCGTCTTCTACTGCTTCGATGAGAGTTTTCGCTCCACCAGGCTTCGCGCAAGCGGTATTGGCATGGACGTCGACAGGCACATCGCGTCGGGCAATCTCCGCCTTGTCCAGGTTGATCCCGCCGAGCTTTCCCCCGGCCAGTTCATCTGGCAGATTCGTGACGACGTCAACGATCACAACACCCGCTTTGTGATCCTCGATAGCCTGAACGGCTTCCTGAACGCCATGCCCGGGGAGCAGGACCTCGTCCTGCACCTGCACGAACTCCTCGCCTACCTCAATCAGCACGGCGTCATTACCGTCCTCGTTCTCACCCAGCATGGCCTCATCGGCAACATGCAAACTCCCTTCGACGTCAGCTACGTCGCCGATACCGTCGTCCTCTTACGCTATTTCGAGGACCGCGGCGCCATTCACCGCGCTATCTCCGTCCTGAAGAAGCGTCTCGGCCAACACGAGCGCTCCCTCCGCGAGCTCACCATTACCTCCGACGGTCTTCTGGTCGGCGATCCCCTCACACAGTTCCGCGGCGTACTCACCGGCGTCCCCGAGCTCCTCGGTCGCGGCGCCGTTATCAATGAGGGCGACGCAAGTGAATAAGCACCCCGTCCAGGTCCTCACCCCCATCGGGCGCGACGGTGAGCTCATCACCAATTTCCTTGCGACCGCCGGGCTGCAGGCCTGCATCTCCCCGCATTTCATCGATCACTTCACCCCCGCCGAGCGCGACCGCATGGGCGCTCTTCTGGTTGCCGAAGAAGCCCTCACTCCTGACGTCGTCGTGCATCTGGCCGGCCTTCTTCACACTCAGCCGGACTGGTCCGACCTCCCCATCCTCGTGCTCACCTCCGGCGGCACCGAAACCCAGCAGAGCCTCGAACTCCAGCGAGCCCGCCTTCCCCTCGGCCATTTCAGCCTGCTGGAGCGGCCTATCCGCCCCAGCACCCTCCTCAGCACCGTTGAAGCCGCCATCCGCGCCCGCAAACGACAATTCCAGATCCGCGACACCATGGCCGAACGAGACCGCGCCCTGACCGCCCTGCAAAGCAGTGAGGAGCGTCTGCGCCTCGCCGCCGAGACCGCGCACATCGGGCCCTGGCAATGGGATCTCACAACCGGGGATCTGGACACCTCCGACGCCTGCAAAGCCCAATTCGGCCTCGGCCCGAAGGACCGCTTCACCTTCTCAGACTTTCTCGGATCCGTACACCCGGATGACCGCGCTCCCGTCCAGGCCGCCCTCGATGCCGTCGTTCGCGATCACGTCCCCTACCGCTCGGAATACCGTGTTTTCTGGCCAGATGGATCACTGCATTGGATCCTCGCCAGTGGCCGCATCCTCTTCGATGGGGAAAATCAGCCCGCAACCATGATCGGCGTCACCCTCGACGTCACCGAACGCCACACGGCGATGGAAATGCTTCTCCGCACCGAGAAGCTCGCCGCCGTCGGCCGCCTTTCCTCCTCCATTGCGCACGAAATCAACAACCCTCTCGAATCAGTAACCAACCTTCTCTACCTCGCGCACGAATCTACCCCCGATGAGGAAACCCGCGGCTATCTCGAAACTGCCGAACGTGAACTCCGACGCGTTGCCGACATCACCAGCCAGACCCTTCGCTTCCACAAGCAGCAGTCCGCCCCGCGCCCCATCTCCGCCACCATGCTCTTCGATGACTGCCTCTCCATACGCCAGGGCCGCCTCATCAACTCCGCTATCAAGGTCGAACGCCGCATCCGCTCAACGCGCCCGGTCCTTTGCTTCGATGGCGAGATCCGCCAGGTCCTCAACAACCTCGTCGGTAACGCCATTGACGCCATGGGAGGCAAAGGCGGCCGTCTCCTCCTGCGCGCACGGGAAGCCACTGACCTGCCCACGGACCGAAAGGGTCTTGTGATGACCGTCGCCGACACAGGCTCCGGCATTGACGCCGCCAGCCTGCGCCACATCTTCGAGGCCTTCTTCACCACCAAAGGCATGGCCGGCACCGGCCTCGGTCTCTGGGTCAGCCAGGAGATTGTGGACCGCCACCGTGGCCGCCTGCGCGTCCGCAGCCGCACCGCCTCCCCGTCCGGCACGGTCTTCACTCTTTTCCTGCCCTTCGACGCCGCCCCGCGCTGAATCTCCTACCGGAACTCCTCCGTCCGTGGGTACCGCGCCGTCACCACCGTCGAGATCCCGCCTCGCGGCCGAAAGTCGCCCTTCACCTCCGCCCACACCGGATTCGTCGCCTTCACCACGTCATTCAAGACCTGGTTCGCAATGTTCTCTTGGAATATGCCCAGATTCCGGTAGCAGAACAGGTATTCCTTTAAGGACTTCAACTCCAGGCACGTCTCCCGCGGCATATACCGAATCGTCAGCACGCCAAAGTCCGGCAGTCCCGTCTTTGGGCACACGCTCGTAAACTCCGGATCATCAATCAAAATCTCGTAAGCCGCAAACTGGTTGCGCCATGTCTCGATAGTCGGAAACTCTGTCTCCAACCCCGCCTTCGCATGATCGTCCGTGTAACCCGTACTACGCTTCTCGTCCTGCACCATCAACGCATCTCCATTGTGTTTTGCAAATCAAAAGGCCCGGCTGGGGAGCCGGGCCTCTCAGACACCTGCTCAAGCCTAGTTGCGACGGCCCAGCGTCGGCCGGTCGCTGCCTGGATCCGAGGGATTCGAACTGTTCGGATCATTATTCGACCCGGCGGTCCGCCGCAGCGTCGGCTTGTTGCCGCCCTTCTTGTCGTTCAACCCACGCTTATTCTGAATCCGCGCCAGCCGTGCCTTGACCTGGTCGAATTCCGAGGTCGTCACCATGTACTCCGGCCGTGCCGGCAGAATGGTAGCAATCTCGTTCTCTACATTATCGATCCGGTCCGGTGTGGCAGGGTGATCGCTGAAAGCCCGCGAGATCGCGCCCGGCTTGTGCTTCTCAAGCGCATCCAGCTTTTCGAAGATGCTTACCATGCCCTGCGGATCATAGCCCGCCTTGTACAGATACTGCACGCCGAGGAAGTCCGCCTCCGCTTCAAACTGCCGCGAAAACTGCAGAAACGTTAGCGGAACCGCCAGCTGCGAAGCCTCATAGATCCCGTAACCAGTCCAGGTTCCCTGTGTAAAGATCATCAACGGAATCGAGCCAAGCTGCATGTAGTTCATCCGCGTCATCTCACGTGCCGCATGGTGCGCGGCTACATGCGAAATCTCGTGAGCCATCACACCCGCAAGCTCATCCTCGGAGTCACACGCCAGGATCAGCCCTGAGTTGACATAAAAGAAGCCACCCGGCAGCGCCATCGCATTGATCTCGTCCGTATCCAGCACCTTGATCGTGAACGGTACCTTCGCATCCGAGTTCCGCACCAGGTTCTGCCCCACCCGGTTCACATACTCCACCACCACCGGATCCGTCACCAGGTGAGAAGACTTCTCGATCTCCATCGAGTACTGCTTGCCGTTCGAAATCTCCCAGTTCGTCGAAAACCAGTTCCCCATGCCGCGGCCGCCGATGTTCCGCGTCCCCACCGCGTCCACATCGTCCTCACTGCCCTTCTTGATATGCGGATTTAGATCCTCACCAGGCGAAGGAATCGCATCCGCCTTGGCCGACGCCGTATCACCCGCAGCCGGCAACGGCTTGCGCTTGCTCGTCGGATCCGTCGGTGACGTCCCCGGCTTTACTCCACCCTCAGGCGAGCTCCCGGTCTGCGGTCCAGCTTGGGGTACCGGGTCACCGGTCTGCGCGGAAGGCGCACCTGGAGTGCTCGACGGCACCGTTGAGGGCTGCTGGGCTAAAAGGAAACCCGCCGGAACCAGCATGGTCGTTGCAAGGAGCAGATTGCGCATGGAAAACCTCTGGCGAGTCGAGCTCCTGCCATCCGGGCGCGGCTCTCCATACCATCTTAGACGCCTTTCGGTATCCTTGGTTTCAACCCCTTCGCCCGCTCTTCCCCCCACACCCTTACACTTCCGCGTCATCACCAGGTATTGAACGAACTTCCATCTGTCGCCAGACCCTGCGCGCCCGAATGCACATCGCTGATCCCGCCCTGCGTTTCACTGATGCTCGTGAGCACATCGCTCTGGCTTGTGCTCCAGGTGTCCGACTTCGACGTCATCGGATCGATCGGAATCGACTTCAAATAGCCCGCCTGCACCAGGTCGTCCAGCGTCTGCGGCGCCTGCTCCCGGTCCACCGTGTACCCGTCGATCGCCGCTCGCATCGTGTGCAGATCTTCCTTCAAAACCGCCTCGCGCGCCCGCTTCACGGAATTAATAAAACTCGGAATCGCAATTGACGCAAGCAGCCCAATAACCGTCATCACGATGATCAGCTCGATCAACGTAAAGCCGTCCGCGGTCCCTATCCGCCGCCCCGCGCCGATCTTTTTCGCCTGCTTCATCCTGCAATCCTTACCACGTGCTGTACTTTGTCCCGTCCAGCGCGGTGTCCGTGCTCTTCGAGTACACATCGAAAACATTCTGACCACCAAAACTGTCCGAATCCGGCTCATCCTGGTTCGACCGCAAGCCCCACTCCTTCGACTTGGTCATCGGATCCTCCGGGACTGCTCGCAAAAA
>CAZZWG010000064.1:0-15120 GCA_964657685.1 Verrucomicrobia bacterium Tous-C9LFEB | reverse complement strand
CCCGATAACTTCGCCGCCATCGCCTACCGCGCCAGTTAAGCAACCGTGGCTTGGGTGGTCGCCACAGCGGGACCACCCTTCCCGAAGGAAAGCAGGCGAGACCGGTCAGCGCTGCGGAAGAGGTACACCGACAAAATGGCGATCAACGGCTCGATCGGATGCCGCATGCGTGCTTCGGCAATGACCAGGTAGTAAATGAGGGGAAGCACGGCAAAGCCTGCCGCGAACAATCCCGAAGCAGGCACCCGGTGGCGCAGGGACAGAACAAGCCCCAGCAATCCGCTCAAACTCAGGAAGGCGAAGTTAACCTCCCGCACGGCTTCATTCAGAACACCGTGATCATAAGGATGGGGAACGCCAAACCAGTAAAACTGAACTCGCAGCAGGACCCACTTCGCAAATTGCCCGCGCTCTCCCGCAATCAGCGCCTTGGCCCGCCTGAGCTGAGCCCGGTTGTAGGCATACTCCCCCAGCTCCGCGTAGCGCCTGAACTCAGGGTTGTGCGGAGCCAGCGGAACCACCGTGGTGTAAGGAAAACCCTCATTCGAAGGCAGCGCTGACTGGTAAAGCTCAGCCCCAAAATTCCCCCGCAACGGCACAAACGCATGGAACGCCCTCTGATTCCGAACAACCCAAGGCACGATGCACGCCAGAAACACCACCGCCCCCACCAACGCAGGCCGAAGCGCCGGCACCAACCGCCGCCGAAACGGCCACAAAATCCACCCAGCCTGCACCGGCAGAAACGTCAGCAACGAGCTATTCGAAAGCGCAATCAACCCCCACAACAAGCCCAGCCCCACCCACGGCCGCAACGCCGTTACCCGCGCCGCCGACCCGACTCCCCGCAACCGTAAACCCATCACCAGCGCCATCGAAAAGAACCACGCCGTCAGTGCCATGTCCCAGGGCCAGTGCACCGCATACTGCAGCGCCGCCGGGTATAGCGCCCACAGCCACCCCGACCAAAGCGCCACCCCCTGCCCATCCTCCCGCGCACCGTAGCACCGGTCAGCAATCTCAAAAACCGCAACCGCCGTAGCCGCCGAGAACACCGAATTCGTCACCAGCAGCACCCACGCCGCCAGGTTCGAATACACCCCAAACAGCCAAAAGTAAGCCCCCATCAGCAGCGGATACAGCGGCGGCGTCCACGCCGTAGGCCCCGTCCCATGCCCAAAAGGGTCGGAAAACCCTCGCCCCGTCGCCAGCGCCCGCGCGATCCGCCCCATCTCCCACCCAAACGGAAAATGGTCCTCACTGGCGCGAAACCGGTACGTATGCGCCAGGGTAATGTACAAAATCCGGACAGCCAGCCCCACCCAAAACATGCGCCGGGCGGCAGGGGCCTGCCAGCCTGTGGCGTAGCCGCTTTCCGGCGCTCCGGCAGTGAAGAATCGGCGGAGGGCCGCGCGGGTCAGCATCGTTTCGATTCTATCGTTCGGCGCTCAAGCGCTCCTTACGGCCACTGAGCTGGCCGCAAGGAGTTGGCATGTGACCTAGCGCGCCTTCAGAAACGCGTCCGCCGTCCGCAGCGAAAGCGCCATGATCGTGATCGCGGGATTCGCACTCAATGTACTCGGAAACACGGAGTTATCGGCGATATACAGGTTCGGCACATCATGCGCCCGCCCATACGGATCAACGACCGACTTCCCGGGATCGCTGCCCATGCGGGCTGTTCCCACCACATGCGCGGTCCGCGTCATCGACCAGATATCTCGAGCGCCCGCCGCTTCCCACACCCTCGTCATCGTGTCGATGGCATGCTTTTCCAGAGCAAGCTCATTCGCTCCGTACGACAGATGGATCACCGGTTTCGGCAGGCCATGCTCGTCACGCTCCTTCGATAAAGCAACGAAGTTGTCGTCCGAAGGCAAAGCCTCGCCATGCGCGCCCAGCCCCGCGATGTAGTTGTACTGATCCAGATAGTGCTTCAAGGCAGCCCCGAAGAGCCCCCTCGCGCGCGCCACGCCCGTGGCCCACGTGACCGGAACGACGCCGAGCGACTGCACCAGGTACCCACCCGCAAACTTCGCGCCTTCGGGACGTACCGTGTCTTCAGAGATCACAGTCGCAGGGAAGCCCCGGTTCATGTGCACGGCCTCATCGAACGTGCCCCACACCTGCGGGGAAACATGCCCCATAAAGTTCTTGCCTACCTGTCCGGAGCCATTCGCTAACCCGGTCATCAGCAGCAGCCGCGGCGTTTCAATGCCACCCGCACACAGAAACACATTCCGCGTCCGTTGCGCGCGAACCAGCGGGTGCGCGGGATCAGACAAGTCGCGGTAAACCACCTGCGTAATCCGCCCCGCTCCATCCTGCTCAAACCCCGTAACCAGCGAATCAGGCCGGATCTCCGCGCCATTCCGTACAGCCCACGGAAGGTACGTCACATCCATCGAAGCCTTCGCCCCGTTGCGGCACCCCTGGTGACAAAATCCGCGATGAACGCAAGCATTCCGCGCCCCATATTCCGGTCGCTCGTACGGCACCGACAACGCCGCAATTGGCGCAGCGGACGCCCGCAACCCGCTCCTCTCGTAGCCCCGCAACATCAACTGCCCCGGCCCATTGATCGGCACAGGCCCGGTCGGATAGCGCCGCGTAGGATCCCACGGGTAAGGCGAAGGCCCCGAAACCCCCAGAAACGCCTCAATCTCCTCGTAGTACGGCAACAGATCCCCGTAGGTCACCGGCCAGTCCACCCCTTTGCCGGTCTCGGTGTGCAGCGTGAAATCACGAGGATCAGGCCGCGGGCAAAACGCACCCCAGTGCAGCATCGACCCGCCCACCCCGGTGCCGGACGTATTGCCGCCCTGCACCTGCGGCGTCTTCCCATCCACCAGCCGCTCCTGCATCCAGTAAATCTTCGCGGCCAGTTCATCCGTGGGGAAGTCTTCTGCAGGCGACTCAAACCACGGGCCTGCTTCCAGAGCCACCACCTGCAGTCCGGCCGCAGCCAACCTGGCAAGCAGCGGAGAGCCCCCCGCACCCGTGCCGATCACCACGGCGTCGACTTCCTCGGTTTCGGCGTACTGCCGCATCGACGGCCGAAGCCGGCTCAATTCATTCTTGCCGAGTGTGGATTGCGGTTGAGGGGAAGGTTGAGGTGTCGGCAGAGCAGCATCACTCACAGGGCAACTTCCTCACCCTGCCCAAGCTCAATCTGCGTAAATCCAAGATCGTCAGCAAAACCGGTGTAAGCCATCCTGTCCATCGTACGGGGGTCGGCGACATAGAGCCGCGTAAACTCCGCTCGCACATCCTGGAACCACTGCTTCATCTCCTCCGCGGAGTAAGCCTGCGACGCCGCGGTCAGCGGAATCGCCCCCAGCAGACCGTGACCCAACTTGCCGTCCGCTGCCTGGTGTAGCAACGCCTGCTTCTGGTCCGGGTAAAGGGCCAGAAACGAGACACCAAAGCCGCGCCGGGCCGCCTGATCGAGCGAAAGCAGGCCGCAGCGCCACGCCTCAACATCAGCGGGCAGCGCCGCGAACCGCCAGCCATCCCCCTTCGCCGCCGCCAGTTGCTCGTCCAGCGCCGCCGCAAGGTCGATTGGCGCATCGGGCACGATGATCCCGGCCAACGCACGCAGGGAACGAAACTCAGGGGGGCTGAAGACACCCGGCCGATGGTTCCAGCTGCGGTTCGCCGCCAGCCTGTCCACCATCACCCCACGCGTTTGCGGAGAAGTACGCCGCGAGTCCATTAGCGCCGCGGTGCCGGCATGGGTCTCAGGCGTGGCGAGCGGAAGACCGATCGCGCCCAGAAACTCCGTCACATGCTCCAGAAGCTCACCAGGACGCTCCACCGGCGTAAGGTGCTTGGCAGCCTCAATCTGAACGTGCGTGGCTTGCGGAAGGTGCGGCAGCGTCTGCGTGCGCTGCACGTCAATCCCCAGCGAAGTCTCCTCCGTACCCGTGAACAGCAGAGCCGGCACATCCAGTGTTCCCACGCGAGCGGACCAGTCCTCTTTGCTGCCCTGGCGAAACCACGCCGCGAACGACGGCGGTGGAATCGCGAGCACACCATTGATCGCACGTTCGCAAATCGTTCGCGGCAAAGGCAGCTTGCCGGTGTTCTTCGTCACCCAGCGCTCCGCATCCCTGCGGCGGTCATCCGGATCATCGGTGGGCGTACCGAAGGTGTCCAGGTGCTCCTCGCGGCGCGTCTCCGCAATCGGTTCAGGGCTCGGCGGCGACGGCGAGACAAGCAGCAGCCCGCAGAGACCCTCCAGCCCCGCCTCCCCATCCAGCGCGCGGCGCGCCGTGATCATCGCAATCTTCCCGCCCATGGAATGTCCGGCCAGTAGCCAGGGCGTACCCGGATCAGCCGCCCGCAGCGCGCGGATGGTCTCTACGGCAGCCTCGACAGCATGGTTCACATCTGTCGCAGGCTCCTGCACTCCCTGGCCGAAGCCGGGCAGATCCAGGGCCGCGCACCGCAAGCCGCGCCGCGCCAGACCATGGCTCAGCTCCTGCCAGGTCTGGGCGCCGCCGCCAAGCCAGTGCAGAAACACAATGAGGGGACCGCGATCACCCTGGTGCTCATAGGAAAGCATGGGAGGGTAGACGCCGGGCATCTGCCGGCGGAACCACGAAGACACAGATCTGTTTGAACCCGGCCAAAGTTTATTGCCAAAGTTGCAGACCGAAGCCGATTCCGCACGGCATTGTTTCGCCAACGTGAAATCCCGCACCATATTCGGTTCAAAGTACAGTTTGCTCTTGCGACGATGCGTTGCTTCCGGGCGCCTCGGTGCCGCGCGGCGCCGACCCTGGAGCGCATGCGACACTGACTCGTGATGCCCGACGAGCGCACCCAGCCCACTATCCTCGTGCAGCGCCTCCACCCCGCCGCGCAGCTGCCGCGCTACGCTCACTTCGGACCCTATGGTGACCTGGCCGCCGATCTTTTCGCGGCCGAAGCCGTCACACTTGCCCCCGTCGGGAAGAACGGCGCCACCCGCACCATCAGCACCGGGCTCGCAATGGAGTTCCCCGAAACCCACGGCGCGCTCGTCGAAGACCGCTCAGGCCTCGCCGTGCGCGGCATCACCACCCTCGCCGGCGTCATCGACTCCGGCTACCGCGGTGAGTTGCGCGTCGTGATGACCAATCTTTCCCCCGAGCCCCAGACCGTCGCGCCCGGCCACCGCATCGCCCAGTTGCGCGTCGTGGAACGCATCCAGGCCGTCTTTGCCGAAACCGACGAGCTGACCGAAACGCCACGGGGCGTCGGCGGCTTCGGGTCGACCGGACGCTAACGCCATCAGCCACCCATCAGCCTCAACGTCCATTGCGTGACCAAAGCAGCCCGGACAGTCCAGATGGCGGTTCGCAGCCAGTTCGTGGCCACAAGCCTTTCTATCGTGCTTCGATCAAAGCCGTCGTGAAGCCGGTTGTGCAGAGGGATCTGCACGAAGAACGTTGAAGCCCACAACAAACCCACCAGCGCCGCCCCCAACAACGCCTGTCCACCCGAAATCTGTACTGGCCGCAGTGAAGGGTTGAGCAGCAGAAGGGCTGAAAACAGCTCCGCCAGCATCAGCGGCGCGGCCACGTAGCCCGTCCGCGTCGCATGCTCCGCCTCATGCGCGGCAAAGCTCGAGGGATCCACCCGCAGGAACAGCGGGTAATGCACTATCTGCACAAACCAGATCAGCCCCAGCAGCGCAAGGGTGCTGACCATCTGGGTGGCAAACACTGTCTTCGCCAGCGAACTCATCCCGGACACGCCTAGGCCACCCGCCGCGCCAGCGAGGCCAGCAGTTTGGTGGTCGGCAAACCATCGGCATACGTCTTCAGCACAAGGTTGCGCAGCAACGGCGTCCGCATGACCCTGAATCCCCGCTCCGGCTCACGATAAAAGCTCCGCGCAGCCCGGTGGCTGAACGCCAGCGTCTCCTGAAGCGGACGCAGATGCCGGGCATAGGCTGTTGCGAGCCGGCCAGATTTCTCAGGCGCCGGATCCGCCTCGCCTGGGGACAACACTTCCAGCAAAGCCGCCGCCGCAGCCTGCCCGCTGGTGATCGCCGAGTGAATGCCCTCCCCGGTCAGCGGGTCCACCAAACCGGCGGCATCCCCGGTAAGAAGAACGCGGCCCCGCGGAACGTAGCTGTCGCCACCCAGGCCCAGGTGCTGTCCGCTTACGTGAATGTGCGCATGGGCAGACAAATTCCCGGGGTCCAGGCCAAGCTTTTCGCGCATGTAGTCATGCAGCAGCCCCCGCGTCACGCTCTCGTACACCATGTCCCCTGGAGCAGGCGCCAGGTGGGCCGCCTGCGGCACGAAGCCCCCCACACCGATGTTGATGTGATCCCCTTTCGGGAACAGCCACCCGTACCCGCCCGCAATCGGGGCGAAGTCAAACACCAGGTCATGCGGCTGGTCCCCCGCGGGAAGCACCCCCGGCAGCAACTCGTATGGAACGGTGGCTTCCAGCGCAAACCCCCGCGCATACCACCCCGGCTCGGGCGCAAGCTGCGCCGCATGCGCTTCCCGCAGGAAACCTCCTTCTACAACCCTGCCTTCGTCGCCAAAATTCGACAACCGACGCGTCTGGCCGTTGCTGCCGTCGGCCCCCACAAGCGCCGGCGCAGTGAAGGTGCGGTGCGTCCCATCCGGCAGCACCACTTCCAGCTCGACACACGAGGGCAGCTCCCGAAGCGCAACCAGCGTAGCAATCTGCAACAGTTCCGCATGGCCGCCATCCCGGCCCGCAGCCATCGTCTGCTCCAGGCAATAGTGGTCAAATCGCGACCGCACGGCCATCGCGCAGAAGGGCTGCCGCAGATGCACACGCACCTCGCAGGCCTTGTCGGCAGACCGGCGCCCCTCCAGAAACGCAGGCCCGGCCTCCTGCAGAACAACATCCCGGCACTGCCGTTCCAGGATCGGCTCCACGCTGTACCGCAGCGCCTTCAACGTCTTGCGCGTCAGCCCGCAGGCGCACGCCTTGTGCCGCGGAAACGTTCGTCGATCCAGAAGCAGAACGCGCCGGCCTGCCCGGGCGAGATCGTACGCCGCGGCGCAGCCGGCAGGTCCGGCCCCCACAATCAGGGCGTCGTAGTGGAAAGGCATCCTCCCTAGTGTAGGGGGGACGAAGACGGCGCGGTTGTTCGGTACAGAAACACACGTCTGTTTCTGTCCATGGGGAGAAGTCCCCCCACTGAAGTCCGCGCCCTTAGACCAATCCCGTATCGAGAACGATCTCGCGAAACGTCTCCCGGTCCAGCGTGTCTCGCAGCCTGCCCTCCTCGGCTGCCTTCGTCGCCTCATCCGCCATCGCAGATTCAAGCCGTTCCGAGTGAAACGGTGGATCCTCCACCCCGTCATATCGTTTCGCCCACGTGCACGGCTGGCTGGCACCCGCACCGCACAAGGCGTAAATCGGATCGCGATCTTTCTCTGCTGCGGTAGCCATGTGCAGACAGGCCACCTGGAGCGGTTCAATCGGCATGACCACTTCCTTTCACGACCGGCGAGACCAGTGTAGAGCGCGGCTCCCATGCTGCGCGCGCTAAACCGAGCGGGCACCAACAGCAGAAAGACGCCCGCCGTATAATCCAGACATTCTCTTCGCCTCGGGAGTGCTCCGGATTTTGTCTTCTAATGACGCGCCCCTTGGCGTCACAAATCAACAACTGAAAGCTGTAAAGCTGGGCTTTTCCCCCGGCGCCGGGCCCGTCTGCCCGGTTGCGGCGCGTAACCGTGGTGTAAGGATGGAACGATGACGCTGGGACGGCTTTTGCCGGTAGTTGTGCTTGGGTTCGGCAGTGTAGCCGCGTGCGCTCAAACGGGTGTCTACTTCAACCCCATTGTGACCCGCGCGTCGAACGCCCAGGTGGATAACGGCACCTTCGCCTTCCTCGGCCAGGGCAAAACCTCCGCCCTTCGCGGCGGCGTTGCCCTCGGTGGCTACTACACCTTTCTGCGCGGAACGCGAGCGTCGCTGAGCGGGGACATCCGGGATGAGTGGCAAGGCGGCAACAACGCCCTGCTCAACAGCCTCCTCTTCGGTGTGCGCGTCTCCGGCCAGGTGGGCGAGCGCCTCAAGCCCTACGTTCAGGTCTCCGGCGGCGTCGGCACCACCCGTGCCCCGCTCACCATCGCCCGCACCAGCAAGGCCATGGCCAAGGGCTACGCCGGCGTCGACTTCACCGTCAACCGGCACCTCGATTTCCGTGCCGTCGAGATCGGCTTCGGCGAACTCACCACCGCCAGCAGCGCCCAATACAACAGCGCCCTCAGCTACCCCGCAGACAAACTCCTAAGCTTCTCCAGCGGCCTCGTCGTACGCTTCGGAAAGTAACTTCGCCCACCCCAGCGCAACGCGCATCTGCCAACCCAGCTAAAACCGCAGCAGGTAACTCGCCTTCAGAAAGAACTGCCGCCCGTCATTCAGGTAGTTACTCGACCGAGGCAAAATCGGCTCACCCGGATCGCATAGTCCGCCGCCCGTACGCTGGCACAACGTCCGGTCCAGATTCTGGATATCGTTGTTATACCCGAGGTAAATGGCCGTGCCCGGATGCGGCAGCCACGTCAGCAGCGCCTGCGTGGCAACCTGCTTGGTCCGCACCAGCGACGTCTGCGCCGGGTTCACCAGAACGGAGTCGTACTCAACAATCACCCGCGCAGACAAGGCCCGCGTGAACTGATAGTTCAGCTTCGTGCGCAGCGTCTGATTTTCAAACACATCCTCTCCCGTGTGCACCGCGTGGTTGCGGTCCAGAAGGTAGATGTTATCGATCGTCAGCGAGTGAAACGGGAGCACACTCACCAGCGCCTGCAGGTAGTCTTCATTCATCAGCGACGGCCCGTGCCCAGCCGAAGGATTAAAGTTCGGATTGCCGCCATGGGTATACACCACGTTCCAGTTGAGCTGCCGCAGCGGCGCACTGCGCGCCACAAGGCCGCCGAAGTTCTCGGTCAGGTTGATGTTGCCCGGCACCGCATAGCCATCCTGCGGTCCCAGTGTGTCCGAGTTCTCGCCTGTCAGGAAAGCGATAATGGTCTTGCGCGGGAAGCCCACAAAGGGATCCACCGTCGTGTAATGCTGAACGCGATTGCCCTGGTGATCCCAGGAAACATACCCCGATGTCTCAATGCCGATCGTCTGGAGCGCCGCGTGCTTCGGGTACCACTGGTATGTCGAATGCCACTCATCTTTGCGGATGTTCGTGGTCTGAATGAACCCCACCTGCGAGCCGAAACCCGTTGCGTTGTCCTGGTACACGTTATCCAGCGTGAAGGCGTGTCCGCTGCGCGTCACCTCCAGCCATGAGGCCGGACCGGCGCTGTAAGGCGCACTCCCGAGCGGTTTCGAAGCGCTTTCCACCACCTGCCCCAGCGCGCTCCACTTGTCGTTGAAGCGCGCCGTGAAATCCACGCCGCCAATCCGGTTAAAGCTGCCGGCAAACTCGTAATCGGTGTAGATCGCCCCCAGGCTGGAGCCCTTGCCGATGTCCTGCGTGACACGGCCCACGGCAAACAGCGCGTGTTTGCTGAAGTCCGGTGTGCCGGGACCGAACGCCGCGCCGGGAGCACGGTCGTCAATGGCGAGCAGACCGATGTTCGTATGATCCAGCTTCCCGGTCACGCGTACCCCAAACTCCGGGTGAACAATATTGCGCGTGTAGAGAAGATCGATCGGCGTAGAAAAGTAATTGGCATTCTCCAGAAAAAACGGCCGAAGCTCCGGAAAATAGACGGGGTACCGTTGATTCACGGTGAACTGCGGCTGGTCGGACTCCACCTGGCTGAAGTCAGGATTGATCGTCGCATCGATCACAATCGAATCATGAACGATCGCCTTCGCCTCCCCGCCCGCTGTGCCTTCCAGGTGACGGGTGCTGAAGTAAGGATTCGTCGGATCCACCGACAACAGCGTGTGCTCGTTCTGCCCCAGAACATAGGGATTCAGCTGGAGGTTATGGGTGCCCGTTACGCCCTCGATACCGTGCAGCGTGCCTTCCTGGGTGAGCGTGCCCGCGATGGAGGTAGCAATATGCGGCCAGTTATCGTTCTCCGAGTTGCGCGGGATGTTGCGCGTCAGCACGATGCCCCACCCCGGCGCGCCCGGCCGCGAGCGGATGCTTCGGAATGGAATCGCAAACAGCACCATCCATCCTCCGGAAGTAATACGCCCCGCGGAATCCCACACCTGGTCATAGCTGTAATCGTTGCCCGAACCCTCCGTCCACGCCGCGTCGGCCTGCACGCCCGCAGGGTTGAGCTGAAACAGAATGCCGCGCCGGTGATCCTG
Source organism: Verrucomicrobia bacterium Tous-C9LFEB (assembly GCA_964657685.1). Lineage (GTDB taxonomy): Bacteria > Acidobacteriota > Terriglobia > Terriglobales > Acidobacteriaceae > Granulicella. Next base: position 4,845 of record CAZZWG010000064.1, on the reverse strand, counting down.
AAATGGGTCGAGCAAGACCGACACATTGTCGTCGGTGGTTACATTCTCGCGCCGCGCCAGATGCGACCGGATCAGGCCCGGATGATTGTCGAAACAGAGAAACACAACGTACAGCGTGGATGGCGTGTAGCCGAGATACACTTCCGTTTTCTGCGTGGCAGCCTGCCCGTCGGTGGGAGACGTCTGCGTGAAGTCAGCAGCCCGGGCCAGGTGATCCTTCAGCGCCTCCGACGGATGCATCCCCTCGAAATCCTGCAAACGGAGTGGGCCCGCCAGCTTGGGCAAGGTGCGGTCCGTCAGGGGCTGCTCATGCGGCGGAACGGCCGGCGTAAGGGTGGGCCGGCTTTGCTCCTCCTGCACAGGTGCGCCCGCCTGGGCACGCGCCGTCGCACAGGTAGCCACGGCAACCAACCAGAAGTTCAAAAGCAGAAAGGCCCAGCGCCGGGACTGGGAGCAAGAGGTATACGGGATGAATCTGGCCTGCAAAACGTGCGCTCCGTGGTTCAGCACTTCAAGGAAGCGCGGGGGTAGGTCTCTGCGGTATACGAGGCCGCGTTGGCTCTGGTTCACTCCTTACGGCAGAGGGTCACCGACCACGCCGCCGCACCTGCGAACATCCTCGTAACCGCTCACCCCACCCCTTTCGGATGCAAAATCTGCAGGGCGCTCGTCCCTTACACACCTTGGGGAGGGAACCCTGGCCTTCACGCGTACTGTTACCAAAGATTTCTGGACATCTCCCACCTTCGTTGTAGGCTCACCTCATAGCTTCAACGGAGGTTTTTCATGTTTTTGCGGCTCTTGACCGCAACGGCCCTGGTTGCCGTTTGTGTTCCATCTTTCGCCACCCCTGTGTCCCTCGCTCCCGGTCAGACTGTTACCCCGGGAGTTGGCACCTATGGTGGAGCTCTTGTTAATACCGTGACCAGCACCAACAACGGCGGTACGGTCCTCTATACCGATACGGTCTATGCGGATCCAAACAATCCGCTGTGTGCCGGATGCTATGACTTCGTCATCCAGCTGCAAGACTTCGCCGTGAACCGCGCGGCGACCAGCGTGACCACGGCGAACTTCAACGGCTACTCGCTTGAGGTCGCCTATGCCGACGGCGGCTCGGCCTTTGTGGCGCCGACCTCCGCAACCGACGGTCCCAATGGCCACGACATTACCTTCGACTTCACCGACTACTTCGAAGAAACAACGGACCCGCTGATCATCTACACCAACGCCGCTGCCGACAAGACCGGGAGAATTACCATCACCACCGGCTCTGTCATCACAGATCCCCCTGCCTATGCGCCTGCGGGACCCGCCATCGCGGCCACCCCGGAACCCTCCAGCCTTCTGCTGCTCGGCACCGGTGCGCTGGGTTTTGCAGGCATGCTTCGCCGCCGCTTCGCGTAAACCTGATCCACCTTGGCAAAGAACCCCGGCCCACCCGCCGGGGTTCCTTTTTTCAGGCAGCCCGTTGCGCAGAGAGCGCGCCCGCCAGCCCCATCGCCTCCGCCAGCAGCGTGTAGCTCCGCAGCCGCGCTGCGTGCGAGTGCGTAATTGTGTTCACAATCAGCTCCCCAATCTCAAGCTCTCGCGCAATCTGCACAAGCCGCGCTGCCACCTGTTCCGGCGTGCCCACCACATAGCGCGGAAACTCCTCGTCAGGCTCCTCCATGGAGCCCGCCGTAAACGGCAGGAGTGGGTTCGGGTTCCCGGCGCCCATCGCCAACTGCTTCAAAGCGTCTTCCGGCGCCGCCACCGCACGACGATCCCCCGATCGGATCCGCCGCTGCAGCAGCCGCACCGACGCATGCAGAAACTCGGCCTCCTCCTGGCTCGGCGCGCAGATCACTCCGATCGCAATGGTCGCCTCGGGCTGCCGGCGCGCGAGCCCATCGTCCTCGGAACCAGACGCCTGAAAATTGCGGCGGTAAAACTCCACCGCCTGCCGCGTCCCCTGCGCTGAAAAGAAGTGCGCAAACGCATACGGCAGTCCTTCCGCCGCCGCTGTCACCGCAGACCACATGCTCGACCCCAGCAGCCAGAGATCCGGCGCCCCCGGCGCAGACGGTGCCACCAGCAGATTCCGGAAAGGATGATCCTCCGGAAACCGCTCCGGATGCAGATAGGCCTGCAGCTCCGCCAGTTGGTTCGGAAAATCATCCGGGGGATTGCCCGTCCGCACCCGCCGCAACGCCAGCGACTCCAGGTAGCCACCTCCCGGCGCCCGCCCGATGCCTAGGTCGATTCGCCCCGGAAACATCGCATGCAACGTCCGGAAAGTCTCGGCCACCTTGAACGCGCTGTAATGCGGAAGCATGATTCCCCCCGAGCCGACTCGTATCCGCGAAGTCGCCCCAGCCGCCCGCGCAATCAGCAGTTCCGGAGCCGTACAGGCCAGCATCGCCATCGCATGGTGCTCGGAATACCACAGACGCGTATACCCCAGCCGGTCAACATGCTGCGCCAGCTCCAGCGAGTGCTCGAGCGCCTCCGTCGGGCTATGGCCTTCGGAAACAGGAGATTGGTCAAGAACTGAGAGGCGCAATGCGGGGGTCGAAGCCATACCTTTTGGATGAGACTGAGTGGGTACGGGACGCAGAGCGATCGCGGGTGGTGCTTCCTTCACTCGATCTTGCGCTGAATCGGTTGGGAGCGGCAAGATGGGCCATGCGCTCGAGCAATCTAGGCAGTCTGCTCGAAGCCATCGCAACGGGGTTGCAGCCCCCAAAAGGATCGGCCGTTCTCTTGCCCGCGGAGGCATGAGGGGTGTAGGTTGTGTGCGTCCTGCTCCAGATGGGTGCCGGACCCCAGAATCTGTCCAAAGGAAACGGTAAGGATGAAGACTGCTGTTGTGTGCTCTGCTGTTCTGCTCGCGTTGGCTGGTCTAACCGGCTGCAAGCAACAAGCCGCCGCCCCCACCCCCGCCGCCATCCCCCTCAAGGCAGCCCCGCAGACACCGCTCGCCGAGAAAAAACAGGACCTGGGCAGCACCGTCGCCTGGACACCCGAGTGGGATGCCTTCATCGAGAAGAATCTTCCGCCCAGCCTCCTCTCACCCGAAGCAGCCAGCGCCGTCAAAACCTACTGCCCCGCCTTCGCGCAAGAGGATGAGGCCGACAAGCGCGCCTTCTGGGCCTACACCTTCCAGGCCCTCGCTGCCGCCGAAGCCGGTCTCCAGCCCACCGCCAACGTCCACCACACTGAAGCTGCTGTCGCCGGCAAAGACACAGTGACCCACCGTCCTTCACGCCAGGAAGGCCTCCTCCAGTTGAAGTACCAGGACGCCGACCGCTACGGCTGTGACTTTGACTTCCACGCTGACGCCCGCCTCCCCGAAAAGAGCCCCGACCGCACCATCCTCCAGCCCGGGCGCAATCTCTCCTGCGGCCTCCGCATCATGCAAAACCAGATCGTCACCCAGGGCAAGCCTCTCGTTGTGCGCTCCAGCTACTGGTCCACCCTGCAGCCCGGAACCGCTAGTTACCGCGTCTTCGCCAGGCAGATGGCCAACGTACCCGAAGCCTGTGGTCTCGCTAAACAACCGGAAAGCCCAAGGCATCCGCACAAAGGCTAGTTCCCTTCCGATCGCCTCTTCCGAATCTGCACAATCAGGTAAGCCACAATCGCAAGATTCAGCGCCAGAACCACACCCTTCACCGCCGTAGGGTGCTTCCCAAGCTCATACAGTTCTACCGGCACCAATGATGCCGTGATGATCGTCGTAAACCACTCCGCCCACGGCTTCAGAAGCCAGAGCCCCGTTCCCTCCGTTAAGAACAGCGCCGCATACACAAAGCTCCCCAGCCCGATCTCCCGAAACTTGTTCGGCGGCAGGTTCCCCACCTTCGCGATCGCATCGTCAAGAAAGCGATGGCCCGGCGCCAGCCCGAACCGCGCGATGGCATGCGTCAGCGCATCCGGCGCATCAGCATGCACCAGCTTCAGCGCGGCCACGCCAAGCACGAGCAGCGAAGCCGCTTTCAGAAACTTGAAAACGGCAATAAGCCGCAAAAAACCATTGTTTCGATCGCTCATCCATCATTTCCTCGTACAGCAGGGCCTAGGGAGGCGAACCAAACCGCCTCGAACGACTCAGGCCATCTGCTCGACTGCCGGCACGGCGTGCGGCAGCGCCAGTGCCACGAGGTCACCCAGCCGCGTCATCCCACTCACAATCAAATCCTCCCGCAGTGCAGAGAAGTTGATCCGGGCATGGTTCGTCTTGGGCGCAGTCGCAAAGAACGGCGCCCCCGGCACATACACCACCTGCGCCTTCGGCAGCGCCTCTTCCAGCATGAACCGCGTCGTGTCGAACCCCTCCGGAAACGTCAGCCACGTAAACAGCCCACCCTCCGCCCGCGTGTACTGCACAGACTCCGGAAACACCTCGTCCAGCACCCCGAACATCAACCCGCGCTTGCGCCGGTAGGCAGCATTCACCCGCGCCAGGTGGTCCGTAATCGAGTAGTGCTCCAGAAACATCGAAGCCGCCATCATGTTCAGCGTGCTGCACTGCGTATCGTTCGCCAGCTTCAATCGCGCCAGCTTCGCCAACACCTCAGCCCCCGCCACCGCCCAGCCCAGCCGCATCCCCGGCGCCAGGATCTTCGCAAAACTCCCCAGAAACAGCACCCGCCCCTCCGTATCCAGGCTCTTCAACGTAGGCAGGTGTGCCCCCTCAAACCGCAGCGGCCGGTACGGCGAATCCTCAATCACCAGCACATCAAACCGGTTCGCCAGTTCGATCAACCGCCGCCGCCGCGCCAGCGAAAGCGTCACCCCCGTAGGATTATGGAAATCCGGAACGGTATAGATCACCTTCGTCCGCGGATTCGCCTCCAGCAC
>CAZZWG010000063.1:0-15121 GCA_964657685.1 Verrucomicrobia bacterium Tous-C9LFEB | reverse complement strand
TGAGGGTGGCCGGACGGTGGGCGCTGGAACGATTGCGGAGATTATCAAGTAGGCGGTGAGGCTAGTTCCGTTTAGGGAGCAATGAGCGGTGGGCTCCGGCTTGCCGCTCCTTGCGCCTGAGTGGGCGCTCTGGACATCAGAACCTTGCCTTTTACACCCTGATGCCGTACGCTTGTTTGGTTGGGCTGTGTGTGTCTCCGCTGCCCCGTGCAACAAGCAAATCAAGGCACAACTGAGGATTGCCGGCTGATCGAGAGGTTGATCGCCTGCAAGTCACTCCGAACCGATCTTTGCGTAAGGTCAGAAAGTAGTTCTCGACGTGGCTCAGCAACGTATCCGTATTCGCCTGAAGGCGTATGACTATCGCGTGCTCGACACTTCCACTGGGGAGATTGTCGACACTGCCAAGCGCACGGGCGCACAGGTAGCGGGACCCATTCCGCTTCCCACTGTGAAGAACAAGTACTGTGTGCTGCGTTCGCCGCATGTGGACAAGAAGTCGCGCGAGGCGTTTGAGATTCGCACGCACAAGCGGCTGATTGACATCCTGGAGCCCACGCAGCAGACCGTAGATGCGTTGATGAAGCTGGATCTGCCGGCGGGTGTGGATGTTGAGATCAAGACGGTCACGAAGTAAGAGGCGGGACGCAGGTTTCTCTTCGGGAACGACAACGCAAGACAAGCAAGTGCAGCAGCGACACAGTTCGCAAACCTACAGTGCTCGGACGAGCATGATGAGGAGAGGGTAATGCCAGTAAGTGGAATGTTGGGCAAGAAGATCGGCATGACGCAGGTCTTTGACGATCGGGGCGAAGTTCATCCGATCACGGTATTGAAGGTTGGGCCATGCGTCATCACGCAGCTGAAGACGATGGCCAAGGACGGCTATGATGCCGCGCAGGTGGGGCTTGTGGAGTTCGTCAAGGCTTCCAAGGTGAACAAGGCGATGACAGGACATTTCGGCAAGGCCGACGTGCCGCCCGTGCGGTTTATCAAGGAGTTCGCGATCGAGACCGTCGCCGGCGAGGGTACGGAGGGCGTGAAGGCCGGCGACCGTGTGCAGGTGGACCTGTTTGAAGGCGAGAAGTTTGTTGACGTGATCGGGACGAGCAAGGGCCGCGGGTTTGCGGGCGTTGTGCGCCGGCACGGTTTCGGCGGCGGACCCAAGTCACATGGCCATATGTTCCAGGTGCAAGGATCGATCGGTGCGTCCTCGTTTCCTTCGCGAGTGTTTCCGGGGCAGCGTATGCCAGGGCACTTCGGGACGGACCAGGTTACGGTGCGGAATCTTCGGATCCGCGGGATTGATGTAGAAGACAACCTCCTGATGGTCGAAGGCGCGGTACCCGGGCCACGGGATGGGTATGTGATGATCTCGAAGGCGAAGGCGCCGCCGCGGGAACGCCGTGGCTTTGCTGGAGCGGGGACGGTGGATCCGCTGAAGGCAAGCAAAAAGGCTTCCGGCGCGAAGAAGAAGTAAACAGTGCATGCAGCGGACGCGCTCTCGCGGGCGCAGTTCGTTGCGAGCGAGCAGCGTAGGCCGAAATTGGGTGGCGCTGGTGAGAGAAACCTCTGCGCGGAGAACAGACCGGGAACGCAGACGAACAAAGGGAAGGCGGATCGCATCGATGATCCGCATGAGGTAAAAGACACGATGGCGAACATCGACATCCGGAATCTCAACGGCGACACGACGGGCAGCCTGGAGCTGAACGACAGCGTGTTTGCCGGTGAGGTGAATGAGGCGCTGCTCTGGGAGGCGGTAAAGCATTACCGCGCTGCCCTGCGGCAGGGAACCGCAGCCACCAAGAACAAGAAGCTGGTCTCCGGTTCGGGCAAAAAGCTGTGGAAGCAGAAGGGTACAGGCCGGGCGCGTGTGGGTTCGGTGCGTTCCCCGATCTGGCGTCATGGTGGCACGGTGCATGGACCGCAGCCGCGCAGCTATGACTATCAGTTTCCGCGCAAGAAGCTGTTCGGCGCGCTGCGCTCGGCGCTGGCCTCGAAGCTGGCGGACGGCAAGCTGACGGTTGTGGAGAACTTTGACGCGCCTGAGGCGAAGACGAAGTATTTTCGTGGCGTGCTGGATCGGTTCGACGCAAAGAAGACGGCGCTGCTGGTGGAGAGTTCGCAGCAGTTGAATGAGAAGGTGTACCTGGGCACGCGCAACCTGGCCGGTGTGGAGTTGGTGCTGTCGTCAGAAGTGCACCCATATGATCTGTTGCGTTACGAGCATGCTATCTTCTCGCGGGCCGCACTTGAGGCGCTGCAGGAGACGTTGGTGAAGAACCTGCCGAAGGGCAAGGCTGCGGGCGCCGAAACCGAGAAAGAGGCTGCGTAATGGCGACACTGTATACGACCATTGTTCGTCCGTTGATTACGGAGAAGGCGCTGACGACGCGCGAGACCGAAGGCACCCTGGTGTTCGAGGTTGCGCTGCATGCGACGAAGACTGAAGTGAAGCAGGCCGTGGAGAAGCTGTTCAATGTACGCGTGGCGTCGATCCGCACCGCAAGCGTTGAGGGCAAGGAGCGGCGGCGCGGCAAGTTTTCCGGCTACCAGCCGGACTGGAAGAAGGCCTACGTCCGTTTACACAAGGGCGAGAAGGTGCCGGACTTCGCGGCAGAGATCTAGTAGCCAGTATTCGGTAGCCAGTAGCCGGTGAGTTTAGCTGCTGGCACAGGCTGGCGATTGACCGAGAGCAGCAAGAACCAAGTATCGCGCTTCGCCATTGTGAGCGCGGCAGGCAAGGATGAAGAGATGCCGATCAAGAGTTTTCGACCGATAACACCAACGCTGCGTTTCCAAACGAAGCTGGTGAACGACGACATTACCACCGACAAGCCGCACAAGCCTTTGCTGGCACCGAAGCAGCGTACCGGGGGACGTAACTCCCTTGGCCTGCTGAGTGTGCGGCACCAGGGCGGCGGGCACAAGAAGCAGTTGCGGCTGATCGACTTTAAGCGCGACAAGGCCGGCGTTCCAGGGAAAGTGGCGACGATTGAGTATGATCCGAATCGCTCGGCGCGCATTGCGTTAATTCACTACCGTGATGGCGAGAAGCGCTACATCATTCAGCCTGTGGGCCTGAAGGTTGGGCAGGAGATCATGAGCGGTCCAGAGGCGGACATCCTGGTGGGCAACGCGTTGCCGCTGCGGAACATTCCGTCAGGTACGACCGTGCATAACATTGAGCTGCGCCCGGGCAAGGGTGCGCAGATGGCGCGTTCGGCTGGAGCGCAGGTGCAGTTGGTGGCCAAGGAAGGGGACTATGCCCTGCTGAAGCTGCCTTCCGGCGAGACCCGGCGCGTGCTGGTGGATTGCATGGCGACGATTGGGCAGGTGGGCAATACCGATCACGAGAATGTGTCGATCGGTAAGGCCGGCGCGAACCGCTGGCGTGGGATCCGCCCGGCGAACCGTGGTGTGTCGATGAACCCGGTCGATCACCCGCATGGTGGTGGTGAAGGTAAGACCTCCGGTGGTCGTCATCCGGTGACGCCCTGGGGCCAACCGACACGGGGTTACAAGACGCGCAACAACAAGCGGACGGATGTGTTTATCGTGCAGCGCCGGAACAAGGGCAAGTAAGTTTGTTGCCCGGGGCTTGTGCGCCCTGGGCTAAACCGCAGCGGCGCCCGGAAAAGAACTTCGCGGATGGTGAGGCGAAGGAAGTAGGGCAACACCAAGTCGCGGACACTTTTCACGCGATTCGTTGGATCGAGTACCTGGAGTTTTATATGTCACGTTCGGCAAAGAAGGGCCCGTTCATCGATACGCACCTGATGGTGAAGATCGACGCGATGAATGCGGCGAACGACAAGAAGGTTATCCGTACCTGGTCGCGGCGGTCGACGATTCACCCGGACATGGTGGGACACACGATTGCGGTGCATAACGGCAAGAAGTTCATCCCGGTGTATTGCACGGAGAACATGGTCGGGCACAAGCTTGGCGAGTTTTCGGCGACACGGACGTTCAAGGGTCACACGGCCAAGTCCGGGGATTCCTCGAAGGCGAAATAACTTTGGCGCGAGGCGTGATTCGCTTCGCAGGTATGGCTCGGAAGGGCCGATAAGGATCAGGAAGATGGCAAAGACAACCACAACAATCCCTGAGTTTCGCGCCGAAGCGCGGATGCAGCGCTCGAGCCCGCAGAAGGCTAAGTTAGTGCTGGATCTGATCAAGGGCAAGCGCGTGGAAGCGGCACTGAACATTGTGACGTTCACGCAGAAGAAGATGGCGCCGGTCGTCGAGGGCGTACTGCGGTCAGCGGTGCAGAATGCGCTGTACCTGTCCGACGAGCGCGGTTTGGACATCGACGCGGATAATCTGTATGTGAAGACGGCTATTGCGAATGAAGGTCCGCGGTTGAAGCGGCTCCGCCCTGCGCCGATGGGACGGGCGTTCCGGTACCAGCGCCGCCTCACGCATATCATCATCACGGTGGCGGAGAAGAAGGCTGCGGAGACAACGGACGCGGGTCAGCCGGGAGCTGCAGCGGCAGGGGCAGGACGAACGAAGCGGAAGCCGGCGGCAAAGAAGGCCGCTGCAAAGAAGAGTGCTGCGAAGAAGTCAGTCGCGGCGTAACGGTTTGGTTCCAGTTCAGGTTTAAGCCACACCGGGGCGAAGATCCGGTGAGAAGAAGAAGGAAAGTATGGGACAAAAAGTCCACCCGTATGGATTCCGCCTCGGCATCAACAAGCCGTGGAAGTCGCGCTGGTTTGTGGAGCGGGGCTATGACAAGTTGCTGGTCGAGGACGTGAAGCTGAAGGCAGAGCTGCGCGAGAAGTTGAAGCAGGCCGGCGTGTCGTCCGTGGAGGTCGAGCGTCCGGGCAACAAGCTTCGCCTGATCATCCGCACGGCGCGTCCAGGCATCATCATTGGCCGCAAGGGCGCGGAAATTGACAAGCTGAAGGCTGACCTGCAGAAGCGCACAAACCGTGAGGTGTTCATCGACATTCTCGAGGTGAACAAGCCGGAGCTGGACGCGCAGCTGGTGTCGGAGAATATTGCGCTGCAGCTGGAAAAGCGCGTGAGTTTTCGCCGGGCGATGCGCAAGAGCGTGGACTCGGCACTGCGCTTTGGGTGCAAGGGGATCAAGGTGCGCGTGTCGGGACGCCTGAACGGGAATGAGATTGCACGTTCGGAGTGGTATTTGCAGGGGCGTCTGCCGCTGCATACGCTGCGTGCGGACATTGATTACGGGTTCTCCGAGGCGAAGACGACGTATGGTGTGATCGGCGTGAAGACGTGGATCTACCGCGGCGATATCTACGAGCAGCGGAAGCGGCGCGAGCCAGCGGCTGCCGTAACGACAGGGGCATTCTAGAAGGCGAAGGGCGGCGGGTTCCGGCGAAGAGCCTGGATCCACCGCCGCTTGGTGATCCTCTCCACTTCTGATAGACTCTTCTAGTTTGGCCCTGAGTCTGTTCCCCGGCTAGTCCAGCGTTGGGACAGAGACCCCGGTCAGCGTATGCGCGGTGGGTGACGGATGATAGATGATCCTGTCCACCTCGTTCTCGCAACCATCAGAGCTACTGTTTTCCGGCTTCGGCCGATCGCCCTCCCGGGCAGGTAAGGGATTCTCATGCTTCTACCCAAGAAGGTTAAGTACCGTAAGCAGCAGCGCGGCCGAATGAAGGGCAAAGCGTGGCGCGGTTCAGACATTTCGTTTGGCGATTACGGTCTGAAGGTGATGGAGTGCGGTTACATCACGGACCGTCAGATTGAGGCGTCACGTATTGCGATGACGCGCTTTATCAAGCGTGGCGGCAAGGTGTGGCTGCGCTTGTTCCCGGACAAGCCAATCACGAAGAAGCCGGCCGAGACCCGTATGGGTAAGGGCAAAGGCGCCCCGGACCACTGGGTGGCTGTCGTGCGACCGGGCAAGGTGCTGTTCGAGATGGAAGGCGTGCCGGTTGACATTGCGAAGGAAGCGATGCGGTTGGCCAGTCACAAATTGCCACTGCGGACGACGTTTGTGGTGCGGCCAGGACTTGTGACCGAGGCGGTTGCAGCCAAGTAGCTGGAAGGCTGGCGGAGCCCGCCGGCTAAAGCTGAGATGGGAATGTTGATTATGGAAATCGGAAAAGTTCGTGAGTTGGGTGTTGAGGAGTTGAAGGGCGAAGAGGCGAAGACCGCGGAGCAGCTCTTCCGCATTCGCTTTGCCAAGAGCCTGGGCAAGCAGGAGGGCATCGGCAAGATCCGCGGCCTGAAGAAGGATGTTGCCCGTATGAAGACGATCGCCCGCGAGCGTCAGCTCGCCGAGCAGAAGGCAGGGAAGTAGCCATGGCTGAGACCACGGGAAGCGAGACGACGGTAACGGGCGGCTCGGAAGCGAAGGCAGAAACAACGGGCGCGCGGCGCAATGAGAAGGTCGGCAACGTTGTCTCGACAAAGATGGAAAAGACGATCGTGGTGGAGATCGAGATGCGCAAGGCCCACCCAAAGTACAAGCGCGTCTTGAAGTCGAACAAGAAGTTTTATGCGCATGACGAGCAGAACTCCGCGCGTGTGGGCGATGTGGTGCGCATTCGTGAGACGCGCCCGCTGTCCAAGCTGAAGCGCTGGACGCTTGAAGAGATCATTCGGCGCTCGTCGCTGGCGAACCTGGCGGAAGAGAAGCCGGTTGTCGCGGTGCAGGCGTAAGAGATTAGCGGCAACGTCGGGCTGCGGTCCGGGATTCTGGTTCGAGGAGAAGTGGCATGGCAGTTCAAATGCGCACGATGCTGGACGTGGCGGATAACTCCGGCGCGCGCAAGCTACAAGTAATTCTGCCGCTCGGCGGCGGCCTGGGTAAGAAGGCTGGCCTGGGCGATGTGGTGACGGCGGCGGTCAAGGAAGCGTCGCCGGACGGCACGGTAAAGAAAGGCAAGGTGGTGAAGGCGGTGATTGTGCGGACGCGCAAGGAGTATCGCCGGCGTGACGGAACGTACATCCGCTTCGATCAGAACGCGGCCGTGGTGATCAATGACGCGAACGAGCCGGTGGGCACGCGTGTGTTTGGACCAGTCGCGCGTGAGTTGCGCGAGAAAAAGTTTCTGAAGATTGTGTCGCTGGCGCCTGAGGTGATTTAGTAGCCAGTACCCGGTTGTCGGTAGCCGGTGTGATTGAGAAAGCGGATTCCGGCTCTGACTGATTGCCGAGGCCAATAAGAGAGAAGAGAGACGATGGCAAAGATTAAGCGGAACGACATGGTGATCGTGATTGCCGGCAAGAGCAAGGGCAAGACGGGGCGCGTGTTGCGGGTGATCACGGAGAAGAACCGTGTGCTGGTCGAGGGCGCGGGCATGGTGAAGAAGCATGTGAAGCCTAACCCGCAGCGGAACATCGCAGGTGGGATTCTGGAGCAGGAGGCAGCGATCCATATCAGCAACGTGATGCTGCTCGATGCCGAGGGCAACGCGACGCGCGTGGGCTACCGCTTCGAGGGTGACAAGAAGATTCGGGTGGCGCGGTCCACCAATACGGACATTGTGGAGCAGAAGGTCAGCAAGTAGGTTTTCCGGCGACAGCCAGAGTGAAGTGAGCACCCCACGCAGCGGTAGACGGTTCCTGGATCGAATCAGAACCACTCCGGCACCGTGGAGAAAGAAGAGCAGAAGATGGCAGCACGATTGAAAGAAAAGTACGCCAGTGAGATCAAGGGTCAGCTCCAGAAGGAGTTGGGCCTGGAGAACGTGATGGCGGTGCCCCGGATTGAGAAGATCGTGATCAACATGGGTATCGGCGAAGCGACACAGAACAATAAGATTATGGATCCACTGGTTTCGGACCTGGGCGCGATCACCGGGCAGAAGCCTGTGGTGACAAAGGCAAAGAAGTCGATCGCGGCTTTCAAGCTGCGCGAGGGCATGCCGATTGGCGCCATGGTGACGTTGCGCGGCGATGCAATGTACGAGTTTTTGGATCGGTTGATCTCGGTGGCACTGCCGCGGGTACGTGACTTTCGCGGTGTGAGTTCGAAGAGCTTTGACGGGCGCGGCAACTATACCTTGGGGCTGCGTGACCAGTTGATCTTCCCGGAGATCGACTACTCGAAGGTAGAGAAGACCAAGGGCATGAACGTCACGATCGTGACAACGGCCAAGGACGACAACGGTGCGCGGGCCTTGCTGCGCTTCTTCGGCATGCCGTTCCGGCAGGGCGCATAAAGCAGGGATGAGGGAGTAGGAAGAGTTATGGCGACAACAGCAAAGCGCGTCAAAGATGCACGGAAGCCCAAGTTTAAGTCTCGTCAGCACAACCGCTGCCAGCTGTGTGGCCGTCCGCGGGCGTTCCTGCGCAAGTTCGGCATCTGCCGCTTGTGCTTCCGTGGGTTGGCGCTCAAGGGCGAGATCCCGGGCGTCGTGAAATCCAGCTGGTAGCGATACCGGCTTAACCCTGCCCGGCGGCCGCACCAGGGCCGCCCTGCACAGAAGTTCCGGTGCTTCGAAGGCACCAAAGCCATTCCCGCAGGTTCTCTGGCCACGTGAAGACGATGACCCGGAGCGAACGGGGGATGAAAGGAAAACGATGAATCTGACCGATCCGGTAGCCGACTTCCTGACCCGCATTCGCAACGCGCATGGCGCGCGGCACCAGAAGCTTGACGTTCCTGCTTCCAAGTTGAAGGCGGAAGTGGCGCGCATTTTGAAGGAAGAGGGCTACATCTCGAACGTGAAGCCCGTGGAAGAAGAGGGCAGGCAGTTGCTGCGGGTGTACCTGAAGTATGGCGTAAACAATGAGCCGGCCATCCGCGACCTGAAGCGCATTTCCAAGCCGGGCTGCCGTGTGTATGTGGGCAAGGATGAGATTCGGCGCGTGCAGGGCGGCCTGGGCATCATGATTATCACGACGCCGCGCGGTGTGATGACGGGTCGTCAGGCCCGGCGTGAAGGTGTTGGCGGCGAAGTTCTTTGCGAAGTCTGGTAATTGCGTAGGAGCCCGGCAGAAAGGCTGGGCGGCTGCAGTGGAACGGAAGTGGAGTTGGACTCGCTTCCGCGACTCGCAAGCCATGAGGATTGAGAGATGTCACGAGTTGGATTGAAGCCGATTGCATTGCCCAAGGGTGTGAAGTACACCGTGGATGGTGGAAGTGTTCTTGTGGAGGGTCCGAAGGGCAAGGTGTCGGCCCTGGTCCCGGAGGGGATCTCGCTGGTGCAGAAGGACGGTGTCCTTTCTGTGGAGCGGCAGAACGATTCGCAGAAAGCGGTGCACGGCCTGGCGCGAGCGCTGGTGTTCAACGCCGTGGAGGGTGTGACGAACGGGTGGAAGAAGGACCTGGACGTTGTGGGCATTGGCTACCGTGTGGAGATGAAGGGCAAGAGCACGGTGGTATTTACGCTGGGCTACTCGCATGTGATTGAGTTCCCGCTGCCGACGGGTATCGAGGTCGCGATCGATCCGAAGCAGACGCATGTGACGGTGTCGGGCATTGACCGGCAGAAGGTCGGGCAGGTGGCTGCGGATATGCGTTCGTTGCGGAAGCCGGATCCCTATAAGAACAAGGGTGTGCGGTATAGCGACGAGAAGCTGAAGAAGAAGGTCGGCAAGACGGGCGCCAAGTAGTTTGAGAGCGTAGGGCCCAGGGCTCAGGCGGCAGGGCTTTAAGTTTTGTTAAGTACACAGGTTAACCGAACGTCGCCAGAGGCTGGCGACGCCCATAGGAGAGGGAAAAGACATGATCAATGCACCGCAGAGAAACGAGATTCGGCAGCGGGTTCATTCGCGCATTCGCCGGAAGATGACGGGTTCAGCGGAGCGTCCGCGCCTGAATGTGTACCGCTCGTTGAACCACATCTACACGCAGATCATTGACGATGCGAATGGTGTGACCCTGGTTTCGGCATCGACGATGACGAAGAAGGACGAGGAGCGGAAGGCCGGCGGCAACGTGGAAGCGGCGCGGACCGTGGGCAAGCTGATCGCAGAACGGGCACAGGCTGCCGGGATCAAGAAGGTGATTTTCGACCGCGGTGGGTACCTGTATCACGGTCGCATCAAGGCGCTGGCGGATGCGGCGCGTGAGGCCGGACTCGAGTTTTAGGCGAAAGGGACGTCCCGTCCGAACAGCAAATTCCCTGTGGGGAATGGCAGTAAACGATAGCAACGACAACAACAGGACGTCCCAAGAAGTCTTGAACGTTGCGGCCCTGGACCGGTGTGCCGGGGAGATATACAGAGGATAGCGAATGGCAATGAAGAAGCGGCTTGACGGCAACAGGATGAACCTCAAAGACGAGGTTGTCAGCATTAACCGCGTGACGAAGGTGGTCAAGGGCGGTAAGAACATGAGCTTTGCGGCGCTGGTGATTGTGGGCGATCCGAGCGAAGGCGTTGTGGGATACGGCTCGGGCAAGGCGAAGGAAGTACCGCAGGCGATTCGCAAGGGGATCGAGGCGGCGAAGAAGAATTTGATCAAGGTTGTGATGTCACCGGTAACGATTCCCCACCAGGTGCTTGGGCATTACGGGTCGGGTGTTGTGTTGTTGAAGCCGGCGCCGGAAGGTACGGGCGTGATTGCGGGCAAGACGGTGCGTGCGGTGATGACGGCGGCCGGTGTGCAGAACGTGCTGACCAAGAATATTGGATCAGCGAACCCGCACAACGTGATCAAGGCGACGTTCGATGCGTTGACGCAGCTGCGCGACAAGCAGGAAGTGGCGACGTTGCGTGGCAAGTCGGTTGACGAACTCTAAGGTGTAGCTAGTAGCCGGTTGTCAGTAGCCGGGATGTGATGGTTGGAGATGATGATGGCTAGCGAGTCAATGATCAAGATTGAATATTTTCGTTCGAAGATCTGCACGCCGATGAAGCACAAGCTGGTGGTGAAGGGTTTGGGTTTTACGCGGTTGAACCAGGTTGTGGAGCGTGAAGACACGCCGTCGATTCGTGGCATGGTGAAGAAGATTCCTCACCTTGTCCGGATTGTGGAGTAGTCGATACCTGTCTCTCGCGAGAGGGACCGAATGCGAGTCGGGACCTGTGCCAACGGGACTCCCGGCGATAGCGAGGAAGTTATGGCGAAGGATCTAAGCAATCTTCGGGCGCCCAAGGGGGCGAACTCGAACAAGAAGCGTGTGGGCCGCGGTATGGGCTCGGGCATTGGAAAGACCTCGGGCCGTGGCCACAAGGGTCAGCGTTCGCGATCCGGATCGCGCATGATGCGTGGTTTCGAAGGTGGGCAGATGCCGCTGCACCGGCGCATGCCGAAGCGTGGGTTCACGAACATTTTCCGGGTGGAGTACTACGTGCTGGGTCTGGACAAGATCGCGGACCTGGTGGCGGAGGGCGAGACCGAGTTGACGTTTGAGAAGATGCACGCGCGGGGTGTGGTGAAGGGCCGGAATAAGTTGATCAAGGTCCTGGCGAACGGCGAGATCACGTCTGCGGTGACGGTGCATGCGCACAAGTTTTCTGCAGCGGCGCAGAAGGCGATTGAGGCTGCCGGCGGCAAGGCAATCGTGATTGGCGCGGAAGCTGCTCCTGCTGTTTAGTATTTTGAGGGCCGGGGCAGCGATGCTCCGGCCCTTCGTGTCTTTTGAGTTGTAGAATATTCCCCAACGGCCGTCCTGCTCAGGCAACCTTTGAGCGATACACCTGCGGCACATTGATTCACGAAGGCCATCGCTTCGATGCTTGAGAAATTCGGAAACATCTTTCGGCTACCTGACCTGCGTAAGCGCATTGGCTTTACGTTGGGGCTGTTAGCGGTGTACCGCATTGGATTTCACATCCCTACGCCGGGTGTGAATGCGGATATGCTGGCGCAGTTCTTCAATGCGAATGCCGGGTCCGCGCTGGGCTTGCTGGATCTATTTGCGGGCGGCAACCTGCGCAAGTTCACGATCTTTGCGCTGGGCATTATGCCGTATATCACGGCTTCGATCATTTTTCAGTTGCTGACGGTGGTGTATGAGCCGCTGGCGAAGCTGCAGAAGGAAGGCGAGGTTGGCCGGCGCAAGATCACGCAGTGGACGCGGTATGTGACGGTGTTGCTGGCCATTGTGCAGAGCTTCTTTATCTCTATTCCGCTGACGACGCAGGGGATGGTGACGATTCCGAAGACGGCGTTTGTTCCACTGTGCGTGGTGACTCTGACGTGCGGCACGGCCTTCATTATGTGGCTGGGGGAGCAGATTACGGATCGCGGGGTCGGCAACGGGATGAGCTTGCTGATTTTTACGGGCATTGTGGTGGGCTTGCCTGGAGCGATCGGGGAGTTGTACCAGAAGGCGATTACGGGAGCGTGGGGCGGGTTTACGCCGATTGCGATCATCCTGCTGGTGGGGTTGATGGTGGCAGTGGTGGCGTTCATCATCTTCGTCGAAAAGTCGGAGCGGCGGATTCCGATTCAGTCGGCGAAGCGGGTGGTGGGGCGGTCGATTCGGCAGGCGTCCAGCTCATTTTTGCCGCTGAAGGTGAACTCGGGTGGCGTGATGCCGGTGATTTTTGCGGCTTCGATTCTGTCAGCGCCCCTGTTGATTTCGAACCTGAGTTTCTTCGGGTCAGGGCCGTTGCGGGATACCACGTATCTTGGGCCGGTGTTCCGGGCGCTAGCGCCGGCGGAGCCGCTGTATGAGCTGGTTTATATCGCGGCGATCATTTTCTTCGCTTACTTCTACATCTCGATCATTTTCCGGCCGGATGATATTGCCGACAACATGCGGAAGTATGGATCGTTTATTCCGGGGATTCGGCCGGGTAAGCGGACTTCGGACTTTATCAAC
Organism: Verrucomicrobia bacterium Tous-C9LFEB; assembly: GCA_964657685.1. Lineage (GTDB taxonomy): Bacteria > Acidobacteriota > Terriglobia > Terriglobales > Acidobacteriaceae > Granulicella. Next base: position 2,411 of record CAZZWG010000063.1, on the reverse strand, counting down.
GACGTGCTGACGCGGCTGACGCTGGTGGGTGCGGCGTACCTGATCATCGTGGCGATTATCCCGCAGCTGCTGATTTCGGGCATCCACTTTAATCATTTGCCGCTGGTGGGTGGTGTGTTTGACCGGCTGCCGACGTGGGTCACGAATGGTCTGGGTGTGCGGTTTTACTTTGGCGGAACGAGTCTGCTGATCGTGGTGGGTGTGGCAATGGATACTGTGCAGCAGATTGAGGCGCAGTTGATTATGCGACATTATGAAGGCTTTACGGCCAAAGGAACGCGGCGGCTGGCGAAGCGCTGGTAAGCATTTGTAGGCAACAAGCGCAGGCGTGAGCGTAACCCGCTCCGCCTGCGTTCTCTTTGTAGAGGATGAAGGCATTGCTGGAGATGAGTTTGGCTGAACGTGATGTGGAGGGAGCGGGCTTTGTTCCTGGGCCGGTGTTGTTGCTGGGCGCGCCGGGGGTAGGCAAGGGCACGCAGGCGAAGCGGTTGATGGCGGAGTTTGGTATTCCGCAGATTTCGACAGGGGATCTGTTGCGGGAGCACCGCAGAAATCATACGAAGCTGGGGCTGCTGGCGGACGGCTTGATGTCGCAAGGCAAGCTGGTGCCGGACGAACTGGTGAACGATATGGTGGCCGACCGGTTGGTGCAGCCGGATACGCGGCGAGGGTACATTCTGGATGGATATCCGCGGACGTTGAATCAGGCAGAGTGGCTGGACGAGTACATTACGCAGGCGCATGGGGAAGCGGCAGCGTCGCAGTTGCCGGTGGTGGCGATTCACCTGGTGGTGGACCAGCGGGTGCTGCTGGAGCGGATTACGGGGCGGCGGATTTCGCCTACGGGAAACATTTACAACATCTATACGAATCCTCCGCGGGTGGAGGGGATTTGTGACATTGACGGTGGCGTGTTGACGCAGCGAGCGGACGACCGGGAGGAGGTTTTTCACGAGCGTATGAAAGCTTTCGAGGCGCAGACTGCCCCGGTGATTGCGTATTACCGCACGCATGGGAACCGCTTTGCGGAGGTGGATGGAGATCGCGCGATGGAAGCGGTGATGGAGTCGATTCGATCGACGCTGGTCGGGATGCGGCAGGCAGGGGAGTAGGTCTTTCAGGGGTTGAGGGGCATCGAAGAGATATGGCGATTTTGATCAAGTCTGCGGGGGAGATTGAGAAGATGCGGGCGTCCGGAAAGGCGCTGGCGGCGGTGCATGAGGCGGTGCGCAGCGCGGTGCGGGTGGGCGCGACGACGATGGACCTGGAGCGGGCGGCGGCGGCGAAGGTGGCGGAGTTAGGGGTGGGATCGGCGTTCAAGGGGTATCACGGGTATCCGGCGATTTTGTGCACCTCGGTGAACAACGAGGTGATCCATGGGATTCCGAGTGAAAAGCGGGTGTTGCGGGATGGGGATATTGTGTCGGTGGACTGCGGGGTGATTCTGGAGGGGTTCTATTCTGACCGGGCGATGACGTATCCGGTGGGGACGCTGAGTGCGCCCGTGGCCAAGCTGCTGCGGGTTACCGAGGCTTCGCTGTATGCGGCGATCGCCAAGGCGCTGCCCGGAGGCAGGTTGGGGGATATTGCCTGGGCGGTGCAGAGTCTGTGTGAGGCCGAGGGGTATGGGGTGGTGCGCGAGTTTGTGGGACATGGGATCGGGAAGAGCATGCATGAGGACCCGCAGGTGCCGAACGTCGGCAATGCGGGGAAGGGGCCGCGGTTGAAGCCTGGGATGGTGCTGGCGATTGAGCCGATGATCAATATGGGGTCGGCCGAGGTGAAGGTGCTGGAGGATGGGTGGACGGCGATTACGGTGGATGGGAGTTTGAGTGCTCATTTTGAGCATACGGTGGCGATTACGAAGGATGGGCCGCGGATTTTGACGAATTAGAGACTTCGGGGCTTTGCTCGACGTTCGCGGCCTCATAGCGCCGAGTCGAGAGGGCAGGCTTCGTTGTGGTGTTCGACGGTCTTGCAAGGCGCCAGCGGGACTGGTGCCTTCGTCGTTGAAGGGCTATGGAGTCGATGGAACGGCTCAAAGATGTTCAGGGTGTTTTGTTCCCTTGCGCAGATTAGGATTCTGTCTGTTGGTGAATGGCATACGGAGGGGCATATGTATTTCGTTGCGGGTATTACGGGGCATGTGGGTGGAGCGACGGCGCGGCACTTGTTGGCGAATGGACAGAAAGTAAGGGCGCTGGTGCGCGACCCCCAGCGAGCGGCTGCGTGGGTTGACGAGGGGGTTGAAGTTCTTCAGGGCGACCTGGGGGATGGGAAGGCGGTTGCCGGAGCTCTTCGTGGGGTGGAAGGGGCTTTTGTGATGTTGCCGCCGATCATGAGTCCGGCGCCCGGGTTTCCGGAGGCGAAGGCGTTGATTGCGAGCCTGGTGGAGGCTTTGGGGGAGGTGC
>CAZZWG010000062.1:6155-15200 GCA_964657685.1 Verrucomicrobia bacterium Tous-C9LFEB | reverse complement strand
GTGTTCTGAACAACGGCCATGGCGGGGGCGGTGCCGGCGGCGGCCTGGCCGCGGGTGAGGATGGGGTAGGGGGAGTGGGCGAGCTGGGTGATGTCGGGGTCGGGGCCGGTGGTGAGGGGTTTGGCGAGGATGTCGTCGAGGGCGGCGTGGGGTTGGGCGGCGTAGACGGGGAAGGCGTTGTGGAGGTCTGTGGTGTTGGCTAGGTTCTTTTGGATGTCGGCGGAGGTGTAGCCGTTTTTGGTTAGGTCGGGATAGCAGGATTGGGTGGCGGTTAGCCAGGAGGGGTCTATGAAGCGGCCAGAAGAGGTGATGGTGGGGGCGCCGGGGTGTTTGGTGCAGCCGGTTAGGGTGATGGCGAGGGCGAGGAGGAGAGTGGTTTTTGGGGGTGGAGCTAGAGGCATTTTGGTGGGGGATGCAGGGAGATGGCGCACTCTGGTTTGGACGCCGGGCTGTGAGTCTGCGGTGGTCCGGCCGACGCCAGGCGCTTTGGGGAATATCGATGGTGGGTGTTTCGGTCGTGAGAGGATGTCGGCGCGGAGGCTAAGGACGTCAGGATTGGGCGATGACGCGGGAAGAGGGTTGGTCGTTCTCCCTGGGCCTGAGAGGATGGCGGGGGTCCTGGGGCTGCTCCCGTGTTGGCGCTGAAAGGCCGAGGTGGGATGCAAGATGCGGCGAGGTGTCGCGCCCTGACCTGAGCGCGGTACTCTATTACGGGCAGGATGCAATGCTTTCTGCCTCCTGCTTCCAGGGGCTGTCCGCGCCCTAGACACCTTGGGCGGCGAGCGCACAAATGCTTGTGGAACGCACCGCCCTTTCAGCCTGAACTTTACGAGCACGCCCACAAGCGCGTTACTTCAACCGCAAGGATCCCATGAGCACTACACCCACATCACCGAACCCGGAACCCCGCATTACCCTCACGAAATCTCCTGACTACCGCACCGGTTACGCCAACAGCGTTCAGATTCGCCCTTCGGTCTGGGACTTCGCGCTTGTCTTCGGCACCCTGAACCAGACTGCTGCTGATGCCATTGAAATCGAAAACTTCCAGGGCATTTACCTTAGCCCGCAGCAGGCGAAGGCGCTCTTCTCCCTTCTCGGCCAGAACCTTGCCCAATACGAGGCGAACTTCGGCACCATCTCCCTTGACAGTCCTAAGCCCGCAAACGCGTCGGGCTCCGCACCTGGACCTCGGCCCGTCCAGTAGATGGTCCCGGCTTGTCGCTACTAAGCAGTTCAGGCAGGGGCGCGACTCTCTCTGGTCCAACCTTGTTTGCGCCGGGAGCGATGGATGATGGCTCTGCCGGCCGTCGTTCTCCGTCCTTAAGCCTGCTCTCCTGGAGGACAGGTTTTGGGACGGGGGCGCTGCCTCTGAATCCGAATCCGCGGTGGACGGCGGTTGCGATCCTTGGTGCGCCGGGATGTGAGAAGCGGTAGCAGGAGGTCGACGGTCGCTAGCCCGGCTACGCGTTCGTGGTGTGTCCGCTTTTGGGGTTCGCTGGCGTTACCGATTAGATTGATTCGTATCCTAGTCAGGCAGACAGGCGTGTTCGCGAGGTAAATCCTGGCCAGCTTTTCCGCGGTGAAATCCGTGACGAAATTACGCCGATGACCGAGGCCGAAGCTCTTGTTCCTTCCAAAGCTCTGTAGAGTCAATGCAATGCTTCCTCCCCGAGCGTCTGAAACCTCCACTGACAGCTCGCCTTGGACAAGGCAGAAGGTAACCCTCGCGCCGAGCCGTGTGTGGCGACGTCCTGCCGTCTTCTTACTTCTTGCTTTCCTCTTTGTTGCCCTCACACACGTCACTCTTCTCCCCCTTCCGTACTTCTGGGATGAGGGCGGGTACTACGTTCCTGCTGCGCTCGACTTCTATCGTTCCGGCACCCTTATCCCGGTCTTCAGCAACGCCCATCCTCCCCTCCCGAACATCCTCCTGGGCACTCTCTGGCACATCTTTGGCGTTCACATCCTGGTCACCCGGCTCACGGCCTGCGCCTTCGCCGGCGCCGCCCTTACCTCGGTGTTTCTTCTGGGCGAGCGTCTCCTGAGTCCGGCCACAGGGCTTGTTCTGGGTCTGCTTACAGCGATTTACCCTATCTGGTTCGCGCAAAGCAGCCTGGCCCATGCTGATATCTTTGCCGCCGCATTCACCCTCGCCGCTCTCACGCTGTTTCTTTCCTCCCCGGAACTTATCGGCACTTCCGCGGGGAACTTTAGCTCCCTTCGACGCCTTGCCTGGACGTCTACACTTTTCTCCCTCTCCGTTCTGGCTAAAGAGACCGCCGTCATTTACCCCGCGGTGCTCCTCCTCCTGGCACTTTGTACCGCCCTCCGCAACCGCTCAGGCTCCGTGCGAGCTTCTTTCCACTGGGCCATTGCCCTCGCTGTCCCGTTTCCTGTCCTCGCCGCCTGGTACGCCTTTCACTATGCGAAAACAGGCTTTATCTTCGGCAATCCTGTTTTTCTTCGCTACAACGCCACCGCCAACTTCACCCTTGCGCACTTTCTTTACGCCCTCCGCATACGCTTCGTTCACCTTTTCTGGCAACGGAACTTGTGGCTTCCCCTTGCTCTCGCTGCCGCCTGCCTCCTCTTGCCTTCTGTCCGTCGCCGTAAGGAAGGAGCCCAGCTCCTTGGCCTTCCCGCGCCGGTAACGCGCGCCATCGCGATCCTTACCGCCGCGAACCTGCTCGCCTTCTCTGTCCTGGGGGGTGCGCTCCTCACGCGGTATCTGCTGCCCATGTACCCGCTTCTGCTTTTGCTGTGCGTCGCCGTCTGGCGTGACCGCACTTCCTGGTGGCCTTTGCTGGCGACGCTCACCGGGGCTGCCTTTCTGAGCGCCCTCTGGCTGAATCCAGACACTTTCTTCGCCCCCGAAGACAATCTGACTTACCGTGACATGATCGTCGTGCAACAACAGGCCATCGACTTCCTTAATCAACACTTCCCGGACGCTACCGTCCTGACTGCCTGGCCCGTTGCCGCCGACCTTACCCGCCCTGAACTCGGCTACACCAGCCACACCTTCCGCGTGGTGTCGATCGAGAACTTTACCGTCCCTGAGCTCGCCAAGGCCGCCGCCACCCCGGGAAACTTTGACACCGCACTGGTTTTCACCACGCACTACACCTCCCCGGCTTTCCGTCGCTTCCTTCTTACGCACCCCACCTCCTGGCGGGGGCGCCGCTATGCGGCCGACCTCGACCTCACGCCGGTCCAGATTGCCGTGCAGTTAGGCGGGGAGGTGGTCTGGCAAGCCAACCATTACGGCGAATGGGCAGCTATCCTTCGCTTCAACCGCAACTATGACGCGCACCTCACGCGATCCACACTCACCCCAAAGTAGCGATGCAAGCCAATCTCCATACCGAACTCTGGACGTCCTGGGCGTCCCTTCTGCGCTCTTACGCCGCTGCCCACGGCCTCAACGCGCCCCAACATGCCGTGGTGGAGGTGTCCGCTGCCGAGATTACCCTGCGCGTCGGCCCTCGATGGCTCCGTTTCACACCCACCTCCCTGGAAGCCTCCGAGAAGCCGTCCCAGCCTTTCCACCTGAACGAAGACGGCACCGTTACCCTCCCCCCGAACGCCCCCGAGGAGATGGACGTCGCCGCCGAACGCTTCGCCCGCGAACTGCTGATAACTGCCTGAAACCTGCTCCGTGGTTCGACGTGGTCCATGCCTGGCGATAAGGGTGCCGAGGTCCGGTCCACGCCGGGGGCCCACGCGGGCGATGAACTCCTCGAGCGGCTATTGCAAGTAGCGATCGGCTTTGTTCGATCGCCTCCGGTCCAAGGCATAGGCTGAGCTGCCCAAGACGCTGGGCCGCTGAGCCTGGCCAGCGTATTTTCTAAATTCTCGAATCCTTGCGCAGGCTTGTGGTATCTCTATACCAACGCATGTGCGCCACAAACCAACTCGCGCTTTGTTGGCCCATGCCCCTCGGCTGCTGTTGTCGCCTTCTCTGCCTCAACTAAACGCCCCTTCCTGATTCAAATCTCATTTCAAGCTGCCCAGGCGCATCTTGCGCCGACTGATTTGGCAGCCCCTTACATTCACCCAAGGAATTCCCATGCCGGCAACGCCACGCCGTCTCTCGCCCGACACCTGGGCCGTGCTTCTTTCTCTCGCCCTCGCCGCCCTTGTCCGCTTCCATCTCCTCAAGTTTGTCCCCTGGTAATTCCGGAGCCCTCACCATGTCCTCAGTCAACTCCGTCGCCCTGGCCGAAGAAGCCGTTGTTCTGCCGCAACTCACCAACCCCGGCAAGCTCTCGGACCTCGTCGGGCTTCTTCCGGGGATCGGGCTGCTGGCCGTCGTCGGCTACGCCGGCAAGTTCATCGAGCAGGCCATCGCCCGCTACGGCAAGGCCCACCATCTCATCCTTCCGAACATCGAGTACGTTCTCTGGGCCATCCTCATCGGCCTGCTTATTTCCAATACGGTTGGCCTCCCCGCTCTCTTCCGTCGCGGCGTGGCTACCTATGAGTTTTGGCTTAAAGCGGGTATTGTCCTGCTGGGCGCGCGTTTCATCCTGGGCGACATTGCCCGGCTTGGCGGCATCTCCCTTTTCCTTGTCTTCCTTGAAATCGCCGGCGCGCTTACCTTCATGACCCTCCTGGGCCGCCGCTTTAAACTCTCGCCGAAGCTCGTCACGCTGCTCGCCGTCGGCTCCTCGGTTTGCGGTGTGTCGGCCATCATTGCCACCCAGGGCGCCATTGAGGCCGACGAAGAGGATTCCAGCTTCGCCATTGCCGCCATTCTCGCGCTCGGTGCTATTTCCCTGGTTGTCTTTCCCCTGATTGGCCACGCGTTGCACATGAGCGATCACGCCTACGGTGTGTGGACGGGCCTTGCCGTTGATAACACCGCAGAAACGGCTGCTGCCGGTGCGCTCTACTCCGACGCGGCGGGTAAGATCGCCATTCTGACCAAGACCTGCCGCAATGCGCTGATCGGGTTTGTGGTCCTCGGCTATGCCCTGTACTGGGCCTCCAAGGGCCAGGCAAAGGGCGTCACCGGCAACAAAGCTGCCTTTCTGTGGAACAAGTTTCCCAAGTTCGTTCTTGGCTTCCTCCTGATCTCCACGCTCGCCACTGCCGGCGCCTTCTCCAAGCCCGAACTTCTTGCTCTCGGGAATCTCTCCCGCTGGGCGTTTCTTCTCACCTTTGCGGGCGTCGGCCTCCGCACGAGCTTTAAAGATCTGAGCAAACAGGGTTTACGGCCCTTTCTGGTCGGCGCCATTGGCGAGGTTGTCATCGCCGCTCTTACCCTTGGCCTTGTTTACGGTGCTGACCACCTGTACCACCTCTAATCGGCATTTCTGCGAAGAACTTTAGCGTTCTGCGAACACCTATTGTTTGGGCACCTAACACCCGCGTGGGATCGCCATTCACCATCCCCGGGGAGAAGGATGGGGCGTCGAGGTCAAACGCCTTTGTCTCCCTCCCGCTGCCGCGTCCTGTGTCTTCTGAGCTTGCTCGCTGTCACCCTTGCTGTGCGCCCCGCCGCATCTGCCCAGGGCTGCCTGGATCAACTCCGTCAGGTCGCCCAGCGCCAGTCCAGATCCGCGATCTCGGTCGCCGCGCTCCAGATCCCCTCCAAGGCCTGGACGCACTTCGCCAAAGCGCGCCAGGCCAGTGAGACCGGCAACGCTGACCTTTTCGACCGCGAAACCGAACTTGCACTCAAAGCCGCACCCAACTTCGCAGACGTCTATATTCTCCGTGCCGCCAACCAGGTTGTGAACCGTCAATACACCGCAGCGATCGCCAGCATCGCCCAGGCCCGGCTGATCGACCCTGACATCCCCTGGTCAGGCATCATTCTTACCAGCGCCCTAACGGGCCTTCATCGCTACACCGACGCCATCGCCGAGAGCGAACGCATCCACGGCCTGGACGCGGCGCGTTGGCAGTGGGCGTTCGAGCGCACGCGCGCCGAAGTCGGTCTCGGGAACGCCGCTGCCGCCCTCCACTACAGTGAACTCGCCCTTGCCGCTGCCCCGGCCGCTTGCGCCGACACCCATCTTCTGCGCGCCAACGCTTTCCAGCTCGCTAACCGTAAAGCCGAGGCCGTTGTCGAGCTCCAGACGTATCTTGACACGCCAGGCACGACTGAACCGGCTCGCGCCCAGGTTCAACACGTCTTAGAGAGCACCCGAAAGAAGCTCCAGTCTGAAGCCGGCGAACTGCTTGCCGCCAACTAGCGGCCGCTTCGCCACAGCGCAAAGACAGCACGCGCCGTTCGCCACCCCAACAACCCACCCACGCCAGCCGCAACACACCCCGCACCCTGCCGTAAGATGGGAGCATGGCCGCGATCGCCAACACGATCTTCTCCCCCGAGCTCGCTTCCCGCTTCGACCACCTCGTCACCCTCTACCCGGTCCAGCGCTCTGCTCTTATCCCGATGCTCCTGTATGCCCAGGATGAGGTCGGCTATGTCTCCGACGGGGTTGTCGCCGAGATCGCCCAGCGCCTCGACCTCCTTGAGTTGGACGTCCGCAACGTCCTCAGCTACTACTCCATGCTGCGCACCAAACCTGCCGGCAAGTTCAACGTGCAGGTCTGCACAAACATCAGCTGCATGCTCCGCGGCGGCTACGAAATCCTCGATCACTGCAAGGAACACCTCGGCATCCAGCACAAAGGCGTGACGAAGGACGGCCTCTTCTCCCTGGAGGAAGTCGAGTGCATTGGGGCGTGCTGCTGGGCGCCGGCGATGCAGGTCAACTACGACTTCCATGAAGACCTCACCCCCGCGAAGGTCGACAAGATCCTAGCCGACTACGCGGAAGGCCGCGTAAAGGACGCAAACTAATGCCCAACATGGTTTCCCACCCCGACGAGGTTATCGTCCTCAAGCGCCGCTTCGGCCAGGGCGCCGCCAATATTGATCGCTACCTCGAGCTGGACGGCTACAAGGCCGTACAGAAGGCTATGGATCTCGGCCCTGAGGGCATCATTAACGAGATGAAGGCCTCCGGCCTCCGTGGCCGTGGCGGCGCGGGCTTCCCGACCGGTATGAAGTGGAGCTTCGTCCCCAAGCAGTCCGAAAAGCCGAAGTACGTTCTTGTCAACGGCGATGAATCCGAGCCCGGCACGTGCAAGGATCACGTGATTTTTCTTCATGACCCTCACGCCATTGTGGAGGGCACGATGATTGCCGGCCTGGCCATCGGCGCCAAGATGGGTTTCATTTATCTCCGCGGTGAGTACCGCTATCTGCTGGAGATTGTTGAGAAGGCCGTGGCGGACGCTTACGCCAAAGGCTTCCTGGGCAAGAACATCTTCGGCCGCGAAGGAGTCGACTTCGACATCGTCACCCAGACCGGCGCAGGCGCCTACGAGGTTGGCGAAGAGTCTGCCCTGATGGAGTCACTCGAAGGCAAACGCGGCGTCCCCCGCATCAAGCCGCCATTTCCGGCGGTGGTTGGGCTCTACGGCGGTCCCACTGTCATCAACAATGCAGAGACCATCGCCAATGCTCCCCACATTCTTCTCATGGGCGGCGCCGAGTACGCCAAGCTTGGATCTGAACGTAATGGTGGCACGCGGCTTTTCGGTATTTCGGGCCATGTGGAGCGCCCTGGCGTCTACGAACTTCCGATGGGCTACTCTCTGCGTAAGGCAATCTACGACGTAGCCGGCGGCATCAAGGACGGGAAGAAACTCAAGGCGGTTGTTCCTGGGGGCAGTTCCTGCCCGGTGCTCAAGGCCGACGAGATTGATGTAGGCATGGACTTTGACCAGATGGCGAAAGCGGGCACGATGTTGGGCTCCGCCGGCGTGGTCGTTCTGGACGAATCCGTGAGCATTGTGGAATTCGCTTTGAGGACCATCAAGTTTTACCAGCATGAATCCTGCGGCTGGTGCATTCCCTGCCGTGAAGGCACTGACTGGCTGAAGAAGACCCTCACCCGCTTCCATGCCGGTGCCGGCACGAAGAAGGACATCGACAATATTCAGTACCTGGCTGAAAACATGATGGGCCGTACGTTTTGCCCGCTTGGTGATGCTGCGGCGATGCCGACGCTCGGCTTCATTAAGAAATTCCGCTCAGAGTTCGAGGACTACCTGGGGGGAGCCCGCGTGGAACATCCCCTTATCCAGATCGAGCCCTTTGGCGAGACCAACGAACTGGTCGGCGCGCACTAGCCAGCCAGCTACCCGCGCAGAGGACCTGGCTTCTGTGGCTTTTGAAGGAATCTGCGCTGGGTGGTTGTTTGTTTCTGTCTTGCCGCCCAGCGCACCAGCACTTACCCGATTTCACTTTATGATTCGCAAGTCGCTTCTAGCCCCGGCCGTCCTCGCCTTCTCGCTCTGGCTCCTCCCCTTTGCATCTTGGGCCCAGTTTCCGACCGCGCAATCGTTCCCGGGGCAGCTGCAGAATCTGGCGATTCTGAAACCACCTCCCGGCGCCAAAGTTGCGATCATTGTTTTTGAGGACCTGGGCTGCCCGCACTGCGCGGCCGCCCACCCCATCGAGCTTGCCGTTTCCCGCCAGTACCACGTGCCCCTGATCCGCTATGACGCCCCGATTCGGAGTCATGTCTGGACATTCCAGGGCGCGGTTGATGCCCGGTACGTTCAAGCGAAGTACGGCCGCGACGCTGGTGAGATGTTCCGGGGCGACCTCTTTCACGCCCAGATGTCGATTGCCAGCCTTGACGATCTGCAGCGTTTTACGCAGACCTGGCTCACCCAGCACGGCAAGCCGGTGCCCATGCTCTTCGACCCGGATGGCTCCCTGGCGAAACAGGTGAGCGCCGACACCGAGTTAGGCAAAAAGCTTCACCTTGGCTGGACCCCTACTTTGCTTGTAGTCACCCAGGACAAGCAACAGGTGATCAGCGGGGGCGACGCCACCCACGGCAGTGGAGAAGACCTAGCTCCCGCGGTGCAGGCCGCGCTGTCTCAGGTCTCCGCCTCGCATGTTTCCGGCAAGGCGCACGGCCGATAGCCTGGGGGACGCGTCGGAGCGTGTGGGGAGAAGTGCGCCGGCTCCAGGAGAATAGGCTAGCTGGTGGGCTTGGCACGGCGGGC
>CAZZWG010000062.1:0-6055 GCA_964657685.1 Verrucomicrobia bacterium Tous-C9LFEB | reverse complement strand
GGGGAGGGTGGTGCGGAAGGAGGGACTCGAACCCTCACGCCTTACGGCACAGGCTTCTAAGACCTGCGTGTCTGCCATTTCACCACTTCCGCGCTGTGTCTAGGGTAGACGGAAGGGATGCCGGGAGCAATGACCGGGATAGGTATTTCGGTCAGGGCTCTGGGTTGAAGGGAACGTTGGGGGTTACGTGGTGGAGGGAGGGTGGGGGCGTTGACTGCATGAAGGAGAGACTTGGCGGCTTTTCGGCGCAGACCATCCAAGGAGGAGGACGTTGGGTTTGGGGATTGCGACCTCCGGGGCTATAGTGCATCCTATGCATGTAACTTGAGTGAAAGGCGCTCAACATAATGGCAAATGAATTTGTAAGCGTGATCAAGCCGACCGTGGGGCGGCCTGCGGGTGAGGGGAAAGGGCATACGTATCCGGTGTTGCCGGTGCGGGAGACTGTGCTTTTTCCACACCAAGTGCTGCCGTTGACGGTAGGGCGGGAGAGTTCTATCCAGTTGATCCAGTCGTTGGGCGAGGATAAGACGATTCTGGTGGTGGCGCAGCGGGACGCGCGGCAGGATGCGCCGGAAGGCGGCGATCTGTACGGTGTGGGGACGCGGGCGACGGTACACAAGGTCGTGAAGATGCCGAACCAGAGCCTGTTTGTGTTCACCGAAGGTACGGAGCGTGTGCGTTTGGGGGCGTTTACGCAGGCGCAGCCGTTTTTGTCAGCGGAGGCAGAGACGATTGCGGAGGAGACAGCAGAGCCCTCGCCGGAGATGGAGGCTTTGCAACGGAATGTGCTGAGCCAGTTTCAGGAGGTGGTGAGCTCTTCGTCGACGCTGTCGGATGATTTGCAGACGATTGCGTTGAATATTGAAGATCCGGCGCGTTTGGCGGATTTTGTAGCGTCTAACCTGCCGTTTTTGACGACGGGGGAGAAGCAGGAACTGCTGGAGATGCCGGACACGAAGGCCCGGCTGGAGCGTTTGACTTCGCAGTTGGCGAAGGAGCTTGAGGTGCAGCAGTTGCGCAACAAGATCCAGAGCGAGGTGCAGGATTCTGTGCAGCAGTCGCAGCGGGATTACTACCTTCGCGAGCAGATGAAGGCGATCCAGAAGGAGCTGGGCGACCAGGACGACACGCAGAAGGACATCCAGGAGCTGCGCGAGAAGATCGAAGGCGCGGGCATGCCTGAGGAGACGAAGAAGGATGCGTTGAAGGAGCTGGGGCGGCTTAGCCGGATGAACCCGGCTGCTGCGGATTATTCCCTGACGCGAAATTATGTGGAGTGGCTGGCGGTGTTGCCGTGGGGCAAGAGCTCTGCGGGTGCGGTTGATATCAACAAGGCGAAGGAGGTGCTGGATGCGGATCACTACGGGCTGACCAAGGTGAAGGACCGCATTCTGGACTACCTGAGTGTGCGGCGGTTGAAGCCGGATATGAAGGGGCCGATTCTTTGCTTTGTGGGGCCTCCGGGTGTGGGGAAGACCTCGCTGGGGCGTTCGATTGCGAAGGCTTTGGACCGGAAGTTTAGCCGGATCTCGCTGGGTGGTATGCATGACGAGGCTGAGATTCGTGGGCACCGTCGGACGTACATCGGCGCTTTGCCGGGGCAGATCATTCAGCATCTGAAGCGGGTTGAGGTGAATGACCCGGTGTTCATGCTGGATGAGATCGACAAGCTGGGACGTGACTTCCGGGGCGATCCTGCGAGTGCGTTGCTGGAGACGTTGGATCCGGAGCAGAACAATACGTTCCGGGACAACTACCTGGATCAGCCGTTTGATTTGAGCAAGGTGTTGTTTATCTGCACGGCGAACCAGTTGGACACCATACCTGGGCCGCTGCTGGATCGCATGGAGATCATCGAGCTGACGGGTTACACCGAGGGCGAGAAGGTTGCGATTGCGGAGAAGTACCTGATTCCACGGCAGATCAAGGAGAACGGTCTGAGCGAGGGCGTGCTGGAGATTCCTACGGAGAGTGTGGGCTTTATTGCCCGGCACCATACGCGGGAGGCCGGCGTTCGCAAGCTGGAGCAGCTTATCGGCACGGTGGCGCGCAAAACAGCGCGGCGCGTGGCGGAGGGCTCAATGCACCCGGAGAACGGCGACAAGCTGGTGGTGACGCCGGAGGTTGTGAAGGACTTTCTGGGTGGCATCAAGGTGCGTGTCGATACCGAGATTGCGGAGCGGACGAAGCGGCCTGGTGTGGCTGTGGGTCTGGCGTGGACGCCGGTGGGTGGCGATGTGTTGTTCATCGAGGCCAACCGGATGAAGGGCAAGGGCAACTTCTCGATTACCGGGCAGTTGGGTGATGTGATGAAGGAGTCTACGCAGGCGGCGCTTACGTGGGTTCGCTCGAATGCGGTGAGCCTGGGGCTGGATGAGGATGTGCTGAAGGATATCGATCTGCACATTCACGTGCCGGCTGGGGCGATCCCGAAGGACGGTCCAAGTGCGGGTGTCACAATGGCTACGGCGATTGTGAGCCTGCTGACGGATACACCGGTGCGGCCTTTGCTGGCGATGACGGGTGAGATTACGCTGAGCGGCAATGTTTTGCCGGTTGGTGGAATCAAGGAGAAGTTCCTGGCGGCCAAGCGGGCCGGGGTTCGGGATGTGATTCTTCCAATCGACGTGAAGTCGAATGTGGAAGAGGATCTGCTTCCGGACCAGATCGAGGGCGTGACAATTCACTATGCCTCGCGGATCGAGGATGTGCTGAATGTGGCGTTGCCGAAGACGCCGCGGGAGGCTGTGATGGATGAGGAGATCCGGGAAGAGGTGCTGGCTGAGGTGGCGTAGTCTGCCGAGGCAGGAGTGCTGAGGAACGCTGCCGAGAAGGTCGCGTGGTGGAGGCCGGAGCTGTTGCTCCGGCCTTTCTCGTGGCCGGGTGCCAAGATGGGAGGGTAGCGGCCGTCATTGGCTTATCGGGGCGGGGGCTTCCGGCCGGGGCTACTGGTGAAGAGAGGATCGCGATGTATTACGGGTAGGAGTTGCGGGGTTGCGCTTAGGATGGCAGGTAACGTTCCGAATGCCACTTGTGCTGAGGCTGCGGCGTTGTTGCGGCGCATTCGGGATCAAGGATTTATCGCGAGGGCTGGTCGGGTCATGTTGAAGAGGTTGCTGGTGTTGTCAATAGCTGCTGCGGGTTTTTCTGTGAGCTTTTCCGTTCAGGCGGAGGGCACTTCTCCAGGCCGAGCCTCGCCGACGCCCTTCATCGTTGTGGATCAGTTTGGTTACTTGCCGGACGCAAGGAAGGTTGCGGTGATCCGGGATCCAGTGGCTGGGTTCGATAGCAAAGGGCACTTTGCGCCGGGAAAGGTGTACCAGGTTGTGAATGCGGGGACGGACGCAGTTGTGTTCGAGGGAACGCCGGCTGCGTGGCACGAGGGCGCGGTGGATCCATCGTCGGGTGACCGCGCGTGGCAGTTTGACTTTTCGGGTGTGGTTGTGCCGGGCCGTTATGTGATTCGGGACAAGCAAGTGGGCTACGAGTCCGTTGCGTTTTTGGTGGCGCCGAATCTTTATAAGCCGGTGCTGGTGCAGGCTGTGCGCATGCTTTATTACCAGCGGGCCGGGTTTGCCAAGGAGGCGCGGTATGCCGGCGCGGGCTGGGCGGATGCGGCGAGCCATTTGGGGCCTGGGCAGGATGCTGAGGCCAGGCTGTACAGCGCCAAGGGCGATAAGGGCACGGCGCGTGATCTGCACGGCGGATGGTATGACGCCGGAGACTTCAACCGGTATACGCGATGGAGCGGCGACTATGTGGTGGGCCTGCTTCATGCGTATCACGAGAGTCCGACGGCTTTTACCGATGATTTTGGTATTCCGGAATCGGGCAACGGCCTTCCTGATTTGCTGGACGAAGTGAAGTGGGAGGTTGAGTGGCTGCGGCGTATGCAGAATGCGGATGGCTCGCTGCTCTCGGTCGTCGGATCCGCGTCCGGAAGCCCGGCATCGGCGGCGACGGGGCCCAGCTTTTATGGCCCGGCGACAACGTCTTCGACGTATGGGGGTGCTGAGGCCTTTGCGTATGCGGCGAAGACCTATGGGCAGTTCCCAGCGCTGAAACCGTTTGCCGATGATCTGCGTAAGCGAGCTGTGCGGGCCTGGGTGTGGGCGCAGGCGCATCCGCACGTGCTCTTCTACAACAATGATCCACGAGATCACTCCGAAGGGGTTGCGGCGGGGCAGCAGGAGGTGGACGACTACGGACGCTCGATGGGCGCCCTTGCCGCTGCCGTGTACCTTTTCGACCTGACCGGCGAGACGGCATACCGCGACTACGTGGACGCGCACTATCGCGAGAATCACATCTTCACGGAAGAGCACACGCTGGATTTCGACTACGTGCAGACCGCTCCCCTGGTGTATTACGCGAGCCTCCCTGGTGCGACGCCTTCGGCGTCCGGTGCGATCAAGGCGACGTTTGCGCGAGGGTTTGAGAACGACGGTTGGCGGGCTGCCGAGAGCGACCCTTACCGGGCACATGTTTCCGCTTATACGTGGGGCAGCAACGCGACCAAGTCCGACCATGGCGACATCTTTGGTGATGAGGCACTTTATGGGTTGAGCGGCCATAGCAAGGCGGAGGCTATGAGCGCCGCGGCGGACTACCTGCACTACCTTGACGGTGTCAATCCGCTCGGCAAGGTGTATCTGTCCAATATGAAGGCGTGGGGTGCGAGCAACGCGGTGGACAGTTTTTACCACACCTGGTTTGCGCATGGCAGCCCTGTGTGGGAGAGCGTAAGCCGTTCCAAAGTGGGTCCGCCGCCCGGGTACCTTGTGGGTGGGCCGAACCCGCACTACAACTGGGCAAAGGGATGCCCGGACCTCAGCCCCCGCTGCGGGCAGGCGCCACCTTCCCCGCCGACGGGTCAACCGGCAGAGAAGTCCTACGCCGACTTCAGCGACAGCTGGCCGATCGATTCGTGGGAGGTGACTGAGCCCTCTGTGTCGTACCAGACTGCGTTTATCCGGTTGCTGGCGAGGTTTGTCCGGTAGGGGCGCAACCACCTCAGTCGGACACGAGCGATGTGACCGTCAGTGACGTCCGGATAATGTGCAAGATGGCGAGGCGAGGGGCTCGAAACTCGGGCGAACTCAGGCGTGTTCGCCGCGTTACATGGCGCGTTCGGGGGTCGCCGGGCTTTGGAGGTGGTCACCGAGGAAGTTGGCTACTGAGAGGAGGATGCGGGGAAACGCAGCGGAGGAGAACCAATGACCTTCGTCTGGGAGGATTTCGGTGCGGTGGGCTACGTCGAGTTGGGTGAGGTGGTTGTCGAGTTGGTGGGCGTGGGTGGCGGGGACGATGTTGTCGGTGGCGCCGTGGAGGATGAGGGTGGGAGGGAAGCGGGAGGTGGCCTGGGAGGCGTAGGGTTCGATGAGGCCGCCGGAGATGTCGATGAGGGCGCGGAGGCGGGTTTGTTGCGCGGGGTCGGACGAGGCGGAGAGTTGGGCGGCGAGAGCGAGGGAGAGGAAGGCGCCGAGGGAGATGCCGGCGAGGACGATGCGGGTGGGGTCGACGTTGGGGCGGGTGGAGGCGAAGCGGATGGCTTCGTCGGCGACGGCTAGCCAGGCGGGGGTGTTGACGCCGCTTTCGATGGTGGGTAGGTCGGCGTAGGTGGTTCCGGTGCGATCGAAGTAGTGCGGGGCGTAGAGGGCTACGTTGGCCTGGTGGAGATAGGGGCCGAGGCGGGAGGTCCAGAAGTCGAGGTTGCCGCCGGCACCGTGGAGGAGGACGATGGCGGGGTGGGTGTTGCCGCCGGGCGCGGGTTTGGGCTCCTGGGCGAAGAGGCGGACGGGGGTGGAGTCGACTTGGATGAGAAGGTGGTTCGACACATGGGGTGAGATGCGGGGATAGGGATGGCTGTAGGTTGTAGGTGGTGGAGATGGAGGGTGTGTGGTCGGTGATGGGGCGGTGTTGTTGGTGGATACGTGTGGAGAGCGGGCTTCCCTGGCGTTGGCACGAGGGGGGAGGGTGGACGTGGAGCGGGTATTGGAGGAGCGGACGGCTTCCGGGGCGTTGCTGGGGGCGCTTCGAGAGGTGTTGAAGA
>CAZZWG010000061.1:0-15288 GCA_964657685.1 Verrucomicrobia bacterium Tous-C9LFEB | reverse complement strand
CCATCCTTGCCCAGGAAGTCGCCCGAATCCACATTCACCAGGCTCAACACCCGCGGATCGAACTTCATCTGCAACGGCACCTCGAACAGATCCTTGGCATTGGCCGCCATCACCTGGACCTGGAACGTCGATCCCACACTCTGCGACGCGGAAGACGGGGATACACTCAGGTTCACCGGCGTCTGGTTCGCCGCAGCCGGAATGTTCGTCACCGGCGCACCCGGCGCGGTCGCCGGCGCAGTAGGCCGCTCCGGTGGCTTGTCCGCACTCCCAATCACATTCAGCATCGAGTTCGCCGCATTCGCCGCAGACGTCGACGGAGCCGCCGTGTTCTCCACGTACCCGCTCCCCGCCGCACGCCCGTCCGGTTTACGACGGATCAGCTCCACAGAATTGCTCGTACCCGTGTAAATCGGCCGCGTATTATCCGCCGTCACCAGCGACTCCCGCACAATGTGCGGAATCAGCAGGAACACAATCTCGTCCGACTGCTGCTCTCGTGATTGGCTCGAGAAGAAATACTTCAACAATGGAATCTCGCCCAGGCCAGGCGTTCCACTAACGCTGCGCGTGTCCTGCTTCTGCAAAAGGCCAGCAAGAATGGAGGGTTCACCGTCCTTCAACTGAATCGTCTGCTCTGCCTTACGCTGCGAGATAATGGGCTCCGAAACACCCGAAATCGTGACCGTATTCTGTTGCGCCGAAATCTCGACAATCAGCTTCAGCGACACTTCCCGGTCAAAATGCACAGTCGGTGTTATATCGATGTTCACGCCGACATCGAGGTAGGTGAACTGCGTTTGAACGCCAAGTGATGCCGTCGTAGAGAGCGTCGAACTGTAGGAACCTGTAGCTACCGGAATCTTCGACCCGATCTTCAACTGGGCCCGCTGACCGTCTGTAGCCCGAATCCGGGGATTTTGCAGAATGCGCGTGTCGCCATCCGTGAGCAACGCATTTACCGTTCCACCTGTCACCGAAACGGCGAAGTTCGTGGCGTTCAGGTTTCCCAACGTATTCAGAGTTAGGTTCGAGGTCGTGGTCGGCGTCGTGGTCGTTCCGGTACTGGTACCGGTGTTGGTCGTTGACGACGTAGAACTCGCATTCGTCGTCTGTGGCGTCAGCCCAAAGCTCTGCGGCAACGTGATTCCAAGATTGCGCACTTTGTCCCGGCTAACTTCCAGAACCGCTACATCGATGATCACCTCGGCCCGTGTCCGGTCCAGGTCATTGATCAGCTTCTCCGCCAACACCAGTTGATCCGGTGTCGCCCGCACCACGATGGCATTCTGACTATTCACCAGGTACAGCTTCACCGTTGGATCCAGCAGATTGCGCAGCGCCACCAGGATCTCGTTCGCATCGTTCTGCTGCGACACATTGGTCAGATAAAACGTCTGCACCGCGAGATCATCCAGATCGGTGCGCTTCTGCCGGCTGTTCTGCGCCACAAAGATCGTGTTCTGCGTCACCGGCTTCCAGAACGTCCCGCTCAACGTCTCCACAATCCGCAGAGCGTCAAATAACGGCACACTGGTCAGGTCCACCTGGATCCGCTTCGACGTGTACTCCGGATCAAATATCGTATTGATCCCCGCCAGCTTCCCGATCGCCTGGTAGATGTTCTTCGTGTCCTCCACCATGTGCAGCGTAATCGGATCGTTCGACACCGGCTGCAACTGCACCGGCGCCGCCAGCGACGAGATCTCCTCGCGCACTGCCTGCTGCCGCGGCGTCGGCGCATCCACGCCAGGAATCAGCGTCTGCCCCGGCGCCACACTGCCCTCAATCGCACCGGTCTTCCCCGGCGTCACCGCCGCCGCTGGAGGGCGCTCCGTAATCTGCAGTTCCTGCGCCGCCGCTTCATTCCCCGGATCGATTTGCAGCGCCCGCGAAAATTCATTGATTGCGCCCGTCACATCGCCCGACTGCCGCAACACCCGCCCACGATCCACATGCAGGTTCGCCGCCGTATACCGCAGCCGCTCAAATCGCTCGCGATACCGCAGATCTTTCGGATTCTTCAGGTGCGCCTGACGGTACGCCTCAAATGCTGCGTCGTAGTCCTCACGCACCTCGGCCTGCTGCCCCTTCTTATTCCACGCCCCCGCCGACTGCGCCTGCGCCGCTGTCCCTGCCAGCGCAAGGAACAGCATCAACGCCAAAACGGCCCGGAAGCCCCCACGCCATCCCAGCCCTGTACCGTGCCAAACCGTTCCGTGTTGCTTCATTGCCGCAAGCCGCTCCCGCTCCCACCGGAGATTCCGCCCACTCTGGGGCCGCACCGCAACCAGGCCCAGCACCGTCAACAGGCTCCGCACTCTCACCGGGCCGAAGCCCCTTCGGCGCGCGCCGGTCTCTTGCTGTGCGGTTTGAAGCGACAGGTCGGGATACCGAGATACTACCATTCGGGCTATTACCTTTTGCGTGTCTTTCCGGTTACTCCGGTCAGCCCCAACCCCGCCCCACGGCCTGCGCCGTGAAGGAAACAGTGACTCTGCGCTGTTGGACGGACAGGGACGCCCGTCGTTTCGATCCCGCCTACAACTTCCGGTGCAGCCGGCCCCCCTCTGGTAGCATCCATTACCGGAACGTTAATAATCCCGCCCGTCGCGCGCCCTCCCCCACGAACCGAACCCATGCCCCGCTCCCTCTCCAACCCGACCGTCCCCACCAACGCCAAGCCCAGCCCGGTCAAGGCGAAGGACCGCAACCCCGTAGCCATGGGCTCCCGCGACGCGGCCTATAACCGCTCCGCCAGCTTCAACTACTTCCTGGAAGACCGCTTCGAAGCCGGCGTCGCCCTCCGCGGCACCGAAGTCAAATCCATCCGCGAAGGCAAAGCCAACCTCAAGGACGCGTACGGCCTGCTCAAAGATGGCGAAGCCTTTCTCCTCAACGCCCACATCGGCGCCTTCTCGCACGGCAATGCCATGAACCACGAAGAGCTCCGCACCCGCAAGCTCCTGCTCCACAAGCGCGAGATCGAAAAACTCACCGCAGCCAGCAAGCAAAAGGGCTACACCCTCATCCCCACCCGGCTCTACTTCAAGAACGGTCGCGTAAAGTGCGAGATCGCTCTCGCCAAAGGAAAACAGGACTGGGACAAGCGCGCCACCGAACGCAAAAAAGAAGCCGACCGCGAAACCAAAGCAGCCATCGCCCGCTCCCAACGCCGCTGATCCTCAACGAGCGATCGGATAAGTCGAGTCGATCCTGTACCCCGGAGGCGGGTAAAACAGTGCTGGATCCGGTTCCTCACGGCGAAACCCGGTTAACTCGTAGTTCGGCAGACCGGTCTTGGGCTCACCCGATGTGTCCGTCATTCGCATACTCAACAACTCTTCGACTTCCGGCGAGTACCACACCTCGGTCACCACGATGCCCTTCGGACCGCCGATGTCAAGTCTTGTTGTAGTTGTCCTTGTACCCACCGCATCCAGGCCCTCTATGCTGCGATGACCGAGAGGCTCGGTAACGTATTCGGAAAAACGGTCGCGCGTCCGCTGCTGCAACGCCACCATGCCGCCACGCCAGTTGTTCTGAATCGTGTATTGCAGGGTAAGGGGCATACACGTCACCGAAGCTACCGGTTGCACCCCTGCCGCAGCGGTCACCACCCACGGCTCGATCCACCGGAAGTCACAATGCGAAACCGGATCGTGGACCGACACCTCGTGCGCCATCACCGTCCTGCCTTGGTCGTCCGGTCGGGGCATCTCTGCTTCTTCTCGCCGCCGGCCCTGCCCATCCCTCATCTGGGCGGTGCTCTGAGAAACGGACTTCGTCTGCCCCGTCTTGGGATCCACAAAGCTTGAAGTGGTCACCATCCGCGCTACATACGGATGATCACGCTGCAGCAGGAGTGTATAAACCTGCTGACTTGGAGGCGGGTACCACTTGGAAGGAAACCGGGACGTAGGCGCTGGGGCGGTATCCGTAAGGATCGCTTTTGGTTTCCGCTCAACCGTAGGTGCCTGGCATAAGCCCGAAGAAACCCACAAGAGATAAAACACCGCTCCAGCTTGTATCCAGAAGCGCGCCCGTCCCATACCTCGCAAGCATAAAGCATGACAAAGCGTGAGTAGTTCAGATCAATCTCGAAACGACTGACCTGACCTTAAACAGCGGAAAACGCTATGGATTCCCCTCCCTCAAGAGCCGGACAATAGCCAACCTCAGCTACCATAAGCCTTGTGAACACCAAGCTCCTCTTCCAGGACCCCGCCGGCCTCGCCACGCCCCTCCTCACCGTCTTCGCCGTCGATATCGCCACGTCCAAAGACGCTTTGCCCTCGCCCGCGCTCCTCACCACCTCTGACGCCATCGCAGGCGTGGCCGCTCCCTGGCTCACCTCCGGTGAGTTCAAAGCCGCCGCCAACGAGACCCTCCTGCTTCACGCCCCCGCCAATCTCCGGGCCGAACGCCTCCTCATCGTCGGCCTTGGGAAAGCCGCCTCCCTCACTGCCCACGAGGTCCGCAAAGGCGCCGGCGTTGCTGTCCGCTTCTGCAAACCTCGCGGTCTCCATGACCTCGCCTTCAGCTTCCCCGAAGACCGCGCCCTCGCCGACGAACACCTCGATTCCCTGCCCTGTGAACTCACCGCCCGCGCCCTCCTCGAAGGCGCACTCCTCGCCGACTTCGACATCGACTTCTATCGCTCCGACCGCAAAGACCTCACCATCCACAACCTCACCGTCATCGCCAACGAGAGCGACACAAAGAACCGCGCCGACATGCAAGCCGGCTTCGACGCAGGCTTCATCTTCGGCGAATCCCAAAACTTCGCCCGCACCCTCGTCAACGAACCCGGCAACGTTCTCACCCCCACCGAACTCGGCCGCCGCGCCGCAGCCATGGCCACCGAAGTCGGCCTCTCCGCCGAGGTCCACTCTACCGACAAGCTGAAAGAACTCGGCATGGGCGCTTTCCTCGCCGTAGCCCAGGGCTCCTCAGAACCGCCCGCCCTCATCGTTCTCCGCTACGAGCCCCCAACACCCCCGCCTGCCAACGCACCTGTCCTCGGCCTCGTCGGCAAGGGCATCACCTTCGATACCGGCGGCATCTCCATCAAGCCCGCCGACAACATGGACAAGATGAAGTACGACATGCACGGCGCCGCCTCCATGCTCGGCGCCATGCGCGCCATCGCCCTGCTCAAGCCCGCCGTCCGCGTCGTGTGTGTCTGCTGCTCCGCCGAGAATATGCCCGACGGCCTCGCCTACAAACCCGGCGATGTCCTCACCGCCATGTCCGGCAAGACCATAGAAATCCTCAACACCGATGCCGAAGGCCGCCTCGTCCTTGCCGACGGCCTCCACTACGCCCAGCAACTCGGCGCCACCCGCCTCATCGACGCCGCCACCCTCACCGGCGCCATTGGCATCGCGCTCGGCCAACTCACCGCCGGTCTCTTCAGCAACGACGACGCCACCGCCGACCAGTTCCTCGCGCAACTCCCCACTACCGGAGAAAAGTTCTGGCGCATGCCCGTCACCGACGACTACCGCGACCAGATCAAAAGTTCCATCGCTGACATCCAGAACACCGGCAACAGCCGCTACGGCGGATCCATCACTGCCGCCATGTTCCTCAAGGAATTCGTCGGCGACACCCCTTGGATCCACCTCGATATCGCCGGTACTGCCTGGATTGACACCGACAAAGCCTTCCAATCCAAAGGCCCGTCCGGCATCGCCGTCCGCACCATCGCCGAGTGGGTCCGTAGCTACGCCCGCTAGCGCGCTCCTATGTGCAAAACAAAGGGTAGGGTCCGGCCCCGGACCCTACCCAGGTAGTGCAAGCTCCAAAATCCTAGTCGCCGTAATTGATCGTATCCGGACGCGCCAGGTATTCCGTCAACTTCGTGATCCTCAGCAACTCCTTGACCCGCGGCGTCAGATTCACGAACTCCACCGTCCCGGAGCCCTTGTGAAGCGAAGAGACCTTCAACGCCACCAGCGCGCCTAGCCCCATCGAATCCACGTATTTCAGATCCGAGCAGTCAATCGCAATGCGCCCGCCACCTTCTAGCAGAGGGTGAACCGCGTCCCGTAATCCCTCCGTATCGCCCGCCACCAAACGGCCGTGGCACACTACCGTTGTGATCTGCCGGTCCTCCGCGTTTACCACCTCACAATAGAAACGATCCTGTGCCGTTGTCGACATTCCGCGTCACCCCTTGTGCGCCTGATCTTAACTCGCCGCTTTCCCGTCGTCCATGCCTCCTCACTCGCGCTGTGCCGGTACCTGCGATGTCCCAGCTGATCTAAGCCACGGGGAGCCATCGCTACAGCCCTGCCGCGAGTAGAGCGGACGTTGCCCTCTGCTGAAGCCCGAACAAACTGCACGACTTCACGATCTCTACAAGCTGCCGATCCCACGTCCCTGTATTCTTCTCGAGGCACCCAGGCCGCCTTCGTCGCAAATCCCCATGCTCCCCAAGATCCCGCGCCTCACCCCTTTTGCGCTTTTCACTTCACTTCTCTCGGCCCAGTCTCCACCTCGTCACCCCACCACCTTCAGCCTCGGCGCCGAATACAGCAATACCTCCAGCCACATCATCCTCGGCGCCTCCAACAACCGCCGACTCACCGGCTTGGACCTCACCCTTTCGACCCGCCTCAAACAGAATCGAATCCTCACCTGGTCCTACGACCTAGAACTCCGCCCCGTCGAGTTCCTCCAGGACCCGGTCTCCACCACTACGATCACTCTGCAACCACCCAACGCGCCCACTCTCGGCCCTTTTCCCCTTCAGAACGGCCCCATCCAGGGCGCCTGCCAGTCCTTTGTCCTCTCCAATCCACCCGGCCTCGCCTCGGACATTCCCCTCACCGAGACCCGGACATGCGCCACTCGTTGGACCTACGCCGGCGGCCTCAGCCCCCTGGGCCAGCGCTTCAACTTCCGCCCTGCCCACCGCCTCCAGCCCTACGCCCTCCTCAATGCCGGCTTTCTCGTCTCCCCGCGGGACATCCCCTCGAATAACTCCTCCCGCTTCAACTTCACCTTTGCCTTCGGTGCCGGCCTTCAGATTGCCGGGACCCCTACCCACGCCTGGTCCCTCGACTACCGCCTTCACCACCTCTCCAACCGCGCCCTCGGCAACACCAATCCCGGCGTAGACAGCCAGCTCCTCCGCCTCTCCTACACCTTCGCGGCCCCGCACAGCTTTCGTCACCGCTGATCGCCGGGCTGGCTGGAGACTCTCCTTGCGCAGTTCCCTCGTTAACTCGCGAGGGATCCCCGAAACACATTTCACTTGACGGCCCGCGCTCCGGGAGACAATACTCCGGCTCACACATCAGGATCCACCACGGAAACGCACCAACACGCCCTCCGGTCCTCCGCTCGCGCGCGAGCACCGGTGCACCGTGGCCTCCGTCATGTCCTCATCGCCCCCTGAGGCCTCCCCTCGCGGTCGTCTCGCTCACCTTTCCGGGCCACTCTCAACCGCTCTGCTCCTCCCTGCACGGAAATCCGCTGAGCAACTCTCGGCCATCTTCGGAGACGGTCCATGATCCCCCAGACAGACGTCCCTTCCCACCCCATTTACCTCTCCGAACTCGCCCGCCGCGCGCTCGCCCAGCCAGGCACCCCGCCACAACTCGCCGTCGACCCAAAAGAGTACGAGCGCTGCAAAACCGCGAAGCTCGAAGACACGCAGCCCATGGTGCGCCTTCTAGCCAAAAACCACACTCTTCGCTTCGCGCTTTCCTGCTTCTTCAACCTGCCTGAGGACGATCTCGGCAAACTCGCCCGCCGCGCCATCGACGAGCCCACCCCGCCCATACCCGATGCCGCGACCCAGGAATTCTTTGAGTGCAAGTTTGACCTCAAGCCCATGGTCGATCTCCTCGAAGCCGATCCCCGCCTCCAGCAGCAACTCGCCTTTGCCCTCGATTACGTTCCCAGCCGCTGGCTCCTCGAAGCCGAAATCCCCGTCGTGGTCGAAAGCCGGCGACGGCGAAAACTCAACGCCCCGCATCTCCACACCACGCTCGAGACCGTCCCCCTCCATCACGGCCATATCGATGCCTACGCCTGGGCGCGCTGCAACAACCTCACTGGCCTCTGCCTCTCCGGTGGCGGCATCCGCAGTTCCACCTTCAACCTCGGCGTCCTCCAGGGCCTCGCCGCTCTCGACCTCCTGGAACATTTCGATTACATCTCCAGCGTCTCCGGCGGAGGCTACATCCACGAGTGGCTCGCCGGCTGGATCAAGCGCGAAGATCTGCGCCTCGCTGAAACCAACCCCGACTCCACCACCTCCGGCTTCCAGGCCGTCAACGACGCGCTCAAACCCATCCCCGAAGACACTGCCCACCCCTTCACCCCGCCGCCCATCCGCTGGCTTCGCCGCTACAGCAACTACCTCACCCCGGAAAAAGGTTTCTTCACCGCCGACACCTGGGTCATCATCGCCATCTGGGTCCGCAACACCCTTCTCAACCAGATCATCCTCATCTCCTTCCTCTTCGCGCTGGTACTTGTTCCCTACCTCCTCGGCGACATCCTCGGCGCCCCCCATCTCTGGCTGCTCAAATACCTTCAGGTCCCCGCCTCCCTCCCCGCGGCAACCCTCCTGTTTCTGGTCGCCACCAGCGTCTTCTGCGTCGGGCTGGGCCAGGAGCTCGACCGCGTCCGCCACGAGGACATCTATGAAGATTCCTCCGCACCGCAAAAGCACGCCCTCGTCGGCGACCGGACCGTTCTTTGCGGCATCGTCATCGAGCTGCTCGCCGCCGCTATCCTCCTCACCCGCGTGCTTCATCAACCCTCTACGCCGCGCTCCCTCTATCTGGTCCTCTATCTCCTCTTCGTCTTTCAGCTCTCCGCCATGGCACTGGCCGGCGGCGTCCTTCGCGGTTATCGTGCCAACCACGGCATCCCGACCCCCAAACTCCCGCAGAACCCTTCCTTGTTCACTAGATTTCGCGCCATCTTCACACGGTCTGCCGATTCAGACTCCTTCGAGGGGCTGATCCTCCTGCGCGTCTTGCTCATCCCGCTCCTCGGTGTCACCGTTCTCAGCAGCGCGGTCTCAGCCCTCGGCGCCATGGGCTTCTTCGCCCTCTTCGCCTCTCTTTTGCGTTTCCACGATTGCCAGGTCCTTCACCTCACCCACCTCCCTCACTGGGCGCAATCGCTCCTGCCCCTCCTGCACCTCAGCGTCCGCGATCTCCATCTGCCCTCCACCACCTTTGCCCTGCATACCTGGAACCACTCTGGCGTCGAGGGCGCACTCACCCCCGAGTGGTGCCTCCAGCTCATCTTCGGCCCACCCCTGTTTCTGCTCGCGTTCTTCGTCGGCATGGTGCTCATGGCCGGTCTTGTCGGCCGCAACTTCCCCGATTGGCTGCGCGAGTGGATCGCCCGCATCCGCGCCCTCTGCCTTCTTCTCAGCATCGCCTGGGTCGCCGGCTTCGGCATCGCGCTGCTTGGCCCCGCGCTCATTCACTTCTTCAGTCGGAGCAACCACACCTGGCAGAAAACCGTCGGCACAGTCAAGTGGACCGCCGTCATAGGCTGGATCGGCACCACCATCGGCAGTGTCCTCGCCGGCAAGAGCAAGAAGTCCAACGGCACCGCCCAGGATTCTTCCCTCGCGCTCACGCTGCTCGCCCAGGCCGGCCCCTACGTCTTCATCGTCGGTCTTCTTATCCTGCTCTCGGCCGCTGCCAACAACACCTTTGTCGCTTTCGCCACGCATCCCGTGCTGCGCACCTCGGAACTCATCCTCGCGCTCCTCGCCGTCTTCGCCCTTTTCGGCTGGCGTGTCGACATCAATGAGTTCTCCATGAATCCCTTCTACCGCAACCGCCTCACCCGCTGCTTTCTCGGCGCCACCAACCCGAAACGCGATCCCAGTCCCCTCACCGGACTCGACGACCGCGATACCCGCAACCTCCAGATCGCCCGCCTTCAACCCTCCGGCAATCCCAAAGAAAATTACAGCGGCCCCCTGCCCATCATCAACACCACTCTCAACATCTCCTTCGGCGAAGACCTCGCCTACCAGGAACGCAAAGCCGCCTCCTTCTTCTTTTCCCCGCTCTTTTCCGGCTACACCGTCGGCTGGACCTCCGGCAAGCGCGGCAAAGGCCTCCACTTCAACGGCTTCGTTCCTACCTCGCAGTTCTACTGTCCCGAAGGCGGCATCAACATCGCCACTGCCGCCGCCATCTCCGGTGCCGCGGCCAGCCCGAACGCGGGCTTCCACACCAACCCCGCCACCGCCTTCCTCATGACCCTCTTCAACGTCCGCCTCGGCTGGTGGATCGCCAACCCGCGCCGCTCCCCCAACGCCGGCTACCTTCCTACCAACGCCCAGACACCCATCAAGTGGCCCTCGCCCCGCTTCTCCCCCTTCCAGCTCGCCAGCGAACTCCTCGGCAGAACCGACGATTCCTCCGCCTATGTCTACCTCAGCGACGGCGGCCACTTCGACAACATGGGCCTCTACGAACTCGTGCGCCGCCGCTGCCATCGCATCGTCATCTGCGACGCCGAAGCCGACGAGAACTACACCTTCGAAGGCCTCGGCATGGCCATCCGCAAATGCCGCATCGACTTCGGCGTCGAGATCCTCCTCACCGATCTCTCCCGCCTCCGCAAAGCAATCAAATCCGGTACCTGCAAAGCCCACTTCGTCCTGGGCACCATCCGCTATCCGGAAACTCCAAGACTCCCTGAAGCTGACCAGACCCCCACCAGGAAGTTCGACACCGGCACCATCATCTATCTCAAGTCCTCCCTCACCGGCGATGCAAAATGGTCACCCGATCCCGACACGAAGCCCACCAAACTGGACGCCGAATCCGCCGACATCTTTAACTACAAACTCCAGCACAAATCTTTCCCCCACGACACCACCGCCAACCAGTGGTTCACTGAATCGCAGTTCGAAAGCTACCGTCGCCTCGGCCAGCACATCGTGGAAGAAACCTTCTGCTCTGACGGTTGGAGCGCCTTCAACAAGGTGCCCACCCGGCAGGCTCCGGCAGCACCGCCCCCAGCCGCCGACGAGGCCGATGCTCCCCCACCCGTTCAGCCTCTCGCGCCCCTTCCCGTCAACGGCCACCAGGATCTCAACGGCGCCAACGGAAACAACGGCCTCCTGCATCGCAATGGACAACCCGCGAAACGAAGCTGGACCATGGGCCTTATCGCCAAACTCACCCGCTCCGGCGAGTAGCCGCACACCTCTACATCGCGCTCGGCACACCGATCCCTAACCATCCCAATACCCGCACCATCTCCCGCCGCGCCACCGCCGCGGTCGCCAGCAACAGCGATCGCCGCACCGCATCGGTCTCCTTTAAGACATTGTGCCGGTGGTAGAAGTTGTTAAAGCTCTGCGCCAACTGGAACGCATACCGCGCCAGCACCGCGGGCTCTGCCGCCGCGATTCCCTGCTCCAGCGCCACCGTCAGGCGCGAAGCCGTCAACCACAACTCCCAGATGTCCGTATCCCGCGCCAGCAGATCGAGGTAATCCGCATCCGCCACCGCGGCCAGCGCCGACTCCTGGCTCACCCCGGCCTTACGAAAAATGTTCGCCGCCCGCACCGCCGCATACTGCACATAGGGCCCGGTCTCCCCTTCAAAACTCAAGGCATCCCGGTAATCAAATGCAATCACAGTGTTGCGCGTAAACCGCAGCAGAAAGAACCGCAGCGCCCCAATCCCGATCGCCTCCGCAATCGCCACGCGCTCCGCCTGTTCCAGCTCCGGATGCCGCGTCGCCACCTCCTCCAGCGCCCCCGCAATCATCCGGTCGATCAAATCATCGGCCTTCACCCCAAAGCCCTTGCGCCCCGAAACTTCAATGTACGCCCGGCCCTTATCCTCTTCCTTCAAGGCATACCCAAGCTCTTCCGCGCACCGCGGCGTCAACGCCACCATCGCGTAATTCAGGTGCGTGTAGTGCTGGCTCTCCTCGGCAAAACCCAGCGCCCGCAACGCCTCCTTCACCTGCGTCTGCGGATCATCCTGTCGTGAATCGATCACGTTAAATACAGCGCTTGCATGACCAAAACTCGGATGCGGCCGCTCCCCCTCGATCGTCGAGATCCAGCACGTGTGGTGCGGGTACTCCCGGAATCGCGCATACCCGAAGTCCAGCCCCAGCAAGCCAAACTTCCACAGGTGATACGCAATGTCCTTGCCCACATATGTCACCGTGCCATTCGACCGCACGATGATCTTCGCGTCCTCATCCACCTCCCCGGGAGCAAGTGCCGAAGCCCCAGCCCTGCGCATCACCCAGCACCCCGCATTCTTCCCTGCACTCTCGAAGTACAGCACCCCCTTATCCACCATCAACTTGCGCGCCGCTTCCCAGAACCGCAGATGAAGAATCTCACTCTCCCGCGGTAGGAAGTCATACTCAATCCCCAAACGCTCCATCGTCTCCAGGTGGCATCGCAGAACCGTCGTCGCAATCAGCTCCGCAATCTCCGCGGTATCGTTGCCCCCTGCCTCAATCGCATGCAAAGTATCCAGCCTGATCTGTTTCCGCGCCGCCGCCTGCGCCGGATCCGCCTCATACCACTGCGACACCTGCGCATACAGATCCCAGCATGCGTAGTCGACCCGCTCGTTGCTCTCCAAGGCCTCCGTCAACCACTCCCGCACCTCACCCACTGACATTCCCCGCAGCGTCGTCACGCCCACAACAATGTCCGCAACCTGCACCCCGGTGTTATCGATGTAGTTCTGCACCCCCACATCAAACCCTCGCTTCCACCGCGCCTCATCCCCCACCCCCGGCCGCAGCATCCGCGCAAAACTATCCCCCAGCACCGCATTGCGCAGATGCCCCACATGCGCCGCCTTGTTCGGGTTAATGCTCGTATGCTCCAGCAACTGGAACCCCGGCCCACCCACCGTCGCATGCTCATCCGCGGCCACCCGTCGCACGACCGAAGCCCGGTCGAGCTTCACATTCAAATACCCCGGCCCCGCAACCTCCACGCTCGCCACACCCGGCATCTCTGCCAGCGCCGCCCGCAACTCCTCCGCAATCGCACGAGGCGCCTTCTTCAAAGGGCGCGCCAACTGCAGCGCCACCGTCAGCGCCATCTCTCCAAACTCGATCTTCGGTGGAAGCTCCACCGCAAATCCCGGCAGCTCCACCCCGTACCGCTCTTTGACCAACGCGGCCACACCCGCCTCAAGCTGCCCCTGCAACGTTCTATACATACCCCTCCACCAAACAACAACCAACAAACCACTGACTACCGGCTACCGGCGACCGACGACTAAGGCAACTCCGCCGGCAACGTTTCCAACTCCTCCACCAAAGGCTTTCGCCGCGCCCGGTGCAAACGATGCGCCAGGAACCATCCGCCCCCCACACCCGTCAGCACCACCAGCAACCAGAGATGAATCAGCAAGCCAAAGATCGCCGCCGCCGTATCCGTTACACCGTGCCGCAACAACGCATCCTTACACGCCCACTCAAACGGCCCGATCCCACCCGGCGTACTCGGAATCAAAAACGATAGATTCGCCTGCGAAACCGCTTGCCACGGCCCACCCGCATCCGTCACCATCCCAATCAGCCGCGCCGCCGACACATACAGCAGCCCCTCGAACGTCCATGCCACAAAACTCACCAGGATCAGCAGCAGCGTCCCCGCCACGCCGATCTGCCGCACGCAATCCAGCGCCAGCACCAACCAGTGCTCCAGTTTGCGCAGCATGGGATTCTGCGTCCCCGCAAAACTCCGCTCCACCAGCGTTCCCAGCGTCTTCGCGCCAAACACCATCACCAGCAAACCCAGCGTCGAAGCCCCCAGCCCAATCTCCGCTACCGTCCGCAAATGCGGTGACACCGCCACACCCGTATGCATCGTCACGGCAAACATCGCCGCCAGGGAAAACACATCCAGCAGCTTTTCCAGGATCACCGTACTTAACACCACGGAAGGCGTCGCCCCCAGGTCCGGCGCATACGTAAACACCCGCATCACATCGCCAATCCGGAAAGGCAGAATGTTGTTCGCCGCCAAAGACGTCAACAGAATCCGAGAGCAATCCGACATCCGCGACCGGTAACTCCGCAGCATCAGCCACCACCGGTAGCACCGCGTGCCATACCCCAGCACGCTGAACAGCACCACGCCTACCAGCCACACCGGCGCAACAAAGTGCGTATTCCGGAACTCAGAGGCCTGGAATCCCCGAAACGTTCTCCACAAAAAGAACGCGCTGATGGCAAACCCCGGTAACACCTTGACCAGCTTAAGCCGGCCCTCGCTTGCCTTCTCCGTCACTTCCTGATCCATGCCTTCGCCAGACGCCACCGCGATTCACTACACCCAATCCGTCGCCCGAAGACGTCCCCCCATTGTACCGTCCCACCCCGTGCACCACCCCGCACTACACCTTGGCAATCCTTCGTTAACGCGATGGCGGCTCGTAGTTCGAGAGCACAGGCGCACTCTCTGCGCCGCCCACAATCCCAGGCTGCTCCCCACCCCCCGGCAAATACGGCCGCCCTCCCTGCCCCGCACCCAGCGCCTTCGCTTCCGCAGGCGCCAGCAAAACCGACAGCTGCCCACCCGCCTTCGCCGGCGTAGCCCACCCCTGCCCCGCCCTTGCCTCCTTCAACTCCGCCGCCAGCACCACCCCAGGATCCTCCGCCGGCGCGTTCATCTTCGCCTGCTCGGTCAGCGTCAACGCCCGTCCTTCATGCCCACGCGCCTGCTCCAGCTCCGCGGCCACCGTCAGCATCTCCGCATCCTTGCCAAACCGCTGCAGCCCCATCCGCGACCAGTTCCCCGCCGCTCTGAAATCCCGGGCCGCCGTCGCCGCCACCACTGCCGCTTCGACCTCCCGCGCCGGTGCCGCCGGCATATCCTGCGCCTTGTACAGCGCCACTGCCTCCCGCGGAAGCCCAATGCCCGAGTACCCCTCCGCCACCGCAAAAATCACATCCGCGTTCCCGGGAAACGCACCCGCCGCCGCATTCAACAGCGTCACCGCCCGCCGCCGGTCACCGCCCGCTGCCAAAGCCCGTGCCCGCCGTACCGCCCACTGCGTCCATACCATCTGCACCTGCACCCGCTGCGCCGAACTTAAGTCTGCCCGCTCCCCCAGATACATCAGCTGGCGATACAGATTGTCGTCATCCCCCCGCGCCGCCAGCAGCCGGGCAATCTGCAAAGCGAGCTCGGGCGGAGGCGCCAATCTCTGCGCCGCAAATACGTCCTGCGCCCGCGCCAACGCCCGCAACGCCTCCCCCGGCCTCTCCGCCTTCAGATACACCGCTCCGGCT
>CAZZWG010000060.1:11493-15355 GCA_964657685.1 Verrucomicrobia bacterium Tous-C9LFEB | reverse complement strand
GCGGGGGAGTTTGGGGAAGCGGAGGAGCTGTTGAAGGCGCTGGGGGTGGAGGATCCATGGGACTGGCGGGTGCTTTGGTTCCAGGGGCGGATTCGGTTGGCGCGGCGAGAGGCGGTGGAGGCGCGGAAGCTGTTTGACCAGGTGTACTTCGATCTGCCGGGGGAGCTGGCGCCGAAGCTGGCGCTGGGATTGGCGGCGGAGTTGGCGGGGGAGATAGCGCTGGCGGCGCGGATGTATGACCTGGTGTCGCGGGTGGATCCGGCGTTTGTGTCGGCGGTGTTTGGGCTGGCGCGCTGCCGGCGGGCGGCTGGGGATTGCCGCGGGGCGGTGGAGGCATTGAACCGGATCCCGGCGTCGTCGGCGCTGTATGTGCGGGCGCGGGTGGAGGCGACGCGGGCGTACCTGGCGAGCAAGGGGACGGGCATGGAGGATTTACAGGCGGCGTCCGTGGTGGCGGAAGGATTGGGACTGGATGGGCGGGACCGGTGGCTCTTGGAGAGTCAGATCTTTGAGGCAGCGATTCTGGAGCTGAGCGCGAAGAAGGCGGTGCGGGTGGATGGAAGCGCGAAGATTCTGGGATTGCCGCTGGCGGAGAGGCCGCTGCGTGAAGGATTGGAGAGGTCTTTGCGGTCGCTGGGGCGGTTGGCGAGTGACGAGGAGCGGGTGCGATTGGTAGATGAAGCGAACCGGGTGCGCCCGCGGACGCTGGTTTGAGCTTGCGCTAAAGTTTTCGGAACTTCAGCCGATAAAGAGAAGGGCTCTGGATGGTTTGCAGCGCGTGTTCGACCGATGTGCCGGAAGAGGATTTGTTTTGTGAGAACTGCGGGTTCAGGTTGCCGCAAGTTTCAGGGACTGAGGAAACGTGTGTTTGTGGCGCGCCGGTGAGCGAGGCGGATGAGGATGGTTTCTGCGGCCGATGTGGGCGGCGGGTGCGGCGGCCCGCGAGTGACCACATTGAGCAGGTGATATCCGCATCGTTTGCTGCGGTGAGTGACCGTGGGCTGCGGCACGAGAAGAATGAAGACCGGTTCGCGGTTGTGGCGGAAGCCCGGGCGGCGGCGCTGGTAGTTTGTGATGGTGTTTCGGCGACAGAGCATCCGGAGGAGGCGTCGGAGGCCGTAACGGCGGTGGTGGCGAGGGTGGTAGCGGAGGCTCTGCGGCGTGGTGCTGTGGACGACGCAGGGGCTCTGCTGGCGGAGGCGTTTGCGCAGGCTTCGGCCATGCTGCGTGCGGAGGGGCGTGCGGGAGAGAATGCGCCGTCGACGACCGCGGTCTGTGCGGTGTTGCAGGGCGAGGAGGTGACGGTGGCCTGGGTCGGAGACAGCCGGGCGTACTGGATTGGGGCAGAAGGGGCGGAGTTGCTGACGCGGGATCACTCATGGATGAATCTGGCGCTGGACGCGGGAGAGATGACGCGGGAGGAAATTGAGGCTTCCCCGCAGGCTCATGCAATTACGCGGTGGATAGGGGCGGATGCGGGCGAGGCGGCGGAGCCGGAGGTGGTCAGGCGAAGAGTGATGGGCAACGGGACGTTGCTGCTGTGTACAGATGGGTTGTGGAACTACCTGCCGGAGACAGAGGCATTGAGGGAGAAGGTGCAGGCGAAGGATGGTGAAGAGGCTTTGGAGGTAGCGCGTGCCCTGGTTGGGTTCGCGAATGAGCAGGGCGGCCGGGATAATGTGACCGTAGCGTTGCTGCAGGTGGCTTCCTCCTCCCAAGCGGTGGATGAGGCTGTTGGTGGAGAAAAAACGAGCGAGCTTTTGAACTAAGCACTTCGTGCGCGCGTAGTGAATGCAGAAAAGAGGAGCGATGGCAGGTCAGTTCAGGGCCGAGACGTTTCAGAATGAGTTTTTGCCGGCGGGGTCGCGTGAGGTGCACGCGATTATGACGGTGACGGCGGGTGAAGGTACGGCAGCGGCGGGCGGCGGTGAGCGGCTGTTTGGGATGATCTGCGATGTTTCCGGGTCGATGGAGGGTGGGAAGATCCATGCCGCGAAGGGGGCGCTGGCGAAGATGGTGGGGATGCTTCCGCCGGAGTGCAGCTTCTTCATCGTGGCGGGCGCGGATGCGGCACACCTGGTGTGTCCGGTAGTGCGGGCAGATGCGGTGGGCAAGCAGCAGGCGTTGAGTGCGATCCATGGCATGCGGGCGTTTGGGGGCACAAGGATTTCGAACTGGCTGCACCTCGCGCTGGATCAGTTTCGGCAGCGGCCTGGAGGGGTGAAGCAGGCGTTGTTGCTGACCGACGGGCAGAATGATGACGGAGACAAGGCGCCGCTGGAGAGCGTGCTGGGCGAGTGTGAGGGTGTGTTTCAGTGTGATTGCCGCGGGGTAGGGACGGACTGGCAGGTGGAGCAACTGCGGCTGATTTCGGGGAAGCTGCTGGGGACGGTCGATATTATTGCGACGCCGGGGGAGATTGAGTCGGACTTCAGGGGAATCCTAGAGAAGGCACTGGCGAAGACGGTGAGTGACGTGTTTCTGCGGCTGTGGACGCCGCAGGGTGCTTCGGTGAAGTTCTGCAAGGAGGTGAGTCCGGAGATTGTGGATCTGACGCGGCGAGCGCGCGAGGTGAAGGCGCAGACGAGGGAGTATCCGACGGGCGCGTGGGGCAAGGGCGAGTCAAGGGACTTTCATTTTTGCATTGAGGTTGCGCCTGGGGCTGTGGGCGATGAGGTGCTGGCAGGGCGAGCGAGCCTGGTGTTTACGGAGCGCGGGGTGGAGAACAAGGTGGCGGAGGCGCGGATCCTGGCGGTGTGGACCGATGATGATGCGAAGAGTACGAAGATCAACCGGGTAGTGGCGCATTACACGGGGCAGGCAGAGTTGGCGCAGTCGATCCAGGAAGGGCTGGATGCGAAGGCGCGGGGCGATGGGGACCGGGCGACGGCGCTGCTGGGACGCGCGGTGAAGATTGCGCATGACAGCGGAAATGAGGCTACGGCGAAGCTGCTGCGGCGGGTGGTGGAGGTGGAAGATGCGGAGAAGGGCACGGTGCGGCTGAAGGCGGGCGTGGCGAAGGAAGATTCGATGGCGCTGGAGACGCGGTCGACGAAGACTGCTCGGATCGTGAAGGGTTCTTAGCGCTGGTTTTGGTGTTGGGAGGATTGGTATGGCACAGGTAGCGGAGACGTTTGTTTGCCCGAAGGGGCATCGCTCGACGGAGGCGGATTATTGCTCGGAGTGTGGGGCGAAGCTGCAGGGAGCGGTCGCTGCGGCGGGCAATGGTGGTGCAGGGCAGGGGAGCACGGCAGCGGGGCAGGTTTGCCCTGACTGCGCGACGTTGCGGGAACATAACGACACCGTGTTCTGCGAGGTGTGCGGGTACAACTTTGCGACGGGCGCACATGGAGAGGTTCCGCCCGCAGCGACGCCGGTAGCGGAGATGACGGCTGCACCTGAGACGGTGCCCGAGGCGCACGTTCCGGTCGAGGCCAGCGTTTTGGGGGCGCAGCGGTGGTCGGTGGTCGTATCGGTGGATCCATCGTTGCGGGGGCCGGATAGCCCAGAGGCGCCGGGGGACGTCCCGCCGTTTACCGTGACGTTGGAGCAGCCGGTGAACCTGATCGGGCGGCGGAATGAGGCGCGGGGGATCTTTCCAGAGATCGTGCTGGCGCATGATGAGGCGGTATCGCGGCGGCATGCAGTGCTGGAGATGGATGCGACGGGCGGGTTGTTGTTGCGGGACATTGGAGCTGCCAACGGGACGCGGTTGAATGGGGTGGAGGTGCAGCCCATGGTGGATACGCCGCTGAAGGATGGGGATGAGATCACGCTGGGGCACTGGTCGCGGATCCGGGTTGAGGTGGGCTGATGGCGACCGCGTGGACTCCCGTGCAGGTTCCTGCGCAGAACTCACCGG
>CAZZWG010000060.1:0-11393 GCA_964657685.1 Verrucomicrobia bacterium Tous-C9LFEB | reverse complement strand
CTGGCGAACGAGTTGCTGACGAGTCCGGACAGCGGTGCGCCTTCGCTTTCGAACTATGACGCGCAGCGAACGGAGGCTGCGACCTCGTTGGTGACGGCGGCGGAGAACATCACGTACGG
The DNA here is from genome assembly GCA_964657685.1 of Verrucomicrobia bacterium Tous-C9LFEB. Classification (GTDB taxonomy): domain Bacteria; phylum Acidobacteriota; class Terriglobia; order Terriglobales; family Acidobacteriaceae; genus Granulicella. The sequence goes on along the minus strand of CAZZWG010000060.1, from coordinate 11,274 downwards.
CGAGCGGGAGCGTGGGCCGATACGGACGCTGGAGACAGGCCTGGCGGTGTATGAGGACCTGGCGGAGCGGGCGCGGGATCTGCATGAGGCGGAGAAGGCTGCCGATGCGGGTGGGAGCGCGACGGTGCTGGAGGCGTACCGGCAGGCGGAGACGATGACGGACCGGAGCCTGTTGCCGGCGGCGGACGACCTGGATGCGGCGAACCTGACGGAGTTGGAGAAGACGTATGCGCGGGAGTTGACGGAGTCTGCGATTGCGCGTGGTTTGGTTGGGGTGATTGGGCTGGTGGTTTTGGCGGCCCTGGTGAGTTTGCAGGGGTATCTGAGCCGGAGGACGCGAAGGACGTTTAACCCGGCGTTGCTGGGAGCTACGGTGCTTACGTTGGGGCTGCTGCTGTATGCGTTTGGGGCGTTGACGCGGGCGCAGCGGGAGCTTCGGGTGGCGAAGGAGGATGCGTTTACGTCAATCCATGCGCTGTGGCTGGCGCGCGCGACGGCTTACGAGGCACACAGTGAGGAGAGCCGGTTCTTGCTGGATCCGGCGCAGGCTGCAGAGCATGGGCAGGCGTTTCAGGCCGAGTCGAGTGCCCTGGCGCAGGCGCCGCTGAGTCTTTCGGGAGCGCAGCTGGTGGCGGCGTTGCGGGAGCGAACGGATGTGGATGGCTTCCAGGGCTACCTGGCCGACGAGTTAAAGAACATTACTTTCCCGGGAGAGCGCGAGGCTGCGCTGGACACTTTGACGGCCTGGCTCGGGTACCTGGAGGTGGATGCGCGAATACGGAACCTGGAGCACGCGCGGCAGCACCGGGAGGCAGTGGAGCTGTGCACCGGAACGTTGGAAGGGGGAGCGGACTGGGCGCTGGTGCGGTTTGACAAGGCATTGGGACGGACGCTTGCGATTAACCAGAATGCGTTTGACAGGGCTGTGCGGAACGGACGGGAAGCGTTGAGCGGTTTGGAGTGGAAGGCGGCCGCGGTGGCGTTGATTGCCGCGGTGCTGGTGGTGGTTGGGCTGGCTCCGCGGATTCGGGAGTATCAGTAGGCGACGTGAACCGCGCGCGGTTCCCTGGCGTAGAGTACAAGACATTGAAGGGCGTTCGGTTTTGGAGGAGAGTGCATGTTCCGTCGTTTAGGAAATCTGGTTCGCGGATTTTTTGGCTTGTTTGTTTCGGGGGCGGAGCGGCGCAACCCGGAGGCGCTGCTGGAGGTGGAGCAGGAGAATCTGCGCAAGCAGGTGGGCAAGTTCAATGTGGGTCTGGCTTCGCATGCGGGGATGGTGGAGCGGCTGATTGGGCAGGTGCGGAAGCTGGAGACCGATGAGACGGATCTGCGGGCGAAGGTTGCGGCGAATCTGCAGTTGAACCGGCGCGATGTGGCGGGACAGTATGCGCTGCGGTTGAAGACGATAGAGCGCGAGCTGGAAGAGAACCGCAAACAGCTGGACCAGGCCGAGGTGACCTATAAGGAGCTGGTGCGGGCGCGCGATGTTGCGGTGCAGATGACGCGGCAGAAGATTGAGGCGTTGAAGTCTGGCATCAGCGATCTGAAAATGAAGCGGGCGATGGCCGAGATCACCGAGATGGCTTCGGGGATGGTGACGAACCTGGGCGGTGCGGGCGATACGCTAAACCGGCTGGAGTCGATGGTGCAGGAGGAGCGCTACCGGGCTTCAGGGCGGGTGCGGGTTGCGGTGGACAGCCTGGATCTGAACGATGTGCATGTGAAAGAGGCGGAGCAGAAGGCGTTGGCGGACCAGGCGCTGGAGGAGTTCGAGGCCAAGCAGGCGCCGTTGGGGATCAGCGATGGGAACGGGTTTACGTCGTCGCCGACCGGTGTGCCGAATGTGAGTGTGGAGCGGCGGCGGAACGGGTGACGCGCGTGATTAGAACTGCGTGATCCTGTTGCCGATTCGTTTGTCGCCGTGCCGAGGTTTGGAAAATGAGTTTGGCATTTCAGTCCCGGGAGAACGGAGTTCCCCTTGGGGGAGTGAAGCGCCGATGCAGAGAATCCGCATTCGACTGCACGCAGGATGGAGAGGCTCTGTCGTGCGTCACGTCACAAGGTACTGGTTGCCGAGATTAGAATCGCCGTAAGGTCACAACTTCTCATGGATGACTCTTTCGTCGATCTCGACACCTGCGCGCGCGAACCGATCCATATTCCCGGCGCCATCCAGCCGCACGGCGTTCTTCTGGTGCTCAAGGAGCCGGGGCTCACGATTGCCCAGGCGAGCGAGAACACCGACGTCTTCTTTGGCCAGGCGGCAGAGTCACTCGTTGGAGGGACGCTCGACCGTCTGCTAACGAAGGAGCAGGTGGACAAGATCAGGGCGGCGCTGGCGTCCGACGATCCTGCCGAATGCAATCCCCTGCAGCTTGGCATCACCGCCGTGGACACAAAGACGGCACTCGAAGTCGTGCTGCACCAGCACCAAGGCTTTGCCCTGCTGGAGTTCGAGCCGGCGCCCTCGGAAGGAAGCGCGAATTTTTCCAACTTTTACAAGGCGGTCTCGAAGACGACGGGCCGGCTTCAGTCTGCGACGACGCTGGGAACACTCGTGGAGGAAGCTGCCACGGGCGTACGACAGATGACGGGCTTCGATCGCGTTATGATCTATCGATTCGCCGACAGCGGTGAGGGCGAGGTCATCGCGGAAGCGAAGGCAGAGGGCGTGGAACCGTACCTGGGACTTCGATACCCTGCGAGCGATATCCCTGAGCAAGCGCGACGCTTGTACACGCTAAGTCCGATCCGGTGCATTCCTGACGCGAGGTATACGCCGGTTCCCCTGGTTCCAAGCCTTAACACAGCGACGAAGCGGCCCACCGATCTCAGCTTCGCCGGTCTGCGCAGCGTGTCCGCGATCCACTGCGAATACCTGCAGAATATGGGCGTCACTGCTTCCATGTCCGTCTCGATTGTTCGCGAGGGGAAGCTTTGGGGTTTGGTGGCCTGCCATCATTTCAGCCCCAAGCTGGTGACGTATGAGACGCGCAAGGCCTGCTCTTTCATTGGCCAGGTGTTATCGGGTGAGATAGGGCGGCGTGAGGCGGAGGAAGATTCGAGTTATAACTCCGAGGCAACGAGGGTGCAGGCCAAGTTTCTGGAGTTGATCCGCACATCGGCACACCCCTTGGCTGAGCTGGTGAACTCGACGCCCAATCTACTCGATCTGATCCCCGCCGCGGGCGCCGCGATCGTCACCGAGGATAAGGCGCAGATGATTGGCGTGACGCCGAGCTACACCGAGGTGATGTCGATCGTGGAAGCTTTGCAGGCGGCCGGCGTTCCCAGCACGTTCACGACCCGGTCGTTGAAGAATCATTTCAGCGATGCGGGGAGTATGGCGAAGTCGGCGTCCGGGATTATCGCCCTGGAAGTTTCGTCCGACCCGAAGGAGTACATTCTTTACTTCCGTCCGGAGGTCGCACAGACGGTAACGTGGGGCGGCGATCCGAATAAAGCAGCGATCACCACGATCGATGGCTTTCGCCTCAGCCCACGGAAGTCGTTTGCTGCCTGGCGGGAGCAATTGCAGGGGGCTGCGCTGCCGTGGACCCGGAATGAGGTTCGCGCGGCCGATGAGTTACGTCGTCTTGTGGGTGGAATTTCGCGCCGGGTCTCGCCCTCCAGGGACAACGTGGTGTAGCAGCTACGCAGGCCTTGCGGTCTTCGTTCGCTTCACAAACTCGTAGGGGAGAAAGATCGACATCACGGTTCCGGATGCGGGTTTGCTTGCTGAGCTCCGCACGGAAAGGGTGCCTCCGTGTTTCAGGATGAGGTCCCTGGTGATCCACATGCCCAGCCCGGTGCCGCTCATGCCTTTGGTGGTGAAGAAAGGTTCGAAGATTCGGGACTGGTTCTCGGGCGAAATGCCTGTGCCTGTATCGCCAATCGTTATCCTGACGCCGGCTCTCTGGCGTGTCGTCCAGTCGCGCGAGGACCGGAGCCGCGCCCTGAGCCTGCCGCCGTTAGGCATGGCGTCAAGGGAGTTCCCGATGATGTTGGTGAGTGACTGGCGAATCTCCCCCGAATAGCAGGTGAGTGGCTGGGTTGCTTCGTACTCGCGCCGGACGTCGACGTTGGCGGCAGTGAAGCGTGGCTTGAAGAAGGCCAGGACGGAATCGAGTATGTCTGAGAGTCGAACCTCCACCGCGTTGCTGGACTGCCTATGGAACCGAAGCGTCTGCGTGGTGATTTCGCTGATGCGCGCGATCTCTTCCTGCGCGGCCTTCACGTATTCGCGGGACGGACGGTCGAGACGGTCATTCCCGGCAAGCAGATAGAGGAGATTGGTGACGGCCTCGAGGGGATTGTTGATTTCATGCGAGATGCTTGAGGCCAGCTTACCGACCGCGGCGAGTTTTTCCGATTGGCGCAAGGCCTCTTCACTGCGCTTTTGGACGGTGCAATCCAGATTCGTCCCGATCACGGATTCGACGATGCCTTCTTCGGTGAGGCGGACTGTTTCGGACGACCGGATATAGCGCCATCCCTGCTCCTCCGCACGCCAGATGCGGAATTCCCGCATACTGCCTCCAGCCCGCCGGACGGTTTCCTGCAGACTTCGCTCCTGGGCGTCTCGATCTTCGGGGTGGACACAAGCCAGCCAGGAGCTGTAACGGACGATGCCGTCACTCGTTGGGGCGAGGCCGTAGATACGGAACATGTGTTCGTCCCAGTGCAGCGTGCCGGTGGCTACGTTCCATTCCCAGACACCGACGTTGGTAGCGCTTGCGGCCAGTCGAAGCCGCTGCTCGCTGCGCTGAACCTGATGAATTGCATGTTTCTCGGGAGTGATGTCAAAGGCCGCAAGGTTCGCACGATAGGGTCTGCGCTGCGCGCCTTCTCCTTCAAAGGTGACCTGCTTCCGCACACGCAGCCAGCGGACTTCTCCGCTGGACCAGACGACACGGTGGTCCATATCGAACCAGCCGGCCCCTTGTGGGTCGAGGCACGCCGTGATCCGGCCCAACAATTCGTCACGGTCCGCGGGATGGAAGGTGGCATGAACGACCTCTCGTGGCACGGCGGTGGCGACCTCGCCCAAGCCAAAGAGGCGAGCCGCCTGTGCGGTGAGGTGGTTGAGGCCGGTACGATAATCCACCTCGGCGAGGCCGACCCTGGAGACTTGCATCCCGAGTCGCAGAAGCTCTTCGTTCTTATGGATGGAGCCTGCTGCAAAGGGCAGAGCGGTGGGTTCGAGTTCCCCCGTTGTGCTCGCTCCATCTTCGAGATGGCGCATTGCCAGTTGTCCCAGCTTTTGAGCCGTCACATCGATCGAGAAGCCCACCATGCCGACGGGGTGTCCCTCCCCGTCCCGCAGCAGGGTTACGGACAGATGCACATAGAGGTAGTCCCCGGCGCGACTTCGATTGCGAAGCTCTCCATGAAAGAGGCCCTCCCTGCGTACGGTAGGGATCAGGGCTTCTGCAAGGAATTGTTGCTCCTCGGGCGGATAGAGCAAGGTGACGTTCTGGCCAATCAATTCGTCGGCGGCGTAGCCATAGAGGCGTTGCACAGCGCGATTGCATCCGGTCACGTTGCCTTCGATATCTGTGACGATGACTGCATCGTGCATCTGGTCGAGAATGCCGGGCTGGAGGAACATCCAGTCCGCGGGACGGGGGATTGATGCGGGATCGGCGGCGGTGGGAGCGTCTCTCTGCGAAAGGGTTCGGACAGTCTTGTTGCGCTTCATTGACACACCTGGGTTCGAAAGGAAATTGGAAATGGGCACTGAATCCTGTGTTGAGGGGGCCCGTCTCGGCGTCGGCAGGTGTCAGGGACGCCAGGTTTATCCGGAAAACAGATGTGGGGGAGGGTGTCACTCGAGCCAGTCAGACCCGAAGCACGTCCAAGGCAAAGATACACCCCCGGTCGCACAAGGATGCCACGAAAACGACCTCTGAAGCCAATCTAGCGGAGAGGTGTTTCAGGTTTGGGCATTTCTCTCGGGGTGATGCCGCACATGGGGTAGAACTTCAGGGTCTTTGGCTCGCCGAGGCGGGAGATGTGTGAGATTTGGCGAGGCCTCCGGGCCACCAGTTAAGGTCGCCTGCTACAGCGAGGAGGGCGGGGCCGATAACCATGCGGACGAGGGTGGCGTCGATGAGGACGGCGACGGCGAGGGTGAAGCCGATCATCTTGACGACGAGGAAGTCGCCGAAGGTGAAGGCGGCGAAGACGGCGATCATGATGGCGGCGGCGCTGGTGATAAGGCCGGCGGTGCGTGCAAGGCCTTCGGTGATGGCATCATTTTCGGAGAGGCCGGCTTTGCGGGCTTCGCGGACGCGGGCTACGAGGAAGACTTCGTAGTCCATGCTAAGGCCGAAGACGATCGCGAAGGTGACGATAGGGACGAGGGGGAAGATGCTGCCGGTGGGGGCGGCGACGTGGAGCAGATGGATGCCGTGACCATATTGAAAGACCCAGACGAGGGCGCCGAAGGAGGCCATGACGGAGAGGAGGTTGAGGGCGATCGCTTTGACCGGGGCGACGAGGGAGCGGAAGCCGACGAGGAGGGCGAGGAGCGTGCCGCCGACGACAAGGGCGGTGACGTGGGGGAAGCTGCGGATGACGATGGTCTGGTAGTCGGCGTTGAGGGCGGGGATGCCGCCGATGAGGAGTTTGGAGCCTGGGACGCCGGTGAGTTTTTCGGGGCCGATATTGCGGAGTTGGCGGACCCAGTCGACTTGTTGGCGGAGGGTGACGTTGCCTGTGGGGAGGACTTCGAGGAGGGTGGTACGGCCGTCGGCGCTGAGGAAGGTGCGGCGGGTTTCGCGGGACATTTCGTCGAGGTTGGCTTGATTGCTGTCGGCGACGGTGGTGATGGAGATGACGCGCTGGCAGCGGGGGTCAGAGGCTAATTTTTTGGAGAGTTGGTTGACGGTGTTCCAGGCGGCTTCCGTGTGCGCGATGGAGGTGGGGAGGGTGATCATGACGCGCATGGTCTGGACGACGCCGCCGCGGTCCATGGCTTCGAGGCTGTGGAGGGCCTGGACGGACTCGGCTTTGGCGGGGAGCCAGTCGCCCTGGGGGACGCTGGTGTCGAGTTTGGTGGCTTGCCAGGCGAGGAGGACGAGGGGGAGGCCGGCGAGGGCGATGGCGAGCCAGGGGTGGGCGGTGATGTGGGCTCCCCAGCGGCGCCAGCGCAGGCCGGATTGGGCGTTGGTGGTCTCGTCCAGTTTGGGGGTGAAAGGCATGCGGCCTATGTTGATGTGGCGGCCGAGCAGGGAGAGAACGGCGGGGACGAGGGTGTTGGTGAGGAGGACGCTGGTGGCGGCGACCAGGCAGCCGGCGAGGCCGATGGAGCGGATTTCGCTGATAGGGACGATGAGGAGGGCGAGGAAGCCGATGGCGACGGTGGAGGCGGAGATGAGGAGGGTGCGGCCGGCCTGGCGGGCAGCGAGGAGGGAGGCTGCGGGGCCATCGAGGCCGGTGGCAATGGCTTCGCGGAAACGGCTGACCATGAGGAGGGCGTAGTCGATGCCGAGGCCGAGGCCGAGCATGGTGGCGAGGTTCTGGACAAGGATGCTGAGGTGAAAGTGATGCGCGAGGAGGCCGGCGATGGCGAGGGTGGTGGCGATGGCGAGCTGGCCTACGGCGAGGGGGATGAACGCGGCGACGAGGCTGCCGAAAGCTACCAGGAGGAGGGCTAGGGTGATGGGGATGACGAGGCTTTCGCCGCGACGAATGTCGTTGGCGCTGGCGGCGCGGATATCGAAGTTGAGAGGGGTTTCGCCAGTGAGGGTGAGTTTGACGTTGGGAAATTGGGGGCGGAGCTGGGCTTCGAGGGAGTGCTCGAGGGTGTGGAGTTGGGGGACGACCTGTTCGGCGGGGCCGCTGTCAGAGGAGAGGCCTACGAGGACGAAGGTGTTGCCGTTTTTGCCGAGAAAGAGCGGGTCGCGGAGTTCGAGGTAGCTGACCACGCCGGAGGTGCCGGGGGCATTTTTGAGGGCGTTATCGACGGTGGTGAGGGCGGCTTCGCCGGCGGGGGTGTTGGGAGCGGGAAGGCCCTGGACGACGAGGGCGACGCGGTCGACGAAGGGGGAGTGGAAGCCGGTGGTGAGCTCCTGGTTGACCTGTTCTGCCTGGCTGCCTTCGACGCGGGTTGCGGTTTCGAGGTGGCGCTCCGAGTGGAAGGAGAACGGGAGGAGAGCGAGGACCGCGATAAGGACGACCAGGGCTACCAGGGAGCGGCGCAGAGGCATGGAACGTATGATGTCAGATTTGGCGGGGGGTGGTTGCGTGGTTGGTGCAGTAAGGAGTTCGTTGGGCGGCTTGGTCGGTTCGGTATGTGTGCTCGAAAGAATGTTGAGATGTCCTTTCGCATGGTTTAGAACGTGTGGGGAGGCGGCACGTGTGGGGGCGGAGGCATCTACAAGAGGGACTTTGACCTTGGGAGACGTTATGCCGTTTTTTGGAGTGTTCTTACTTGTTGGAGCGATGCAGGCGGGGAGCGCGGCGAGTGCGGATCCTCGCGTGGGGACGTGGACGTTGACGGCGGCGCAGTCCTCGATGGACCCGGCGAACCGGCTGGTCATTACGCCTGTGCCGAATGGGGTGCATTTAGTGATGTCGGGTGAGGTGCACCTGGATTTCACGGCGGCTTCGGATGGGAAGGGAACGCCGGTGGCAGGCAATCCGGCGTTCGATCAGATTCAGCTTCACCGGATGGGCAAGCGGGAATCTGAGGTGAAGGAGATGAAGGCTGGAGCGCCCGTGGCTACGGTGCGGGATAAGTTGTCGGCGGATGGAAAGGAGTTGACGATTACGACGACGAACGTGGGGAAGGCGCCGCAGGTGAGTGTTTGGACGCGGAACGGAGCAGTGCCGGCGGGGAAGGATTTGTTTGCGGGGGAGTGGACGCAGGATATGGGGAAGACGCGGGTGCGGCAAGGTGAGGTTTTGAAGATTGAGGCGGCTGGAGATGGTGTGCGGTTTTCAGGCGATGGGACTTATACGGGTGGGTTCGACGGGAAGCCGCATGAGTTGAAGAACTCGCGGAATGACACGGTGCAGCTGTCGCGGGTGGATGCGCGGACTGTGGATGCGGTGTACCGGCGGGATGAGCAGGTGGTGCAGAAGGACCGGTTTACGGTGTCGGCGGACGGGAAGACGATGACGGTGGTGAGCTCGGGGACCTTGGCTACGGGGCAGAAGATCACGGAGAATCTGACCTTTTCGAAGCAGTAGGTGAGCGGAGCAATTTGCGAGGTCGCGGTCGGCGCTGCTTCCTTATTTGGCGAAGTATTGCGCGGTCCAATGACCTTACCCGGCGGCTAAGCCGTTCAGCGGGGGCGCGTCTTGCGGCCCGGCTGAAGCTGGGCCCTGACGAAACAAGAGCTTCTCGAGAGATAGGAAGCGGCAGCCGTGTATCCGGGAAGGCGATAAAGGATTCTCGGCGGGTTTAATGAATCTGAACTTGTGCCTGTGCGGGAACGGGGACCGCGACTGGATCGAGCGCAGGCTCCTGGAGTTCGCGGGGGGCGACGGAGATGATGCCTTTGCGGTTCATGAATTTGAGGATGCCGTTGACTGTGTCTTCGAGGGTGGGGTCGGGTTTGCCCCAGGCCGAGGCGTCGCGGGCGGCCTGGTAGGTGGAGTTGTCGTAGCGCTTGAACTCCATGGAGGAGATGTTGTCTACGGAGCCGACGAGGAAGTCGAGGAGGGGGAAGAGTAGGTCTTCCTTGCGGCAGCGGCGGATGAGTTCGGGGACGAAGTCGGGGAGGCTGAAGATTTCGAACTGGCGGCCTGTGGACTTGGTGATGAGGCTGGTGATGTCGAGCATGTTGGCATAGTCGTCACGCACGACGTGAAAGGTTTGGTTCGCTGTGCCGGGTGTGGTGCAGATAGCGACGATATTGTTGGCGACGATGTCTGCGGGGACGAAGCTGACCTGGTTGAGGGCGTCGACGCCGATACCGTGGTTGACCATGAAGGCCACGAGGCGAACGGCGATATCGAAGTTGTTGCCACCGCCTGTGACGGAGGGGCTGACGAGGGCGGGGCGGAAGACACGAGCGGAGAGGCCCTTGGCGCGGGCGTTGAAGACGACCTGCTCGGCGACCCACTTGGTCTGGCTGTAGCCGAAGTCGAGGAGCTCCATGTTGGAGTTGCCATCTGTCTCCCAGAGAACGCTCTTGGTAGCCCAGCCGAAGATGAAGGTGGTGGAGACGTAGTTGAACTCTTTGGGGCGGCCTTCGAAGGCGAGACGGAGGACCTCGTTGGTGCCGAGGACGTTGGCGTCGCGCATGCGGTCGTAGTTGAAGAGGTAGTTGACCGTGGCGCCGTTGTGGAAGATGGTGTCGACCTGGGCTGCGAGGAAGTCCCAGGCGTCCTGCGCGAGGCCGAGGTTCTTCTGGCCGAGGTCACCGGAGAAGGGGATGACGCGGGACTCGAAGAGGTGCATGAGGCTGGGGCTGCAGGGTCCCATGGACTCCATGGCAGAGCGTAGCCGCTGTTTACCCTGCTCTTCGTCAGAGGAGCGAACGAGGACGTAGATTTTGGCGCGGGTTTGCTCGAGCAGGCTCTTGATCAGGAAGGGTCCGATGAAGCCTGTGCCGCCGGTAAGCAGAACGTGGTTCAGGACGGGCGTGGAGGGTAGCGGTGCGGGTACGGGAGGATCGAAGAGAAGCTGCCGGTCGTCGCGCATCATCTGGCCCTCGGCGGCGCGCTGCTCTTCGCGGAAGGCGGCGAGCGAGTGGCGAAGGCTTTCGAGAGCTTCTTCGGGGGCACTTTCGAGCTGCTCGGCGAGGCCGAAGAGCTCGGCTACGCTGACGCGCTGAATGACGCCGATATCGACCTGGCGCGCGAGCATTTCGGCGCCGCGATCTTTGAGGAGTTCCTTGATCTCGTGCATGAAGACGACGAGGTCGAGGGAGTCGAGGCCGGCGTCGACGAGGTTGTAGGTTTCTGAGCCTGTGAGGTTGTAGCGAGCTTTGAGTTCGTCGAAGGGGGTACGGGTTTCGGACACGGAGGCGCAGGCACCGGCGTCCTTCTCACGGGAGAACTCGGAGAGCACGGTGAACTCGCCGGCAAGCCACATCTGCTTGGTTTTGTTGCGCATGATCTTGCCCGAGCTGGTCCTTGGTATAGCGCGAGGCGAGATGAAGGAGATGAGCGCGGTTTCGACGTTGAGGTAGTTGCGGACGGCGGTAGCGATGAGCCGGGCGTCGGGGAGGGAGGCGGGATTCTTGACTTCGGCGACGATGGCGAGGGCGGGCTCTGTGTCCTCGTGAATCTGGAAGGCGACGACGCAGTGCGGACGGA
>CAZZWG010000059.1:12343-15516 GCA_964657685.1 Verrucomicrobia bacterium Tous-C9LFEB | reverse complement strand
TTGCTACAATCAACCGGCATGCGGGTCCTCAAATTTTTTGCTGCGCTTTCAGCTATCCTGCTGATGTTGTCGCTGACGACATGCTCTTACTACAGCCTGCGGGGACCTCGTGAAGATGGCCTTTCCCTCTTTAACCCGCAACCGCGAGCCTTCGACTACTGGGACTATCTCCCAAGGTTCGGGTACAGGCACAGTCCCAGGTTCTTCACCTACGAGGGGTTCCCTCATTACGAGTTCTACTATCCCGCGCCGGCCATCTTCGTGCTTGCGCCCTTCTACCACTTCGATCCACCCTCTCCCTTCACCTCAACCGCCATCGTGCCTCACGACAGATATCAGTTCAAGGGATACAGCCTTTACGTGCTCCTCACAGGCTCTCTCTTTCTCACGATGTCCGCCATGGTTGCGGTAGCCTTACGGCGACGAGGCATGCCCGCCCCGGACGTAGCCGTAGTGGTTGCCGGTACCGCGCTTACAGCTTACCCTCTGCTTTTCGCCCTCCAGAGAGGAAACATCGAAGCCCTGATTTGGATGTTCTCAGCGGTGGCAGTCTGGGCTTTCGCTACAAACCGGAGATCGACAGCTGCCGTTCTCGTCGGGGTAGCCGGAGCGGTGAAGATCTATCCGTTGATTCTCGCGGGGCTCTTCCTTCGCCAGAGAAACTGGCGCGCCCTCTTTCTCACCCTGGCAGTTTGGCTGGCCGTCACGATGGCGGGTCTGCTCTACCTGGATCCGTCCCTGCGGGAATCTGCAACGTTCGTCATGGCAGGCATTCATGACTGGACAAAGGACATGTCCCTTGTCTTCTCGTCTCAGTTCGATCACTCCGCCTTCAGCTTGGTTAAGTGGTTGAACCTCGGCTCCCAACCCCGCTACGACCACGAACTAAGCCTGTACTATCCCATAGCGGCAGTCGGCTCGCTGATTCTCTTCGCGGGCGCCCTGCGCCAGCCATTCGCCAATCAGGTACTCTTCCTCTGCTGTGCCGCGGTCACTCTACCGCCAGCATCGTACGACTACACCCTCTGCCTTCTCTATGTGCCCCTTACCGTTCTGGCGCTGGGTATCACCGCGAAGCATGCACCGCGGCCCGCTGGCCTCCATTTCGTTGTGCTCTCTCTCTTCGCTCTCGTCCTCTCTCCAGACTTCTTTCTCAACTTCCATGGCCTGCATGGAAATCCCGGAGCACTAAAGGCATTGTCCCTCATCCTCCTGATGATCATCAGCGCAGTTACACCGCTCCTTGGGGACGCATCAGGCTCGTCCCTCACGCCATCGCCCCAACTCGATCACCACGGCGGACCTCTTCCCGTTAGCGCCAGCTACCCCGCATCGTGACAGGGAGCTCCGTCCCGCGGTAACGATCCCGTCCCTCACCCGCGTTAACCAGCAGCACCGGAAACCTCCGGTATCATCCACCCATGGCCGACACTGCGCCGACCCATCACAATCTGGATTTCATGCGTTCCCTCGCAGTGGCCGTCGTCTTCATCGACCACGCTACCCTCGCGGCAGGCATCAATTTCTTCCACTCCTGGGACCTCCGCTGGCTCGGCGACTTTGGCGTCTACCTCTTCTTCGTCCACACCTGCCTCGTCCTGATGTGGTCGCTCGAAAGACGCCCCCATACCCTCGACTTCTACGTCCGCCGCATCTTTCGCATCTACCCGCTCGCCATCCTCACCGTCTCCTTCATCGCCATCACCCGTTTCAAAGCCATGTACACCCCGTACCCTCTCTTTCCCAGCATGGTTTTGAGCAATCTGCTCCTCATCCAGAACCTCTGGCAGCGCCCCAACATCGTCGGCGTTCTCTGGTCCCTTCCCCTTGAGCTCGAAATGTACGTCCTCCTGCCCGCCCTCTTCATCTTCGCGCGGAGAGAACGCGCAGTCTGGCCCTTTCTCCTCTTCTGGACTTTCGCCTGCTTCGCCGCGGTGGCCACCTACGGCAAAGACTTCGGCAACGGCCTCTATGCCGTCATCCCCCACTTCCTCCCCGGCGTCATGGCCTACATCGCTTTCAAGCACCGCAAAGCTGTCCTCCCCGCATGGTCCTTTGTCGCCTTCCTCCTGGTGCTGCTCGTCTGCTTTGAGTACGTCCCCGGCGTCAAGCAGGGATGGCTCGTTTGCCTCATCGTCGGCCTCGCCCTGCCCTCCTTCATAGATTTCCGCGAAAGCCTCTTCACCAGGCTCAGTCATGAAGTAGCAAAATACTCCTATGGCATCTACCTCCTCCACCCCTTCGCCACCTACATCGGCTTCCACATGCTCTGGGGCCGGCCATGGTGGATCCAATGGCCGCTCTCCCTTGCCATCACAGGAGGCCTTGCTATCCCCGCCTACTACCTCATCGAGAAGCCATGCATCAGCCTCGGCGCCCGCGTCGCCAACCATCTGCAGCAAAGATTCGGAACGGACTACAAGCTCGACTACGGCCTCGATCTAGCCTGACGACCACCGGCCGCCCAGTACACTAGGAAGCGATGACCGACCTCGTTCGCAAACAGCTCCAGCAATCCCTCGACACCCTCACCAAAGTCCTCCATGACGAGGCCATCCACCAGACTGTCGTAGAAGCCGGCCGCCTCACCGCCGAAGCTATGAAAGCCGGCAAGAAGCTCATGGTCTGCGGCAACGGAGGCTCCGCCGCCGACGCCCAGCACCTCGTTGCAGAATTCGTCTCACGCCTCACCGTAGATCGCCCCGCCTTGCGTGCAGTAGCGCTGACAACAGACACCAGCATCCTCACCGCCATCGGCAACGACTACAGCTACGACAACGTCTTCGAGCGCCAGGTAGAAGCTCTCGCCAACCCCGGCGACGTTCTCCTCGCCATCAGTACCTCCGGCAACAGCAAAAACTGCATCAAGGCCCTCAAGAAAGCCAAAGAGATGCAAGTCGCCACGGTCGCCTACACCGGCAACAACGGCGGCGGTATGGCCACCCTCGCCGACCTAAACGTCATCATCCCCTCCGCCACCACCATGAACATTCAGGAATCGCACCTCGCCCTCGAACACATCTTCTGCATGGTCGTCGAGCGCTTCTATTTCGGCGAAGATTTCGGCAACAAGCCCCAGCAGTTGGCCGAGTAACCATGCCCATCTCCTACCGAGCCGCCCAGAACCTCATCAAGCGCAAAGACGAACCCGGCCTTCGCGCCGCCCTCGAAGA
>CAZZWG010000059.1:10202-12243 GCA_964657685.1 Verrucomicrobia bacterium Tous-C9LFEB | reverse complement strand
ATTCAGGCCCCGTCGTCACAGGCATACGCCGACTCCGCCACATCCCGATGCACCCGGCACGTCGCCATCTGCCGCACCGTCCCAGTCGCGCCGGGCAGCGGGTAGTTCACCACCATCAGCCGATCCAGGTTCAACTTCTTGGGATCCACATGCGAGCAGTCACCCTGCGTTGCGTCGGCAACGCAGGATAGATTCTGACTGAACGTATCCAGCTCCCAAAGCACAACGTACGCGCGCTCCAGTTGCGTCTTCTGCGCCGCCGTCGCGTAAAACCGTTCCGGCTTCCGTAAGAAATACTCAAACGTCTTCGGCTCGTCCCCCGCAAGCGTCCCTTTCGCAGCCGCTCGCCACAGCCCATACAACTCCTCGCCCAAAGACCGCCCCACCTCCACAGCCCCGTTTACATCGTCCGCTGTGCGGGCATTGGCCATCATGTTTCCAAAGATCAGATCGAAGTTCTCCGGCCTTCCTGTCTGCTCCAGTACCGTCTGCTCAATCTGCCGTGCCTGCCCCTTGTAGGCCGGATCGCCATCGAAGCTCTCCATCAAGAACGCCGTCGGCACCAGGCTCGCTTCATCGAACCCAACCTTCTGCAACGCACTTCGCCAGTCAGCCGCCCGCGTCTCCGTCACCGTCTCCCGCATCTGGTGCGCAGAAAACCAGGTCCCGCTCACAAAACTAAGCACAGCAACCAGTGGAGATATAAGCGTCATCAACGGTTGACACATCGACAGGAAGCTCAACGGCTTTTTTACTGTTTCCGTTGCTGTCGCCAAAGGGGCACTCTGAATCATCTGGGCATCCATACATCTCCTTCAGCGCAAGCCGCCGACATTTAGGGCCACATTGGCAAAACATACATCGCTAATACCCTCACCGCTTCTCTGCTGTCGCTCACCGTCGACACGGGTAAGCTTGCCACCAGGCAGTCTGCACATGCCTCACCTCGTCGCTCTACAAACGGGTCTGTCGGGCGACCTGAATGCAAGAGAAAGCCACCCACTGATTGCCCTACACTAGCGCATGGTCACCCGCTTCCCCCAATGGCTCCTGATCGTCTTTCTCGCCACCACCAGCACCGCGCAAACACCCCGCACCGCCACCCTTCCCACCCCTGACGTCACCCTCACCACCTACACCTACGGCACGCCCAAACCCCAGGCCGCGCCCATCATCGCCGTTAACGGCGGCCCCGGCCTCTCCCATATCTATCTCGTCCAGAACGACCTCTGGACCGCCCGCATCCCCGCCCACCGCCAGGTCATCCTCTACGACCAGCGCGGCACCGGCGCCTCGCCCCTCACCAACCCCAACGCTCCCCAAACCATGGAAGCCCAGGTCGCCGATCTCGAGGCAGTCCGCGCCTCCCTCCACGCCGATAAAATCCACCTCCTCGGCGACAGCTACGGCGGCCTCCTCGTCTCTGCCTACGCCGCCGCCCACCCCGAACACGTCCTTACTCTTACCCTCTCTGACTCCGCCGCCCCCGGCTTTGCCGCCCTCCACCCCCGCCTCGACGAGGCCTTCCCCGACGTCGTCGCCCAGACGAAATCCCAGATCGCCCATCTGTCCGGCCCCGACAAGGATCGCCAGGCCGCCATCCTCGACATCAACGCCCACATGCGCATGATCTTCTACTCCCCCGAACTCGCCGAACGCTATCTCCGCCAGGCCCCCGTGGGGATAGGTATCGCGCCCGCGGCCGGCGAAGCCGTCTCCAAAGCCATTGAAAAGCTAGACCTAACCGCCCAAATGGCAAAGTTCCGCTTCCCCGTCCTCATCCTCCAGGGCCGCTACGATCTCAACGTCACCCCCGATGTCTCCTACGCCGTAGCTCACAACATCCCCGGCGCCCAACTCGTTCTCTTCGAGCACAGCGGCCATCTCCCCTACTACGAAGAGCCCGAAAAGTACGCCACCACCCTCGAAACCTTCCTCGAGGCCCATGACCCAAAGGCACACTAGACCATTCTTCGCTGACCTTCTGGGTGAGTTGGCGTAGGTTTGCGATGTCGGGTATGGCGGGGATACCTCTCCCGGT
>CAZZWG010000059.1:1230-10102 GCA_964657685.1 Verrucomicrobia bacterium Tous-C9LFEB | reverse complement strand
CCCGAACACCGCGGCTGCGGCGCACGCCACCGCGAACACTTTGCCCGCTTCGGCGGCATGCGCGAGCACTTCGAGCGCGGCTTCCGCGGCGGACGCGAGCGTATGTTCGATAGCGGCGAGCTCCAGCTCGTCATCCTCTACCTGCTCGCCGAGCAGCCCAGCTACGGCTACCAACTCATCAAGACCATGGAAGAACGCCTCGCAGGCGGCTACGCGCCCAGCCCCGGCGTCATCTATCCCACCCTCACCCTGCTCGAAGAGCAAGGCCTCGCCACCGCCTCCACCTCGGAAGCCGGCAAAAAGGTCTACACCGTCACCGACGCAGGCAAGGAGCACCTGCAAACCAACAAACGCCGCATCGACGAAATCCTCGCCCGCCTCGAGCACGCCGGACAGGGCTTCGAACGCGGCAGAGCCCCCGACATCATGCGTGCCTTCATGAACCTCCGCGGCGCCGTGAAATCCCGCGTCACCCGCCCCGGCCTCACCGCCGAGCAACTCAAAAAGATCGCCGAAGCCATCAACAACGCGGCCAAAGCCATCGACGATCTCTAACCAGCTGGCCACACCCCTCCGGAGCCGCCCCTACCGGGCTCCTCCGGCTTCAGCCCGCTCCGCAACCGAGACGGCAGGTTTGTCAGGAATTTCCAACGTGCGTACCTCCTGCCCTGCCGTTAGAAACGTCAACACCTTCCCATTCTGCCGAAACACCGCGTACCGGATCGGCTCGCCCTCATGCAAATGAGCAATCTCCTCCCCCTCCGCCGTGTACACCACAGCCTCGCCAACCCGGTTGGCCGTACAGATGCGCCCCGTCGCCGGGTCGATCGCCATCACCTCGCCAAAGACCTTCCGCACCTCCTTGCCCGACGTCATCGAGTACACCGCCGTCCGGCCGTCATTCCCGGCAACATAAAGAAGATCGCCGGCCCGGTTCACCCCATCAATGCCCGCATAGTTAAGCGGTAGCTCCAGCACCATGGCTCCGGCCAACTTACCCGTCTTTCCATCAACCACTTGAAGCAGCTGCGCTTGTTCCTTGTTCTTGACAGCAGCTGCCTCTTCGCTAAGCTTCGGGTCCGATTGCAACGCCTCCTTGGCAGTCGTCGTTTTCATTCCGAAGCTGAACAGTAAGTCACGATCCCCATAGCTCGCCGTGTAGCCGAGATGTGCATCGCGAAACTGCCTCTGCCAAATCACCCTGTCGTCAACCGGATCATGCAGGCTCAAGGTCCAAGACTTATTCTTTGGATCTTCCACCCACTCCGTGAGCCGTCCATACCGCATGCGGGTATCGTCCTCCGCCTTGTATGACGCGCTTGTGGCAGTGTGTCTTGCCAGTGAGATCTCCGCGATATGCCGCTCAGTGGCCAGCTGCTTTGGCATATCCAGGTACACCGTGTCATCATCAACCCACGCCGCATCTGTAAAGCCGTGCACTAGGAAGACTTGCTCTCCGGTGCGCAGGTCCCAGATCGCCCCTCGATAGTGGGATGATGCTGCCAGATACCGCCCGCTTGGCGACGCCGAAACCGCGCGCAAGCCGGCCAAGGGACTTAACGGCACTTCCACGATCTTCTGTGGTTTGTCGTAAACCCCTGCAAGCGGCAGAAGTCCCACCCCGCCGTTCGCCGTCTCAATGACAACGGAACCATCGAACTCGTCCAAAGCGTGCGCCTTAAATCCGACGATGACCTTCGAGGTCCGCAGATCGCTGAGCCCCGCGTCGTAATCCTTCGCCCCGTGTACCAGAAGATGGAGTTCTGAGCCGGCGTTTGTCACTGAACCAATTTGCAAAGGCGGTAGCTGTACATCTTGCAGCCTCTTGCCTTCAGGAAAACTGAACAGAGCCGAACCATTCGCACCGTGCTTAATGATCGCAGCTAGCTTGTTCTCACCGAGGAACGCGTAGGGTCCACGAAGCGAGTCAATCTCGCGGCCCAGCTTTAGGGTCTTTCGAGTATTGAGATCCAGTGCGATCTTTCCAGGGCCTGATCCAAGCAACAGGACGGCGTTGCTTGCCGAATAAGCTGACGACAGCGGATCAGTGCTTCCAGCATCAAACGATCGTGAAAGGAAAAAGGCATCAATCCAGCTCAACTGTTTCCAGGGCTCTTCCTCCCAGACCAACTGGGAAGTCGAAGTGTCGAAAAGAAAGAGGCTGAGTTCTAAGGTATTCGGATTGAACCGCACGCAAAGCAGGCTCTGTCCATCAGGCGACAGCGTCGTCCTGAAACATGGTTCCTTAAGCAGCACTTCATGCGCCGCCAGAAGCTTGTTCTCCGTCGCGCTCCACTGCTCCGTATGCAACCCCGCCGTGCTGAACGTAATACTCTGCGAATCCGGGCTGAAGTTCGCAGCCGTTGCCCCCGGCGCATCGATCCGGTAACGCAGCGCCAGCGGCTCACGCGACATCACAAAGATGGAACTTTCATCCTGCGCCAGCAAGGACTTCCCGTCCGGGCTGAAGCGAATCTGATCCAGCTCCATGCGCAGCGAGGGCTCGAGCGCCACCTGCTTCACCCCTTCGCTGGGCTTGGCCGCGCCGGCTCGCTGGTTGGCCACAACGGCGTCATGCCACACGGCAAACGCCTGCGTGTCAGCCTGCCGTGTGCCCCCGCAGCCGGCGGGCACCGAGACCGCCAGGGCCCGCAGCGATCTCAACCGCTTCTCGCTCGGCTTCGTAATCCGAAGGAAATCCGCTACCTTGCCCCGCGTCTTGCCGCCAACAAAAAAGGCTCTGTCCCAGAACTCCGGCGACGCCGCCGGCCGGTAACCCGCCGCTGCCGTGGCATACACTCCGATGCGGTCCGCCTCATCCTGCTTACTATCCTCATCTCTGCGCGCCGGATGCGTATCGCGCAGCTCCGCATCCATCAGGCGCTGAAACTTGGCGTAGATATCGGCGCGATCCCCTACGCTCGTTACCCCCAGCAGCCGCTTCAGATCGCGGGTCGTCTCAAACGCAAACTGGTGCGACGCAATGTGGCCGATCTCGTGCCCGATCACCCCCGCGAGCTCGTCATCATTCCCAGCCACAGAAACAAGCTTGCGCGTCAGGTAGATATGCCCACCCGCAATGCTGTAGCCATTCACCTCGGAAGACTCAATCAGCAGCACGCGATACTTGATCGTGGTAGGTGGCAAAACTGCCACCAGCCGGTCCGCAATCTCCTGCAGGTGCTGGCTTAACGAGGGATCGCGCACCGGCGTCATCTCGCCTTCCAGCGAATCCGCCATCGCCTCGCCAAGCCACTGCTCCTGCTGCTCCGTAAAGATGTTGGCTTGCGCCTGCGCCTCCGCCACGGGTGCCGCGCCACACACCGCAGGGGCCTGCGAAAGCGCAAGCCGAGCCAGGCAGAGCGAGGTCACAGCCATCACAAAGCAACGGCGTACAGCCACAAAAAGCGTCATACAGACTCCGAATAGGTGGCCGCAGCATAACATCCCCAGGGCCGGGAAGTGTCTAGTCCAAAGGTGTTACCGGCGCTATGCCTGGCTCGACGCTCCGCTCGCCAGCTATCCTGAAGGCGCATGCTTCGCTACCTCCGCATCGCCTTCGGCGCCCTCGCCATGATCACCGTTACGGTTTTCGCGGCCGCCCTCACCCTGCGCCTCGCTCTCCACGCCGGCGAAGTCGCCATCCCTGACCTGTCCGGCCTCACCGTGCAGGAAGCCTCCGACGCTGCCCTCCATGACGGCCTTGACCTCAACATCCAGAATCGCTTCTACTCCACCACCGTCCCCGCCGGCCGCATCCTCTCCCAAGCCCCCGCACCCGGCTCCGAAGTCCGCAAAGGCTGGCAGGTCCGTGTCGTCGAGAGCCTTGGCCCGCAGCAGGTCACCATCCCGGACGTTGCCGGTGAACCCGTCCGCCAGGCCACCATGGAGCTCCGCCGCAACCAGCTCGACCTCGGCACCCAGGTCCACCTCGACGCCCCCGGTGACCCCGATATGGTCCTGGCCCAGACCCCTCCGCCCAACGCCGGTGTCGACCAACCCCGCGTCAATCTCCTCCTCAGCTCCCAGGCCGGGGACGCCTCCAACG
Organism: Verrucomicrobia bacterium Tous-C9LFEB; assembly: GCA_964657685.1. Classification (GTDB taxonomy): domain Bacteria; phylum Acidobacteriota; class Terriglobia; order Terriglobales; family Acidobacteriaceae; genus Granulicella. Next base: position 6,054 of record CAZZWG010000059.1, on the reverse strand, counting down.
CCTTCGTTATGCCCTCCTTTGTTGGCCTCAGCTACTCCACCGCCAACCACGAGGCCATCGCCCTCGGTCTTCGTGTCGCCACCATCGGCGGCATCCCCGCAACACCCGTCCCCACCGCAGCCGCCCCACTAACCCCGGAAGCCCAGGGCGCCGTCGCCCCCTTCTCAACAGCACTGACGCCAACCCCCGCGCCACCTTCCGCGCCCGTCACGCCCGTCGGCCCCATCCTCTCCCAATCCCCGGAAGCCGGCCACCGCGCCCTCCGCGGCGAAACCATTCGCTTCTATTTCACCCGCCCAAACTCCAGCGCCGCGGGCAGCACGGCGCCTCTCACCACAACAGTCCCCACCTCTCCATCCCCCTCACTTCCATCCCCACGATAGGCACTCAGCCAGGCCGGAGTGCCCCACGCGCTAACTATCCCCAAAATAGTTAGAAGCCCGGCCTTCATGTGGATCGCAATAACTGGGTAGTCCGACAAAAGCGCTCCTCTCTCCGCTATGACTCCTAGCGCGCCCGTCGTCCTTCCTCTTCATCATCGGCCCACGCCCGACATAGCCCGCTCGATGCAACCACTCGTTACACACCACCCTACCCCCGCTCGATCACCGCCGCATAGAAGCCATCCCCCTCGAAACCCACTCCCGGCAACGTGCGCAGGCAGCCCTCCCGCGTCCAACTCCCCGACTCCTCCGCGCCTACTCCCAGGCGGCCACTCTCCCTAAGCCGGTTGTTGGCTTCATCTATCCCAACAAGCCGCCATCTCCCCTCCCCCGCACGCAAAACAGTCTCCACCACCCCCTGGCACTCCTCCGGCTCCAGCGAACACGTCGAATACACCAATCTCCCCCCCGGCCCCAGTCGCTCCAACGCCCCCCGCAGGATCCGTCCCTGCCGCTCCGCCTGGCGCGCTATATCCTCCACCCGCAACCGCGACCGGATCTCCGGATTCCGCCCCAACGTCCCCGTCCCACTGCAAGGCACATCGCACAGAATGAGATCGAACTCTCCAGAACTCGCAGGCAAAGCCGCGGCATCGCCTACCTCCACCCGCACCGCCGATCCCGGTAAATCCCGCTCCAGCCGCTCCCCCAGCCGCCGCGCCCGCACCGGACTCGTATCCGTAGCTAGAATCTCCGCCCCCGCGAGCCGCCGCCCCAAAACCACCGTCTTTCCACCCGGCGCCGCACAGCAATCCCACACTCGCCGAGCCTCCGGAGCCGTCATAGCGGCCAGCTCCGCCACTAGCCGCGACCCCGCATCCATCACCGGAAAGGCAATCTCACCCTCCTCAGCACGAAATAGCTCTGTGCCGCCCGGCTCCTTCTGGTCGAACGCACAAATGGCCTCAGCCGCCGCCCGTCCATACGCCTCCACCCACCGCTTTACCATCCACGCCGGATGACCCAAACGCTCCGCCATTGTCTCCGTCGATTCCACCAAAGGCTTCCTGGCAGCCGCGGCCCCCACCAGCTTCCGCAATACCGCATTCACCATCCCCGCCGCATGATCCTGACCCGCCGCCCTTACCAGTTCCACGCTCTCATTGAGAGCCGCATGCGCCGGTATCCGCTCCATATGGAGCAACTGAAACGCCCCCAAGCGTAGCGCAATGGCCACCGGTTCCCCCAGCCGCATATCCGGCCGGCTCAGCAGAGGCCGCAGCCGTGCATCCAGCGCAATCTGCCACCGCAGCACCCCCAGTACAAGCGCCGTCGCCAGATCTCGGTCGACCTGCGACATCCCCGCCAGCAGCGGTCCATGCAGCAGATCATCGCTATGCCCCGAAGTCGTTCCCACCCTCTCCAGCACCGCAAAAGCCGCCGCCCGTGCCGCACTCACCTTGCCCGTCAGCAGCATCTCCGGTCGCCCAACCGCGCCTCCCGGCTCTTGCCCTCCAGTTGCCCGCGCCGGACGCCGCTCCTCCCGCCTAGGCCCCCTGCCTCCCTGAAACACCTCAGCTTGTTTAAGCCCTTTAGCTCCATGCGACCGCTTGGGTCCCTTGTGACCCTTGGGCCCTTTAGGCCGTTCAGAACTCGCCCCGCCACCATCACTACGCAAGCCGCTCACCCGCCCTCACCTGAAATCCCCGCGCAAACTCAATCCCCAGCATCCGCGCTTTCCCTTCCATCTGGACCTCCTCCAATCGCAGCACCGTCCCGCCCGCAGCCCCCACCCTCAACTCCTCCGCAACGATCCGCAACTCCCCTGCGCTCAAATCCTCAACCCCCGAAGCCACCCCCATCCGGTGCACCAGGAACCGCTTCCCCCGAAAGGACGCCCACGCCCCCGGCCATGGCGAAAATCCTCGCCACCGGTCATACACCTGTCGCGCTGTCCGCTCCTCCAACCGCATCAGGCCATCCTCCCGCGTCAGAATCGGCGCCAACGTAGCTCCCCCATCATCCTGCGCCCGAGCCTCCAACGTCCCGTCCTCCAACCCTCGCAGGGTCTCCACCATCACCCCCGCCCCAATCTCCGCAAGGTCCCTAAACAGCTCCGGAGCCATCGTCTCCGGCCCAATCGGGACCCTTCGCTCCAGCAACACATCCCCGGTATCCAGCCCTGCATCCAGCCGCATCGTCGTCACTCCTGTCTCCGTCTCGCCATTCGCAACCGCCCACTGGATCGGCGCCGCCCCCCGGTACTTCGGAAGGAGAGAACCATGCAAATTCAAATTTCCAAACCGAGGCAATTCCAACATCCACTCCGGAATGATTCGCCCATACGCCACCACGAGAATTGCGTCCGGCCGAATCGTCTCCAGCCGCTCCCGCAACTCCGCGTTCTTCTTGATCCGCTCCGGTTGCAGCACCTCCAACCCACACCCCAGCGCCTCCACCTTCACCGCCGGCGCATGCACCTCCATCCTCCGCCCCGCCGGCCGGTCCGGCTGCGTCAAAACCAGCGAAATCTCATGCCCGGCCTCCAGCACTGCCCGCAGTGTAGGAACCGCGAAGTCTGGCGTGCCGCAGAAGACCAGCCTCACCGTGCGTCACCCCGCAACCCTGACTGTTCGCTCTTCACACTTCACTCTTTACTGGCATGTCACCACTCGCCATTTCGCTGCAGCTTCTTAATCCGACGCAACACCAGGTCGCGCTTTAACCGGCTGACATGATCGATGAACAGAACTCCATGCAGGTGGTCGATCTCATGTTGCAGCGCCCGCGCCAGCAGCTCGTCCCCTTCCACCTCAAAGAACTCGCCCTTCACATCCTGCGCCCGCACGGTCACCGTAGCCGCCCGCTTAATCTTCTCCCGGATCTCCGGAAAGCTGAGGCATCCCTCCTCCTCATACTGTGAGCCCTGCCGCGTCAGAATGACCGGGTTAATAAACGCCATCTTCTTCGCGGGGTCCTTCTTGAAGCTCAAGTCAATCGTCGTAATCTGCTTCGAAACCCCGATCTGCGGCGCCGCCAGCCCAATCCCCTGCGCCGCATACATCGTTTCGAACATATCCTCCACAAACGCCCGCAACGCCCGGTCAAACACCGTCACCGGTTCGCCCTTCCGCATCAGCACCGGGTCCGGATACTTCAACACCTCATAGATCTTCCGCGGACTCTCCACCAAACTCCCAAGCATGCTCAACCCTCAATACGCTCTAATCTGCTCGCGGTATCCCTCAAAATTCCGCCGCACTTCCCTCAACGAATCGCCCCCAAACTTCTCCAGCACCAGCCGCGCCACCGTCAGCGCCACCATAGCCTCCCCCGCCACCCCGGCCGCCGGCACCACACACACGTCCGACCGCTCATACGATGCCTTCGTCTCCTCCCGCGTAGCAAACGACACCGACCCTAAAGGCCGCCGTAACGTAGAAATCGGCTTCAAATACCCCCGCACTACCACATCCTCCCCATTCGACATGCCCCCCTCGACGCCACCGGCATTGTTCCGCTCCCGCCGGAACCGCGTAAAGCCCTCCTCTCCCCCGCCATTGCCCTCCGGACCGGAATCCGAATATCCGATCGCATCATGCACCTGTGAACCCACCGACGCCGCCGCCGTAACCCCCCGCCCCAACTCCACCGCCTTTACCGCCTGCAAACTCATCAACGCCTGCGCGAGCAGACCATCCAGCCGCTCATCCCAGTTCACATGCGTGCCCACCCCGGGCGGCATCCCATGCACCACCACTTCGAACACCCCACCGACCGTGTCCCCGGTCCGCAGCGCCTTGTCGACTTCAGCCTTCATGCGCGCCTCAGTCTCCTTATCGGCACATCCCAGCAAAACTTCAGTCCGCTCCCCAACTTCTTTTATCTCCGCCCAACTCACCTCCCGGTCCAACTCCACCCCACCTACCCGGATCGAGTGACTCGCCACCTCAATGCCCAACTCTCGCAAGAGCATCTGCGCCAGCGCTCCGCAAGCCACCCGCGCCGCGGACTCCCGCGCACTCGCCCGCTCTAACACATAGCGCGCATCTTTAAAGTCGTACTTTAAAGATCCAGCCAGGTCCGCATGGCCCGGCCTGGGACTCGCTACCGCCTTATGCTTCTCCGGATCCCCCACCCCCACCGGCAGTAGCTCCTCCCAATTCTTCCAGTCCCGGTTCTCCAACGTCATCGCCACCGGCGACCCGATGGTCTTCCCATGCCGAACCCCGCTCAGCACATGCGCCCGGTCCTGCTCAATCCGCATTCGCCCCCCGCGGCCATACCCCTGCTGCCGCCGCCAGAGCTCCCGGTCCAGAAACTCCTGGTCAAAAGGCACCCCCGCCGGCAGCCCACTCACCAGCGCCACCAGCGCCTCTCCATGACTCTCCCCCGCCGTAGAAAACCTCAACATAGGCTCTCGATTATACGGCGGGGGCCG
>CAZZWG010000059.1:0-1130 GCA_964657685.1 Verrucomicrobia bacterium Tous-C9LFEB | reverse complement strand
ACGCCTCCATTGCAGCTCTCCAGGAGGTTCTCGTTGTCATCTCTCGCCACCCTTCCCTCCGTGCCGGCAGAAAGTCCGGCCGCGCCCCAGGCTGCCCTCGCCCCCAAACCCGTCCGCCAGCTCCCCGGCGTCGCCCTCGATCAATATGCAGGCGACCCTAACTTCATGGCCTCCCTTGCGCGCGGGCTCGTTGTCATCCAGGCTTTCACGCCCCAGATGCCGCAGATGACCATCTCCCAGCTCAGCATCCGCACCGGCCTCTCCCGCGCCGCCGTCCGCCGCTGCCTCTATACCCTCTGCAAACTGGGCTTCGCCGGCGCAGACGAGTCGCAGCGCTACTCCCTCCGCCCCAAAATGCTCACCCTGGCCAATACCTACACCGCCAGCTCTACCCTCGCCAACGCCGCCCAGCCAATCCTTGAGCGTATGTCCGCCGTTCACCACGAGGCCTTCTCCCTCGCCACCCTCGACGGCGACGACATCGTCTACATCGCCCGCTCCAGCATCAATCGCGTCATGTCCGTCGACCTCCACATCGGCTCTCGCCTTCCCGCCTTCTGCACCTCCATGGGCCGTGTTCTTCTTGCCTACCTCCCGCAGGATCAGCTCGAGGCCTACTTCAGCCGCGTTACCTTCACGCAATACACTCCCCGCACCCTCAACTCTCCCGAAAAGCTCCGCCTTGCTCTCCGCAACGTTCGCCGCAACGGCTACGCACTCTGCGACCAGGAGTTTGAAATCGGACTCCGCTCCATAGCCGTCCCCGTCACCGCCCCCAATGGCCGCGTCGTTGCGACGGTCAACCTCTCCGGCCACGCCCCCCGCATGCCCATGCTCGAAATGCAAACCCGCTTCCTCGCCCCGCTTCGCGCCGCCGCCGCCGAACTCAGCATCTTCCTCCGTTAACGCAACCGCCGCGACGATGACTCCACTTTGAACCCACAAAGCCCGGCGTCTCCTACCGCGTAGCTCCCTTCAACCGCGCTCCCGCACGCCGCCCACAACTGCAATCATGTTCTAAGAGGTTCTACCTTGCCCTACGACGGACTACGCGACTGGCTCCGCGCACTCGAGCGCGCCAACGAAGTGAAGCACATCAAAGCCGAGGTCTCCCCTTACCTCGAAGCCGC
>CAZZWG010000058.1:9010-15626 GCA_964657685.1 Verrucomicrobia bacterium Tous-C9LFEB | reverse complement strand
GGTTACAGGACGGCTGTGGCTTGTTGGCGCAGGGGAGCGAGGCGGGTTTGTTCCAGATCGTCGCGGTAGAAGAGGTTGAAGGTGTCGAAGGGGATGAGTCGTTCGGCGTCGGGGTGTGCGATGTGGATGCAGGTTTTCCGGATGGATCGGAGATCGAAGCTATCGGCATCGATGAACTGCACGATGAGGATGCGAAACAGGTTGGCGTAGGTGAGATCTCTGGGTGCGAGCAGCCCGGGCAGACAGCAGAGCAGATCGCGCAGGGTACTGGCTTGCGACTGGGGGGAGTGGTTGGTGGAGAAGAGCTTAAAGAGCCCCTCTCTGACGGGATTGGCGGCGGCTTTGGCGAGGAGCTCCGGGTGTTGTGTCAAGTGCGTCCGAATGCCTTTGTCCCCTTCGTACATGATGGTGTTGGCGGCACCGTTGATGAGGACCTCGGGCGGGATCATGCCCGTCAGCGGGGTGACGTTGCCGGCCAGCTTCAGGGCGTATCCCATGGCGAGCGAGTCTGGATGGCACGGAACGGGGATGATGTCCTCGGGTTTGAAGACAGAGGTCTGCTCCAGGATGCGGCGGCGCACCTCGGTGAGGGTGAGGCGATGCTCGGCGGCGTTGTAGCCTACCAGCCGTCCGGCTTGCTGCACGGGCTGAAACGTGACACCGCGAATGCATGGCTGTTGCAGGGCAAAGTCGATGATGGCGCCAAGTTCGGCATCGTTGACGCCGCGCTCGACGGTGACGACGAGGGTGGTTGAGATGCCGAGATGATTGAGTCGTTCAAGGGCTCGCTCCCGGATGTTGCGCAGGTCGGCTCCACGGAGCTGCAGCAGTGGGTCGCGCTGGAGCGAATCGAACTGGAGGTAAAGCTCGAAGCGCGGCATATAGGTGGCGAGCCGCCTGGCAAAGGCTTCGTCCATTGCGATGCGCAGCCCGTTGGTGTTGACCATGAGGTGCTTGATGGGGCGCCGTCTGGCGGCGTCGAGGATCTCAAAGAATTGGGGATGTATGGTCGGCTCGCCGCCAGAGATCTGGACGATGTCCGGTTCCAGTTCATTGCGTACGATCATGTCGAGCATGCGCTCGACCTGCTCCAGGGGCCTGTGGGTTGTGCGATGGGTGCCGCTGCCGGCGTAGCAGATGGGGCAGTTCAGATTACAGACGTCTGTGATTTCCAGCAGCGAGAGGCAGGAGTGTTGTTCGTGATCGGGGCAAAGGCCGCAGTCGTAGGGGCAGCCGTATTTGACGGGCGTGTTCCAGTGTCTTGGCATCTCCGGCGGCTTGAGGAAGACCTCGCGGCAGCGGCGATAGTAGTCGACGTCGTCGGCCATCAGGACACGCTGGGAACCATGCTGGGGGCAGCGCTTCAGCAGATAGACATGATCATTTTCAAAGACGATCTTAGCGTCGACCCGGCGGAAGCAGGTTCCGCAGAGGGAGACGGCGGTGTCGTAGAAGAGGTAGGGACGAACAGGGGCGCTCATTGCCGGAAGGTCCCCAAAGCTTTCAGGATGAGTACGACGATGATGGCCAGGAGGGAAGCGAAGAAGAGGATCGCCCCGGCGATGGCGAGGTTGATCCAGGCCCCACCGTTGCCTGCCCTAGTGAGAACGATGAGACCGCAGCTTCCAAAGCCAAGCACCATGCCCAGGGCCAGGACGGTTATGAGCTTGGCAAAGGTGCTGCTCGCGGCATTTTGGGAGTCGCTCATCTTCGCCTCTCGTTCGGTGGTGCGCCCTCAGCAGACTGATATCTTTGCGCGAGCCCGGGCCTGAGGGGACACACAGATGCAGCCGGACAGGCCGGTTGCCGCGGCGCGGGAGAGTTGCGTTCAGAGGGCATTGCCTGTCCTTTGCCGGGTGATGGTCCCCATGATCTGCGATCGAGTGTATGCGTGATCAGCAGCGAGGGCCAGGAGGCCAAGAAGGCAGGCCCACTGGATGAGGTTCATGCCGGCGACCTGTGGCTGTGGCTTGAGGAAGTCGACGAGCAAGCGCCAAAGAAGGTAGAAGGCCATGAAGAGCCGGAAGAGCGCACCTTCGGCGTGAGGGCGCTTGCGAAACCAATGGAGAAGAGCTCCGAGAGCGCAGAGGAACAGGATTTCGTACGCCTGGGTGGGGTGCCGGGGAATGCCGTCCCCGAAGTTGACGGCCCAAGGCAGCGCGGTTGGCGTTCCGCAGGTGTCGTCGGCCAGGCCAGCCAGGAGACACCCGACACGGCCGATTGCGATGCCGAGGCAAAGGGGAAGGGCAAACAGGTCGCCTGTGCGTACCGTGATGCCTTCGCACTTCTTTGCTACCTCCACGGCGAGCCAACCGCCTAGAAGACCGCCCACAATGGTTTTGCCTCCGCCGGGCGTGACCATCTGTGCCCAACGTATGTGCATGCGGGGCGCCTGCTCCAGAAGGCCGAGAGTACGGCTCCCGAGCATGGCTCCGATGGCTGCCGCCGCGATGATGGTCCAACGCCGCTGCTCTTCGAGAACATCCCCGATGGTGCGACGTGCGCGCTTGTAGGTTGCAAAACCAAGGGCGTAGCCAAGCGTCTCGAAGACGGGGTGGAGTACGGGATGCGGGCTGAGGTGGAGCACGTGCCGAGTGTACGCGGCGCGGAGTTTGCGGCGGCCTGGCCGGAGGGCTCAGGGGCACAGCGCGAAGTGCTTCGTTTGTAGACGTGGCGCCTTCGCGATGGAGGCCCTCGCGACGTGGATGGGCTGATTTGCGTGGATCTTGAATTGCCTGTAAATATGGAATCACAGTTCCAACCAAATCTGCTTCGCGAACGCGACTGAACCCTGGCTGGGCTCAGTTACGGCGCATGATTTTGTTGCCTCCGAAGGAGCTTGCGATGAAGCGTTCCCGTCTGCTGTACTCCGCCACATCTGTTGTTCTAGCCGCTACTTGTTCTGCGCAAACTGCTACCACGTCGGTACGGGGTGTGGTGCAGGACTCGACGGGTGCCGTGATTCCGGGGGCGTCGATCACGCTGGTGAATGCGTCTGCGGGGCAGACGTTGCATGTGACGGCGAACGCACAGGGGGAGTACCAGTTGCCGCAGATTGCGCCGGCGCGGTATGTGATCACGGTGGAGGCGGCTGGGTTTGGGAGCCAGAAGAAAGAGGCGGAGTTGCTGGTGAATCAACCGGCGACGATCGGCTTTATTTTGGGAGCGGCCAGCGCGGGGACGGTGGTGGAGGTGACTGACAGTGCGCAAACGTTGAACGATACGGATGCGACGCTGGGCAATGCGTTTGATAATTCGACGATCCAGGCGCTGCCTTCCGAGACGCGGAATGTGCCGGATCTGTTGTCGTTGCAGCCTGGGGTGTTTTATGTTCCGCCGCCGCAGAATGCGGGGACGGAGGATAGCCGGACGGGTGCCGTGAACGGGGAGCGCGCGGACCAGAGCAATGTGACGCTGGACGGGGTGGATGATAACGATCAGCTGAGGGGGCTGGCGTTTTTCGGGGTGCTGCGGGAGACGCAGGACTCGATCCAGGAGTTCCGGGTAGTGACGAGCAATGCGAATGCGGACGAGGGGCGATCGTCGGGCGCGCAGGTAACGATGGTGACAAAGTCGGGGACGAACAAGTATCACGGGGCAGCGTATGAGTATTACCGGCCCACGAATACGGTGGCGAATGACTACTTTAACAAGCAGGGGCAGCTGAGTTCGGGGTTGGCGAACCGTCCGCCGAAGTTGGTGCGGAACATTTTTGGTGGGGATGCGGGTGGGTTCGTCATCAAGGATAAGTTGTTCTTCTTTGGGAACTATGAAGGGCAGCGGCTGGCGGAGAACCAGGTGGTGGCGGCGACGACGCCTACGGCTTTGTATAAGCAAGGGGTGTTGCAGTACACCAGTGGTGGAGCGACGGTGGCGTTGACGCCGGGGCAGATGGCGAAGCTGGATGCGGGGTGCGCGGTGTGCGGGACGGCGGGGTATTCCGCGGGACCGGGGCCGAACCCTTTTGCGCTGGCGTACTTCAATGCGGAGCCTACGGCGAATGGGACGAACCTGGGCGATGGCTTGAATACGGGATCGTATACGTTTTCGTCGCCTGCGCCGCAGACGTTGAACACGAGCATTGCACGGCTGGACTGGGCGCCGAGCAGCCAGCATCGTTTGTTTGCGCGGGGAGGATTGCAGAAGGACACGCTGGCGGGGACGGTGCAGTTTCCGGGGCAGCCGGCGTCTTCGGTGCTGATCGATAACTCGAAGGGCATGGTGTTTGGGGATACGTGGACGATCACGCCGTCGCTGGTAAATGACGTGCGGTATGGGTATATCCGGCAAGGGTATGGGCAGTCTGGGCAGGGGAAGGGCGACTATGTCGATTTCCGGTTCCTGGCGCAGCAGACGGCGGAGACGCGGTCGACGAAGGTCAGTGTGCCGACGAATAACGTTGTTGATAACCTGACGTTTTCGCGGGGCCGGCACACGCTGGGTGTGGGTGGAAACTGGCGGCTGGTTCATATTAACCGGGCGAGCGATAACGTTTCGTATAACAGTGCGACGTCAAATCCTTACTGGCTGGCGGGAAGCCCGCCGGATCCGTCGGGGCTGGGTTTTCCGGCGGTGGACTCGGGATTTGCGAATTCCTACCTGGTGGCGTACGCGAACTTAGTGGGAACCGTGCCGCAGGTGAATAACGTGAGTAACTACAAGGTGACGAGTGCGACGAGCGGATCGTTGTTGCCGGATGGCTCCTTGATTACACGCCACTATAAGACGAACGAGTTTGAATACTATCTGCAGGATGCATGGCAGGTGCGGCCGAACCTGACGATTACGGTAGGGATGCGGCACACGATTCTGCAGACGCCGTATGAGACGAGCGGGCAGCAGGTGGCTCCGACGATCGACACACATGCGTGGTTTACGGGGCGGGAGCAGGCGGCGCTGGCGGGCCAGGTGTATGAGCCGAACCTGAGCTTTTCGCCGAATGGCGCGTCGTATGGGCTACCGGGGTATTGGCCGAAGCAGAAGGCGAATATTGCACCGCGGTTTTCGATTGCGTATGCGCCGGATGCGAAGACGTCGTTGCGGGCGGGGGCGGGGATGTATTACGACCACTACGGCGAGGGTCTGATCAATACTTTCGATCAGAATGGATCGTTCGGGTTGGGATCGCAGGTGACGAACCCGGCGGGGAATTACTCGACGGAGACGGCGCCGCGGTTTACGGGGCGGCAGACGATTCCTTTCAGCAATGGGACGTCACCGGCGACGGAGACTTATCCTTTCTCGCCGAACCTGACGCCTTCCAGCGAGTTTGCGATCACGTGGGGCCTGGATAACCGGCTGAAGACGCCGTATACGGAGTCTTTTGACGCCTCTGTGCAGCGGACGCTGCCGGGTGGGTTGACGCTGGAGGTGGCCTATGTGGGGCGGTTGGGTAAGCACCTTTTGCAGAGTCTGGACTTAGCGGAGCCGGTGGATTTTACGGATCCGGGGGGTGGTGGGGATTATTTTTCGGCCGGGTCGCAGTTGTCCAAGGCTGTGGATGCGAATGGGGGAAGTGCGAGCGCGTCGGTAGGAGCGATCCCTTACTTTGAGCACCTGTTCCCGTTCATGGCGAACCGGCAGTTTCTAGATGGGAAGGGGAACCTGGTGTATGACGGGACGGGTAAGTCGGCGACGCAGAATATCTACACCTTGGAGTGGGCTCCGCAGCGGTCGGTGCTAGGGGCTACGACGTCGTTGGCGAATATTGATTTCTTCTGCGGCGATTATGGGGTGCAGTATTGCCCGGGTGATTACCAGTCGAAGTTCTGGCAGACGCAGTTTGCTTCGCTGTATGCGTTGTCGACGATTGGGATGAGTTACTACAACGCCGCGCAGGTGAGTTTGCGTCATGCGAATGCGCATGGGTTGCAGTTCGATGTGAACTATACGTTTTCGAAGGCGATCGATCTGGGTTCGGATGCGGAGCGGACGTCCGAGTTTTCAGCTACGGGGACGGCCCTGGCGCAGAGTGCGATTCAGAATACGTGGAAGCCTTATCTGAACAAGGCGGTAGCTGACTTTGATACGCGGCATATTCTGACGGCGGATGCGGTGTGGGGGCTGCCGTTCGGTAAAGGGAAGGCGATGCTGGCGACGAGTGGGCCGGTGGTGAATGAGCTGGTGGGAGGATGGCAGTTTTCGGGGATCTTCCGGACGACGAGCGGTCTGCCGTTTTCCTTAGGGGAGCCGGGGTATACGACGGATTGGCAGCAACCGGCGTATGCGGTGGTGACGGATCCTACGCTGAAGGCGCACCGGCATATCGATGCGCAGGGGAATGTGACTTTCTTTGACAATCCGGGGGCGATCAATACGGGTGTGTCGAGTGGAAGTCCGGTGCGGCTGCCGTATCCGGGAGAGGCGGGGGAGCGAAATTTCTTCCGTGGCGATGGGTATATCGATCTGGATAACAGCTTGAGCAAGGCGTTCCCGATCAAGGAGCATGGGGCGGTGAACTTTACGTGGTCGGTGTACAACGTGACGAACACGGTGCGGTTTGATCCGCAGAATGTTGGGGGGCAGTTGACGAGTGGGAATCTGGGGGTAGCGAGTGCGGAGCTGGGAGGGAATCAGACGCCGCGGAGGATGCAGTTTGCGCTGCGGTATGACTTTT
>CAZZWG010000058.1:0-8910 GCA_964657685.1 Verrucomicrobia bacterium Tous-C9LFEB | reverse complement strand
GATGTGAGTTGGTCGAGGAGTTCCTGGGGTGGGTTGGCTTCGGTGAGGGCTTTGCGGGCGGCTGCGCGGTCTGGGTTGGGGGTGATGGCGAGGTTGAGGAGGATGGTGAAGGCGTCGGGGAGGCGGGTGGCGGCGAGGGCTGTCAGGAGGGTCTGACGGAAGTCGCGGGAGCTTGCAGCTGCCAGGGCGTGGGTGAGGTGGGGGATGGCGGCGGGGTTGTGGAGTTCTGCGAGGAGGAAGGCTGTTTCGTGGGCGAGGTCGTCTTCGGCGGTGAGGAAGGCGGCGGCCCAAGGGAGGGCGCGGGGGCCGTCGAGGCGGAGGACGCCGCCGATGCAGGTGCCGAGGAGTTCTGGTTCATCTGCGAGTTTCGGGTTGAGGGCGAGGTCGGCGCGGAGGCGAAGGAGGAGGGAGGCGTGGTCGGTGCCGATCTGCTCCAGTGCCCTGGCGCAGTCGATGCGGACGGGGAGGTCTTTGTCGGTGAAGAGGGGGGTGAGGTGGCGGAGGACGTCGACGGTGGGGAGATCGCGGCACTGCACGAGGGCGAGGGCGCAGGTGCTGCGGAGGGGGCCGGCGGTGTCGTTGGGTTTGCCGAAGCCGGGTTCCAGTTGGTGATGGCGGAGGCCGGCGAGGAAGAGCGCGGAGGATTGGTACTCGAAGGCGGCGAGGGCGCGGGCGAGTTCGAGTTTGGCCCAGCATTGGGGGTCGGCTTTGACGGGGTCGGCGGCGAGAGGTGGGAGGAGGCGGGTGAAGGCCCCGGCGAGATCTTCGGCGAGGTGGGCGAGTTGGTGGAGTGCGGTGATTTTGGCGGCGCGGCTGACGATGAGGTTGTTGCGGTGGGTGAGGAAGCGGCGGAGGTGGGGCTCGGCTTCGGTGGGGGAGAGGGTCGTGAGGGCGTTGACGGCGGCGAGGTCGGCGTCGAAGGTGCGGGGCGAGGGTGCGGGTTTCAGTCTGGGCGCCATAGCGGTTTATTGGAGATTTAGAAAGTGTCAACCAGGGCTAGCGCCTGATGTGCCGGGCCTTCAGGGTTGCTGAACGGAAGTTACAGCCTGGGTCGGCGAGGTGAGAAGGGGATAGATTTGCTCGTAGGTCAGCGCGTGTCCCTGGTTGTTTTCGTGGTCGCCATCGGGGCCGAAGTATTGGGGAAGGAAGGCCGTCCCGTAAATCGCGCGGAGATCGAGATACGCCGTGGAGTACGACCCGGCGATGGAAGGCAGAACGGGGTAGAACGGCGCCTGACCGGCAATGCTGTCCTGGAGGGGGGCGTAGATCAGGATGGAGGGCGACCCGGGGTGCGCACGTTCGTGGTCGATGATGTTGCCGAGGGAGGATGCGAAGCTTGAGGGGGAGTAGCCAACGCCTGGTTCGTTGGTGACGAGTTCGAGGATCACGAGGTGGTGGCCGGGGATGAGGTCACTGAAGGCTAATTGCGAGGCTGGGTCCTGGCCGAAACATTCCGCCGCACAGGAGCCGATTGAGAGATTGTGGACGCTTATGCCTGCCTTGCCCGCGGTGGCCTCCATGCCGTAAACGGCGCAGGGGGCCTGGGCGCAGGCAAGCACGGCGGTATGAGTAGCTAATGGCACGGCGGTGGAGGTGGACAGAACGGCCTGGGGGCTGGTTCCTGGACCGCCGCAGGTGCCCGCAGGCGAGCCGTCGATGGAGATGGTCCAGGGATTGAGGCCCGGCCCGGACTCACAGTATGTATTGAGGTGGTCGAAGGGGGCCGCGACATTGAAGTTGATGGTGGCTGCGGAGGTCGTTTGGAGGACCTGATTGGCAGGTACGCTACCGAATTGCTGCGGTCCAAGGCCGAAGGACGTGGTCCATGTGCCGTCAACCTGGTAGTAGTCGGCGTTGACGTAAGGCGACGCTGCGAGCGGCAGCAGGGGAACGAGGCCGCTGCCGTGAGAGCCGCAGGTCGCACCGAGTGCAGCGGCGAGGCGGTCGGCCCATTTTTGACCGAAGGTGTCCGAAAGCATTCCGGCCAGGCCGGGGAGGATGGTGAGGTCCACGATCGAACGGGAGTCGCCGAGGACGAGAATGTTCACGGGCTGCGTTTTGCAGTGTTTGTAGGCAAAGTTCCAGGAGGAGAGTGGATTGTCCGGGGTTCCCGTGCCGCTCAGGGCGACGCTTGCGGCCGGATTTCCGGCACTTGCGGGGATGGTGAGAAGGGCGGCGTACGCCGTCGCCGTTGCCGGCGTGAAGACAAGGGAAAGGGAGCAGGTCGCGCCGATGGCGAGGCTCCGGGGGCAGGGATTGTTGACTGTGAATGCGGGTGCGCCGGAGCCGGAGAGGGTCATGCCGGAGAGATCGAGGGGCGCTGTCCCTGTATTGGTGATCCCTAGCGGGGAAGGGTCCGAGGCATAGCCGACGTCCATGCCAGGGAAGGTGATTTGCGTCTGAGTGAACTGCGAAAGCGGGGCAATGCCCGTTCCGGTAACGGGTGCAGTGGCGGAGGCGCCGTCGCTGCCGGTGATGGCGAGTGTTGCGGTGAAGGGTCCTGCGGCGGGTGGGTTGAAGCTTGCCGAAAGGGTACAGGTTGCGCCTGGGGCAAGGGAGCTGCCGCACGCGTTGGACAAGGTAAAGGCGGCGGTGCCCGTGCCGGTAAGGACGACAGAGCCGATCTGCAGGCTGGCGTTGCCGGAGTTGGAGATGGTCATAACCTGCGCGGGGGATGCCGTGCCTGCGCGTTGGTCAGGGAAGGCGATCGCGCTGGCGCTCAGGACGAGGTGAGGTGAGGGCGGCGGGGATCCCGAACCGCATCCGGAGACGAGCAGGACCAGGCAGAAAAGGGCTCTGAGGGTGACGCACCGGGATAAAGACTCGGTCCGGAGAAGTGACATGGGGGGCTTTGCGACGATCATAGCAAAGCCGAGTGGGCGTTTGGCGGGTTGCGACCGTGTTGCGGATCGTGCGTGGTTAGTAGCGGGGGATGGTGGGGTCGAGGGTGCGAGAGACGGCGTCGATGCCGCCGGCGAGGGACTGGGCGTGGTCGAAGCCCTGCTGGCGCAGCCACATGGTGACGTTGAGGGAGCGAGCGCCGTGGTGGCACATGACGATGATGGATTGGTCGGGGTCGAGCTCGTTGTAGGCGCGGGCGGGGACCTCGCCCATGGGCATGAGGAGGGAGTCGGGGAGGTGGGCGGTGTCGAACTCCCATTTCTCGCGGACGTCGAGAAGGACAGGGGGTTGGGGTTGCTGACGAAGCTGGGCGAAGTCCTGGGGGGTGATTTCGGGGGGAAGCATAGGGAATCAGGATACAAGGGGTGAGGATGTGGGCTGACGTCAGGGGAAGGATGCGAGGGATGGGTAGTTTGCGTTATAGTTTGATCGGAAAACAATCCATGACAGGCAACCTTTTTCGGATGTTGAGCGTGGCCGGGCGTGTGTGCGCGCTGGGCGGCGTGGTGGCGTTTGTGGCCGGCTGCGGGATGACGCTGGCGGGGCCTGGGGAGACGGTGTCTGTTGCTACGGTGGCGGGGGAGGATCTGCAGGGGCCCTGCAAGTTCGACATCAACATGCCGGACCAGCCGTTGACGACGGTGGGGGAGCAGGTGAGCACGCCGGCGCCGGTGGAGGTAGCGGCGCTGGTGGTGTATGAGCGTGGGGACAGCTCGACGCTGTTTAATGACCCGGCGGTGCAGACGATGGCGGCGGGCCAGCACCTGGTGACGGTGTTTGCGCACCAGTGCAACTCGGTTATCACGGGGGATATCCAGGGAGATGCGACGAAGGGGCAGGGTCGGGTGCTGTTTGCGGCGCTGGCACAGTATTCGTCGGATACGAAGCATGCCGAGATTGCGAACATCAAGGTGCTGCTGAGCGGATTTTCAGCGGCGGGGGTGCTCTCGACCACGATGGCGAACGCGTACCCAGGCCGGGTGCTGGGGTTTATTCCGTTTGCGTCAGGGGATGCGTACCTGGATCTGGATACGGTTCCGGTGACGGCGGCGGCAGCGAAGATTCCGGCGCTGGTGCTGGCGAATGCGTATGATTCGCAGTCCGGGGATATGCGAAGTCTGCGGTATTTCCAGCGGGGATGGGCGCAGGGGGCGCCGTGGGGATTTGGAGTGCAGAACCATACGGGGCATTGCTGCACGGACTCGACGGCGAGTTTGATGATCCCGTGGATGACGGCGTTGACGCAGCCGCTGCAGGTGCTGCCGGTGACGGCTGCGGGGCAGAGTGTGGCGACGGCGACTCCGGTGAACTGGGCAGCGATTGCGGCGGCAAGTGGGCCGACGATGAACTTCTGGTGCTACACGGATGGCTGGCCGGATACTTACGGAGAGAATGACTGCTTTGTTGTCACGGCGAGTTTGTTGCCGACGACGGGTGGGGGACCTTCGGCGGGGTGGCTGCCCGATGCGGCGAGTGCGGATGCGTGGTTGAAGTGGGTGACGAGTCCGGGGACGAATTAAGGCTGCGATTTACGTGGCGTGGCGGTGACCAAAGTTTGGTTGACGTGTTCTTGCGAATCCATAAGCTGGGGTCATGTTTCGCAGAGTGTTGGGGCTGATTGGGCTTTTGGGCCTGGGGTGGGGCTGTTGTGCCGAGGCGCAACAGATGACGGCGGCGAAGATTGTGTTTCGGGATGCGGGGCCCTACGCGCAGGGGGACCTGGAGCATGTGGCGGGGCTACATGCGGGATCGAGGATGGTCCTGGCCGATTTGCAGGCGGCGGCGCAGCGGCTTGCGGACACTGGTTGCTTCGACGAGGTGAAGATCGACAGCCAAGGAGCGGCATCGGCGCTAACGGTGATCTTTCTGTTGAAGCCTTCGGCGGCGGGGGAGGTGCATCCGGTCGAGTTCGCGAACCTGGTTTGGTTTACGCCGGAGGAGCTGCAGGGCATCGTGCACAAGGCTGCGCCGCTTTCGGCGGGTGGCCTGCCGGAGTTGACGGCGGTGCTGGATGCTGTGTCGGCGGGCCTGGAATCGGCGTTGGCGGCGAAGGGTGTGGCGGGAGCGACGGTGGGCCATAGTGTGGTGACCGCCTCCAGTTCGGCGCCGCGGACGGCAGTGGTGTTTCGGGTGCAGCGGCCGTATGTGCAATTGGGTGCGGTGACTTTGGAGGGGGTGTCGGGGGTGATGGCGCCCGCGGAGGCGAAGGTGATTTCGGTGCTGAAGGGCAAGCCGTTTACGGCGGGTACGGAGCCATGGGAAACCGAAGGACTTCTGCTGGATCCCTACAGGAACCGTGGCTACCTGGAGGCGCGGCTTGAGGATGTAAGCGAGAAGGTGCAGGCGTCTGCAGATGGGCGGGGGGTGAGTGTGGATGTGAATGCGAAGGTGGTGGAGGGGGCGGGGCCCTACCGGGTCGGTGCGCTCGAGTTTGCGGGGAGCCCGCTGGTGCCGGCGAACGCGTGGGAGGGGATGGTGAAGCTGCACCCGGGGGATGTGGCTTCCCGGCAGTTGCTGCTGGCATTGGTTGCGCCGATCGACCGGACGTACCACAAGCAGGGATACATGGATGAGTATGTCGACTTTGGAGCGAAGCTGGACGGCGCGACGCATACGGTGGGGTATGCGTTGAAGGTGGTGCCGGGGGCAGCGTATGCCCTGAAGAGCGTTACCGTGCAGGGGTTATCGCCGGAGGCGAAGGCGGAGTTTGATGCGGCCTGGAAGATGAAGGCCGGGGATCCTTACGATGCGGATTATGTGAAGGGATTTGTTGAGGGCAACAAGGAACTGCATGCGGTGGCGGGGTATGCCGGGTCGTTTTCGGCGGCGGCGGATCCTGCGACGCATGAGGTGGATTTGACGGTGGTGTTTGCTGCGGGGCGGCGGTGAGGGTACGGGCTGGAGTTCTGGGGTTAGAACGTGATGGTCTCGCCGAGTCCTGCGTACTTAGCCCCGTCTGCCCATCGCTGCTGCACCCGCAGGAAGGCTAGTTCTCCGGAGCAGTGGCCGATGCTCATGGCTTTGACGTGATAGCGATTCGCGAGCAGGTCCAGAGTGGCCTCTACCTGCTCGGGTGAATCCTGCAGGAGGTGTAATCCGCCGACGATCATGGAGACTGGCCGGTTGGGGTCGTTAGCGGTTGCCGAGGCGAGGATGCGCTCGATACCGGGGTGCGAACAGCCGACGATGATGACCGGGCCTGACGGGGTATCGAGTACCAGCGAGATCTCGCGAAGACCCTTGAAGGCCGGCTTCTCTGAGACGAGAGCGACGAGACGGATGTGGGGTGCAACGGTCATCGGCTGGGAGACGGCGGTCATGTTTGTGTCTGTCCAGGCGACCCATCCCTTGGGCTCCGGCCCCTTGCCTCCGCCGAAGTAGCGCATCCGGGCGGGTAGTTCCGGTCGAGCGTCTGTGCTGAGGAAGGCAGGGGGCAGGACCGTTCCGGTGAAGTACGGATCGTCAGGAACGTAGAGCTTGACGTGGGGGTTTACGGAGAGCACGTAGCGTAGACCTGAGGTGTGGTCACCGTGGGCATGCGTGATGATGACCATGTCGAGGCGGGTGAGATCGACGTGCAAGGCCTCGACGTTCTTTCGGAACACTTCGATGTTGTCGCCGGTGTCGAAGAGGATGCGTTTGCCTTCGAACTCGATTAGAGCTGAGTACCCCCAGTCCTGCTCGAGTTCCGGATGATTCCCGAAGGCGTCGTTCAGGATGGTGACGCGATTTTGCGCGGTGCTTGGGAGCCCGAATGTGAGCAGGAGCACACCGAGCAGAGATGCCAGCGGAAAGTGTTTGGAGGGCGCCATGAGGGATACCTTTTCGGCTAAGACAGTGCGGAAAGGTTCTCACAGGATGGTGTTTATAGGAAGGCGGAATTCTGCGTGGCAGGCTTCAGCGCACCAGGGTCCCGCACCATCTAAGAAACTATTCGAAACCGTTTCAGGAGAACTCGTGCCGCCTGAATGGATCTTCGCTGGTAGACAAGGTAGGGTTTAGCGGGTGTCGCCTCTTCCATTTTCGCGGTTGTTTGGTAGTTCTGGACGGCGGGCGGTGGAGAGCATCACACCGCGCCGGACGTTTGAGGATGTGATTCTGTCACCGGCTACGCGGCGGGCGCTGCAGAGTGCGCTGGCGCAGGTGACGCAGCATGATTTGATTTTCAAAGGGTGGGGATTGGGAGAGCGGCACTCTACCGGGCTGGGGCTGGCGTTCAATTTTGCGGGGCCGCCGGGGACGGGGAAGACGATATGCGCGGAGGCGATTGCGCAGTCGCTGGGGCGGCAGCTGCTGGTGGTGCGGTATGCCGAACTGGAGTCGATGTGGATGGGGGAGACGTCGAAGAATGTTTCGGCGATCTTCCGGACGGCGCGCGAGGAAGAGGCGGTGCTGCTGTTCGATGAGGCGGATGCGATTGCGGCACGGCGGTCGACCTCTGTGGATACGGGGTCGCAGCGCGAATCGAACAGCGTGGTGAACGTGCTGCTGCAGGAGTTGGACCGGTATACCGGGGTGGTGATTTTTGCGACGAATCTGGCAGCGAATTTCGATCCGGCATTTGAGCGGCGGATCCGGACGCATGTTTTGTTTGAGCTGCCAGGGGAGGCGGAGCGGGTGCAGATATGGAAGGTGCAGTTGCATCCCTCGCGGACGCCGCTGGGCATGGACGTTGACTTTGACGCGCTGGCGCAGCGGTATGAGGTGAGTGGCGGGGATATTCAGAATGCGGTGTTGAAGGCGGCTCTGGCGGCGGCGGGGGAGCCGATTCCGGACCTGGAGAAGAAGATCCATCAGCGGCACTTTGAGGAGGGGATTGGGCAGGTGGTGGCAAGCAAGCGGGTGATGCAGCAGTCGATTTTTACGCCGCCCGCGGTGGTGGCGCCTGAACCGGAGATCCTGGGGCCGGCGCCGGAGGAGATTGTGCCGGTGGGTGGCTTGCAGGCCTCGCCGTTGCTGGCGTACGGTCTGCCTGGAGCGGCGCTGCTGGTGGCTCTGATTGCGCTGGTTGTGGCTTTGGTGAAGTAGCGACGCGGCTTAGGCGTTGGCGCCGTGGCACTTCTTGTATTTCTTGCCGGAGCCGCAGAAGCAGTCGTCGTTGCGGCCTGGTTTAGGGGCGGTGGTTCTGGGCGAGGGGTCCGCGGTGGCAGAGGCACCGCTGGTGCGGGCGGCGGCGAGTTCGCGTTCCTTGCGGGTTTCGAATTCTCGTTCCAGACGGTCGATGGTGGTGGTGGCGTTGGCGATGGGGACGGCGGGCACGTGGGTGGGTTCCTCGAGGACGCCGCCGTTGGGCGGGTTGCCGGGGTAGGACTCGTGGGCAGGGAGGGCTTGTTGACGGCCTTGCGCGCCGTTGAGGGCAGGGGCTCGGCCAGCCTGCTGCTGGGCGGCGGCGTGGAGGCTGGCGAGTTGTTCGCGGGTCTCGATGGGGGTGCCGTCGGGGCCGAGGATCTGCATGCGGAAGAGGTTCCGGACGGTGTCTTCCTGGAACTTGTTCATCATGGCCTCGAACATCTCGTAGGACTCCTTCTTGTAGGCGACGAGCGGATCCTGCTGGCCGTAGCCGCGGAGTCCGATGCCTTCCTTGAGGTGGTCCATGGAGAGGAGGTGTTCTTTCCAGAGGCCGTCGAGGACGGAGAGCATGACGATGCGCTCGTGGTAGCGCATGTTGGGGGCGCCGAGGATTTCTTCCTTGATTTCGTAGCGTTCGCGGAGGGTGGTGAAGATGGTTTCGCCGAGGTCGTGGCGGCCGAGTTCCGCGGCGTTGACCTGGGTCTCGAGCCGGGCTCCGAAGATGTCGAAGAGGGCGTTGAAGAGAGGCTCAATCTGCCACTGGTCAGGGTGGGCCTTCTCGGGGGCGTGTTCGTCGAGAAGGTTGCCGAGGAGGTGGGCGACGTAGTGCTCGGTGATGAGTTCTTTCTGGTCGCCGCCTTCGATGAGGCCGCGGCGGAGGCCGTAGACGGCTTCGCGCTGCTTGTTCATGACGTCGTCGTACTCGAGGACGTGCTTGCG
>CAZZWG010000057.1:0-15676 GCA_964657685.1 Verrucomicrobia bacterium Tous-C9LFEB | reverse complement strand
CCCCTTCTTTTGTAAGGTGGGGATGAAGTCGCAACCTTCCCGCTCATGCCCCCTTGTTTCAGCAGGATCTGGAAGCGGGGCTGCTGTTGCCTGGTGGGTTGGGGGCGTTTAATGGGTGTATGCGAGCGATACAGATAGAGAAGACGGGTGGAGTTGAGGTTTTGGAGTTGGTGGAGTTAGCGGTGCCGGAGCCTGGGGAGGGGCAGGTGCTGGTGCGGGTGCGGGCTTCCGGGGTGAACTTTATCGATACGTATTTTCGCGAGGGGCGGTACCCTTCGCCGCTGCCGCTGGTGTTGGGGGAGGAGGCGGCGGGTGAGGTGGAGAGGGTGGGGGCGGGGGTTGCGGGATTTGCCGTGGGGGATCGTGTGGCGTGGACGGGAACGCGGGGGACGTATGCGGAGTATGCGGTGGCGCCGGCGCGCGATCTGTTGAAGATTCCGGAGGGACTGAGTTTTGAGCTGGCGGCGGCGGTGCTGACGCAGGGGCTTACGGCGCATTACCTTTCGCGGTCGACATACCCGATTCAGCGTGGGGACACGGTGCTGGTGCATGCGGGGGCGGGCGGGACGGGGTTGTTGCTGACGCAGATGGCGAAGCGGCTGGGGGCGCGGGTGCTGACGACGGTGTCTACGGAGGACAAGGCGGTGTTGTCGCGGGAGGCTGGGGCGGACCGGGTGGTGTTGTATACCGAGGCGAGTTTTGCGGAGGCGGTGAAGGAGGAGACCGGCGGGAAGGGGTTGCCGGTGGTGTATGACTCGGTGGGGAAGACGACGTTTGAGGAGTCGCTGCAGTGTTTGCGGCGGCGGGGGTTGCTGGCGCTGTTTGGGGGAGCGAGCGGGGCGGTGCCGCCGTTTGACTTGATCAAGCTTTCGAGGATGGGGTCACTGTATGTGACGCGGCCTACGTTGAAGGACTACGTAGCCACGCGGGAGGAGCTGGAGTGGAGGGCGGCGGAGGTGTTTGGGTGGGTTGCGAGCGGGGAGTTGACGGTGCGGATTGGGCACCGGTACAAGCTGGCGGAGGCAGCGGAGGCGCAGCGGGATCTGGCGGGGCGGCGGACTACGGGGAAGGTTCTGCTGGAGGTTTGAGGGCGCCGGCGGTGGTGAGCCGTGCGGTGGGTGTAGCGGACAAAAGCCAAGTTCCTGTGCGGAACCTGGCATTCGTTGTTTCGGGAGAGTGAGACTGGTTTGGGTGCCGACTTCAGGCGTAGACGGTTTCACCGTGAACGGTGTGGTCGAGGCGCTTGGTGCGCGCGATGATTTGTTCTGCGCGATGTACGGTTTCGGGCGTGCCGTGAACGATGAGCAGGAACTGATTCGTTTTCAGGGCGACCTCGTATTTGAGGATGCTGTCTTTGGGGATGCCGATGCTGAAGAGTCCTGCACCGACGACGCTCAGGCCTCCGACGACGACGGCTTCTTCGAGCGCGCCGACGATCCAGGCGACGAGGGGGCCGGCGACGAGGAGGGTACCGAGGCCGGGGATGGCGAACATGGCGGAACCGAACAGAAGGCCCCAGAAGCCTCCCCAAAAGGCACCGAGTTCGCCCCAATATTTCATGCGATCGCCGGCGGTGTAGAAGCCCACCACGTGCTCTTCGGCGTGGGTACCCTTGGCGGCGATGGAGAGGCTTTTCATGTCAACACCGGCTGCCTGGAGCTCCTTGACGACTGCTTCGGCCTGGGTGTGTGTTTGGTAGGTTGCAACGAGCGATATGTTTTCCATGAGGCGATCTCCTGGTGGTGCGGTTGTGGAGCGGGGAAGGGCTTTCAGCTTGCCGGCGGATGGATCAGGTGCGGGGGACGAGGATGAGATCGACGCTGGTGACGTAGATTCCGAGAGCGATGGCGATCGCGGCGACAGCGACCCAGAAACGCCAGTCACGATGCGCGCGCCTCCAGTAAGGGCCATGCAGGCGAGGATCTTTGGGGGGATGCGGGCCGGTTTGCGGATGGTGCGGATGGCTGCTGCTTTTCATAGCCGGGCCCCTGTCGACGGCGCGATGGCAGCCCGTTGCGGGGAGAGGGGAAGGGCGGCGCGGCTACACAAGCATGGCACGCTTCCCGTTTCTCGCGTGGCTTGCCGGAGGGTCGAGAAGCGGTGGCCTGGCGGCGTTTTGCTCGGGCAATTGATCGTGGAGGACGACGTTGAGAAGTGATTTATTGACGCGGATGCGGCCGTTGTATTCGATGTAGCCCATCTGCCGGAAACGGTTCATGAAGAAGCTTACGCGGGAGCGCGTGGTGCCGATCATTTCGGCGAGAGCTTCCTGTGTGACGGCGGGGATGAGGGTGTCGGGGACTCCTGGTTTGTCGAAGTCTGCCATGAGGAGGAGGGCTCGGGCGAGGCGGCGCTCGCTGGAGTTGAAGAGCTGGTCGACGAGATCGGCCTGGGTGCGGACGCCGCGATGCAGGATGAACTGGAGGAACTGGTCGGAGAAGCTGTGCTCGTCGTGGAGCACGCGGAGCATTTCGGCTTTTTCTATGCGCAGCAGCCTGCAGAGCGTGAGGGCGGTTGCGGTGGAGGTGCGCAGGGCATGATCTCCGCACATGGCTTCTTCTCCGAAGAAGTCGCCGGTGGCGAGCAGGGTGACGGTGGCTTCCTTGCCGCGTTTGGAGACGACGGTGAGGTCGGCGCGGCCGGTTTGGATGTAGAAGACGGCGTCGGCGGGACTGCCCTGGGTGAAGGCTGTCTCTTTGGGTTTGAGCGTGAGGAGGTGGCGGAGGTGACCGGATGTGGAGAGGAAGGTGGTGGTATCGAAGGTGTTGGTTGCGAGGTGGTTTGTCGCGATGGCCATGGTGTGCCTCTTCCTTACGTGCGTCCTGCGGACTGAAGAAGCTTGTTGAGGGGTGAAACGATGAGCCGGATAACCCGTTCCGGTATGTCAGCTACCTAACCATCGTACTCCCCGCGATTAGGAAGACAGTGTGCAGTATTGCTCACGTTGGGCAGATTGGCCGGGCGCTGGCGATTGGAAAGGCTTCGCGGTGGAGGCAACATGTATCGAAGTGCACAGCTTTGTGCGGGGGGGATGGGTGAGGCTGGGTAGGCGACCGAACGGTTGCGGTGAGGGAGCCTTATGAAGTTGAAGACGCACTCCGAGTTTCAGCCCAGATTGATATTGGTGCCCACTGACTTCAGCGCGCCGGCAGACAATGCGGTGGAAGCGGCGAACGAGATAGCCCAGCTTTTTGGGTCTGCTGTTTTTCTTTTGAACGTGATTCCGATGCTGCCGATTGTTGCTGCGCCGGAGTACACGGTTGCGTATTTCCCGGAGGAGGAGTTTCTGGCGGATGCACGACGGCATGCGACGGAGCGGCTTACTGCGTCCGTGGCGAAGCTGGATGCGGTGGGGGTGCGAGCGCAGTTCGGGATTGAGATAGGGAATGATGTTGTGGGGAACATCCTGATGGTGGCGCAACGCGAGCAGGCGGACATGATGGTGCTCTCGACGCATGGGATGTCGGGATGGCGGCCGATGGTCTTTGGGTCGATTGCAGAGAAGGTGGTCAAGCTGGCGGAATGCCCGTTGCTGCTGTTGCGTGCGAAGAAGGAAGCCGGGTTGGCGAAGAAGGTGGAGCATCCGGAGCTTGCCCTGGCGGGCGCGCCGTAGGCGATTGCCATCGGCTGCCAGCCTTGCTGGAAGGGCAGCCGATGGTCAAAGCGATACATCAAGATTGCGGGGGGAGTGCGAGAGTGGGGTTTATGAGTACATTACATAGCCATTCCGCCGCGCAGTATGACGCCCTCCTGGAGGGCAAACTTCCCCGCACCCTGAGCTGGAACGCCGCCGTTGATCTGGTGGGGCAACTGGGCACCGTCGAGCCGCATGGGGTTCACGATTTTGTGTTCACGGTTGGGGGGGCAGCGAGCGTTTTTCAAGAAGCCGCATGGGCACGAGATGGGCGTGGAAGAGGTAGCCCGTTTGCGGAAGTTTCTGCGCGATGCCGGGCCGGTGGTGGAGAAGGAGGCCCTGGTTCAGCCGATCCGGATGATTGTGGAGGTGGACCATCACGGGGCGCATGTGTTTCGCAGCGTGGATGATCCCCAGGCAGATGTTGTAAAGGTGATCCGGCCGGAGGATCCGCATGGATTTCATCATCATTTGATCCACCGGAAGGAAGCGCATTACCGGGGTGAGCGTGTGCCGGAAGAGGCTTCGTTTTACGAAGAGATCAGCAAGGCTCTGCAGACTGCGGACGAGGTGGTGCTGATTGGAAGCGGGACGGGCAAGAGCAGCGCGGTGGATCACTTGTCGCATTACCTGGCGGAGCACCATCCTTCGATTTCGAAGCGTGTGAAGGCGGTGGAGAAGGGGGATCTTTCGGCGTTGACGGCGGCGGAGATAGAGGGCATTGCGAAGCATTACATGATTGCCGTGGTGTAGGGCAGGCTGGCAGGCGAAGAGCGTGGGGTTTTGAAGAGAAGGTTGTCTTGAGGGGGCTGGTGGCCTTGCGAAGCTGCCGGCCGCTCTTCGGAGGCGGCATAGGAGACTCCGGGCAGGTTGCTGCCTGGGGCAGAATTCTTTTTGAAAATAATTCCGTTGGTAGGGTAGCTGACCGACGATGAGCCTTCCTTCACGCTAGATTCGCAGACAGTTGGGCCTCGCCTGCATCGGCCAAGCCCAGGGCCGGATTGCATAAGGAGGGGATGGAATGGCTCAGTACCAGGGAACAGTGAAGTGGTTTAACAACGCCAAGGGGTATGGATTTCTTGGCCACGCGAACGGGCCGGATGTGTTTGTGCACTACAGCGCTATCACGGCGGAGGGGTATCGGAGCCTGAAGGAGGGTCAGGCGGTGGAGTTCGACGTTGTGAATGGTGAGAGTGGGCGTCCTCAGGCGAACGAAGTGCGTTTGCTGAAGTAGGGTGCCTGGCTGTGGGGCGATGGTGAAGGAAGCGGCGCCTGCGGAAACGAATTGCAGGCGTTGGGGCCGGGGTTTGGCTGCTGGCGGTTTGCACAGCAATTCAGCGTGCGCGGGGTGCCGTACACTGGAGGCTCGCCCATGCCTGTTGCCCTCCGGAGACGGTTGGTGGCTTACCTATAACCGCTGCCGTTGGGGAACGTTTGGGAAGCGCGGTGAGACTCCGCCACTGCCCCGCAACTGTGATGTGCACACCCGTTTTTTCTGCCGAGGGTTCGGTCGATAGGGTGAAGCTGACCTGGGCCTGCTCACTGACTGCCTTTTGAGGGCGGATGGGAAGAGTTGGGTTGAAGGATGGGTTGGCTTTGAGAATGCACCAGTCAGGAGACCGGTTCCCCAAAGTACGCCTGCCACGCTCTCGGAGGGAGAGCGGAGGAGATAGATATGTTTGTCGTTAAGGGCCTTTTGGGTACCAAGAGTTTGTGTTCGTCCGCGGTTTCCCGTCTCAGCTTTTTTCCGTCTCGCAGGGCCGGGGTTTTAGCGGCGCTGGGGATCGTCTCGTGTGTTCCTGCATGGGGTGTGGTGATCCGAGGGCGGGTGACGGATCCGCTGGGGAGATCGATCCCCGGAGCGCGGGTGCAGTTGGTGGAGGGCGGGAAGGTGGTTGCGGTCGGGTATGTGAACCCGGATGGAACGTACGAGGTGCGGTCGGGGGATGGGGGGCGGTTTACGCTGCTGGGGTCGGCGGGCGGGTATATGCCGGGGATCGGAACGGATTTCTATGGCGGGGTGACGGATGTGGTGTTGCAGGATGTGGTGCTGTCGACGACGACGGTGCAGCAGCAGATTTCTGTGTCGGCTACGGATATCCCGACGCCGATCCCGCAGTTGACGGCGCCGGTGACCCTTGTGCCGGATGCGGCCCTGGCGACGCGGCAGGACCTGGTGGATGAGCTGCGGCAGAGCCCCGGGGTGTTTGTGGCGCAGACGGGGCAGGCAGGGAGTGTGACGAGCCTGTTTGTGCGGGGAGGGAACTCGACGGCGAACCTGGTGACGGTGGACGGGATGCCGGCGGAGGATGTGGGTGGGACGTTTGATTTTGGGAATGTGAGTGCGAGTGGGGTGAGCCGGCTGGAGGTGTACCGGGGACCGGATTCGGCGGTGTATGGGACGGATGCGGGGGCGGCGGTGGTGTCGATCAGCACGCCGCGGGGGTATGCGCTGAAGCCGCGACTGGACTATACGGGCGATGCGGGCAATCTGCACCAGTACGAGAATGCGGTGACGGTGGGGGGGACGCTGCGCAAGCTGGATTACCTGGCGGGATTCGATCGGCAGAATACGTCGAATGCGCTGCCAGGGGATGAGTTTCACGATACGACGGCGGTCGCGAACATCGGGTATGACTTCAATGGGAGCACGGCTGCGCGGTTCACGATCCGGAACAGCGACGCGGCGGTGGGGCTGCCGGGATCGTATGGGTTTTATGGGTTGACGACGAACGGTAAGCAGGGGGACCAGGATCTGTATGCCACGGGGAGCCTGGAGCATACGGCGGAGAGCAGTTGGCACAACCTGGTGCGGTATGGGGTTGCAAGGAAGCGGGAGCAGGCGACGTACTTCGGGAATGTTGGGAATCCGATTACGTTTACGTTTCAGTCCGCGAGTGGGCCTTATCAGTACACGGAGTACTTCGGGAACACGGTGACGATCCGTGGAGCGAATGGGTACGACGCGACGGGACAGGCGTCAATTTTGACGGGGAACGACGATCAGGCGTCGAACCGCGACCAGGTGTACTACCAGAGTGACTGGAGTCCGTCGCGGCACTTCAATGGACTGTTTGGGTTTCGGTATGACAGGGAGCGTGGGGTCTTCAACGAGGCTGCGTATGGCGAGCATGAGGTGACGCAGCGGACGAATTTTGAGTACAACCTGCAGTTCCAGGGGGAGTTCTTCAGCCGGTTGTTCTACTCGTTGGGCGGAGCGGTGGAGAAGAACCACCTGTATGGGATTGCAGGGACGCCCCGGGTGGGGCTGGCGTTTGTGCCGATACGGCCTGGGCGCGGGTGGCTGCGAGGGACAAAGCTGCGGTTCAATGGGGCGACGGGGGTGCAGGAGCCGACGCTGGCGCTGGAGTACTTCAGCCTGTATGACCAGCTGCTGCAGGCGGGCGATACGGCCGACATTGCGGCGTATCACATTGGGCCTCCCGGGGCGGAGCGGTCGCGGACGTACGATTTCGGGGTGGATCAGAATCTTTACCGGGAGAAGCTGGTGCTGCGGGCGGGGGTGTTCCACAACGTGTTCAATCACCAGATTGAGGCGGTGACCGGGGCGGCGCTGGCGCAGTATTTCGGGTTAAATTCGGCGGCGTTCAATGATCCAAAGAAGTTCTATTACACCGGGCTTTATGTGAATTCGCAGGCATTCCGGGCGCAGGGGGCGGAGGCGCAGTTGGATTGGCAGGCGCCGAAGGGCTTCCTTGTGCGGGTGGGGTATACGTACCTGGAGACGCGGGTGCTGCAGTCGTTTTCTTCCGATGCGGTGGCGGCGAACCAGGGGATACCGGTGGAGAACCCGAACCTGCCGGGGATTCCGATCGGGGCGGATAGTCCGCTGGTGGGCGGGCGGGTGTTTCGCCGGCCGCCGGAGTCAGGGTTCTTTGCGGTGACGTATGCGCGGCCGCGGTTGAGCCTGATGCTGAAGGGGGCGTTTGCCGGGCGGAGTGATGATTCGACGTTTTTGCCAGGATATACGCCGGGGTTCGACAATTCGCTGCTGTTGCCGAACCGGGATCTGGACTGGGGCTATCTGAAGCTGGATCTGGGTGGGGTGTACCAGTGGCAACATGGGATTTCGGTGTTTGCGCAGGTGGATAACCTGCTGAACGACCAGCATATTGCACCGATCGGATACCCGAGTTTGCCGCTGACGGTGCGGGGTGGGGTGAAGTTTCGGTTGGGCGGGGAATAGGTCGAGAGGCGGTAGATATTGGCCGTTTGCCGGTGGAGGGGGCCTTTGTGGCGGGAGCCGCGCGGGCCCTCCCTGGTTGAACCTGTTTACGGGTTATTCACATCTAACCAGATGTGAGGTTGGTCTATTATGTTTAGCCGAAAACTTGTACTTTCTGCTTCGTTTTTAGTGGCTGCGGTGGCTGCTCCGATGTTTGCGCAGGAGATTCCGAGTGAGGGTCCTGTGCCGACGACGGCGCTGATCCAGGTGCAGTCGAAGAACAATGCTCCTTTGAACTCTGCTGCGTTGAAGTTGGAAGTGAATGGTCATGCGGCGGAGATCGCTTCGGTGACGCCGGTGGCGAAAGACGGCGCGCAGGTTGCGATCCTGATCGATGATGGGCTGCGCGGGAATTTTGGTGTGCAGCTGGACGACATCAAGCATTTCCTTTCGAGCTTGCCGCCGAATGTGCAGGTGCTGGTGGGTTATATGCAGAACGGCACAGTTCGCGCGGAGGGTGGATTTACGACGAATCATGAGGCGGCGGCGCAGCAGCTGCGGATTCCGTTCTCGGCGCCGGGCATCAGCGCGAGCCCTTACTTTTGCCTGCAGGAGTTTGTGAAGCATTGGCCGGGACAGGGCAATGCGGCGCGTATGGTGTTGATGCTAACCAATGGCGTTGATCCGTATAACGGCAGCGTTAGCCCGTTGAACCAGGACAGCCCGTATGTGCAGGCGGCGCAGGACGATGCGCAGCGTGCCGGTGTGGCGGTCTACTCGATCTATTACGGCGATGCCGGGATCAGGGGTGGTGCGGCGAACTTCAGTGGGCAGAGCTACCTGAACCAGGTGGCCGATGCAACGGGAGGTCAGTCGTTTTACCAGGGACGGATTACGCCGCCGAGCCTGGCGCCTTATCTGAACGAGTTCCGGAACGCGATTGCGGAGAGCTACCTGGTGACGTTCAATGCCAGTGCGACGCATGAGAAGAACAGCACGCTGACTTCGATCAAGATCAAGAGTGAGCAGGCTGGGGTGAAGATCCATGCGCCGCAGGCTGTGCATCCTGGGTTGGTGGAGCAGGCTGCTGAGTAAGCCGATTGGTGGTTGGAGGACGAGACCCCGGATTTCCGGGGTCTTTCCTTTTGGGTGGATGGCGATCAGAACAGGAAGTGGAGATTCATCTCGATGGTGCGGGACTGACCGATGGCATTGCGTACGGCGCCGAAGGTTGTGGAGCCGGAGGCGGGGAAGACGTAGAGCTGGTTGCGGGTGACGGTTTGCTCCTGGCCCTGGGTTGAGACGACCTGGCCGTAGCCGGGTGTCTTGCCGTTGGCGCCGCTGACGTAGCTCTGGCCGATGTTGGCGTCATTGGTGGGCACGTCGAAGCTGGTGGTGTTGGAGATGTTGTAGACATCGAAGCTGTAGCGAAGGGTGTAGCGTTCGGTGAAGTTGGTGATTTTCTGGAAGGAGACGTCGGCGTCACGCTGGGGCGCCTGGCGGAAGATGTTGCGCTGGCCCGGGGTGAAGTCGTTCTCGAAGTAATCGCAGGGCTGATTGCTGGCGCAGGCGGGCACGCCCTTTACGCCGGGGTTGACGTAATTGACGGCTAGCTGGTTGATGTTGAGGGCGGGAACGTAGGGTGATTTGGGGTTGCCGGTGAGGCCGGCGCCGCTGGCCCCGGTGAGGGCGGACTTGGGATGGGCGCCGTCCTTGATGCCGATGACGGGGTTGGCGAGGGTGGGGTAGTTGCCGAAGTAGAGGCTGCCGACGGCGCCGTTGAATTCATAGAGGCTATAGGGCTGGCCGCTTTGCAGGGTGACGAGGCCGGTCATCTGCCAGCCGTTGGTGAACTTGCTGACGAGGTGATTGGCGCGGTGGAGGTCGGGGAGGCGAAGGGTGAAGTCGCCGGTGAAGGTGTGGGTGCGGTCGAAGTCGGCGGAGGCGTAGGAGTCGTGGAGGTTGTTGGGATTGTCGCCGGTGAAGAAGAGGCCGATGTCACTTTGCTCGTCGAGCGCGTGGGCGAAGGTGTAGAAGCCCTGGAACTGGACCCATTTGCTGAAGTTGTGCTGGATCTGGGTCTGGAGGGAGTCATAACCGGAGATGCCGGTGGCTTCGAAGAGCGCGGCGTTTGGGCTGTAGCCGACGTAGGGAACGCGGAGGTCGATGTTGCCGCCGTCGTAGGTGTCATAGGGCTCTGTGGCGATGGGGTTGTAGAGACCGCCGGAGAGGGATTGCGCGTTGAGGACCTCGTAGCCGTAGCTGCTGGTTTCGCCGTTGATGGGGGTGGTGGGGGTGGCGATGCCGGGTTCGTTGAAGGGGACGGGGATGACGAGATGGCGGCCGCGGTTGCCGGAGTAGCCGGCGGTGAAGGTGGTGTCACGGCCGAGTTGGGTCTGCACGTTGAAGGAGAAGTTGATGATGTAGGGGAGCTTGTTGTTGCTGGCGTAGGCGCCGAAGTTGAGTGGCTGCACGCCGCAGTCGCCGCCTGCGCTTTCTACCGTGAGACCGGCGCACCCGGTGCGGATTTGATTGGCGGTGGGGAGCTTGGCGAGGAAGGTGGCGGGATTGGCGGAGGAGGTGGGAACGGTGGCGGAGCCGAGTGGGTTTTCGAGGGTGCGGGTGCCGGAGCCGGTGACGTAGTTGACGAGGGGTGGGGCTTCCGTGGCGCCGAAGGGACCGCCGGTGGAGGAGCCTGCGGGCTGGGAGAGATAGCTGAAGTATTCGCCGCGGTCGTAGTAGATGCCGGCGCCGCCATGGAAGACGATTTTGCCGCCGTTCTGGGCGGGGGTGTAGGCGAAGCCTACGCGTGGGCCGATGCCCCACTGTCTGCCGGTGAGGGTGGAGTTGCTGGTGCCCTGGGTGGGGTCGAGTGCGTTATTGCCGGCGACGACGAAGCCGTCGTTGAGGACGGAGCCGGCGCTGGTGCTGAAGAGAGATGGGTTGAAGTTGAAGATGTTGCCGTACTTTTCGGTGAGGCCGCCGTCGTCGTCAAAGCGCACGCCGGCGGTGATGCTGAGGTTGGGAAGGATGCGCCACTGGTCCTGGACGTAGGCGCCGTTGTCGATGGCGCGGTAGTAGCGGTTGGCGGGGCCGAGGAGCTCGTTGGAGCTGCTGACCTGGCCTTCGAGGAAGGTGATGAAGTTGGCTGTGGAAGCCTGGCCGAGGTTCGTACGGCGGTTGCGGACGTTGAGCTGGGTGTAGGCGAAGGTATAGCCGGCGGAGAGGTTGTGTTTGCCGAGAGTGAAGATGACGTTGGTGGCCGGGTTCCAGCGGTTCTGGAAGTAGCCGGCGTTGGCGAAGGCGCTGTTAGGGCCGGCGGTGACGGCGCCACCGTTGGAGTAGGAGAATTTGCCGAGGGATAGGCCGGGGAGGACGCTGCCGCCGGGGAAGCCGATGCCGAAGGTGGTGTCGGCGAGCTGCGGCTGGAAGGTGCTGTAGACCTTCTGGCGGGAGAAGCCAAAGACCTGCTGCCAGTTGATTTTGCTGCCGATGGTGATGCTGTTGCTGAGGGCGGCGACCTGGGCGCCGGAGTCTTCCAGGGCGGGGAAGCCGATGGTGTTGGAGTTGGTGAAGGGAGCTTCTGTGGGGCTGTGCTGGTAGTAGTACTTGAGCGAGAGGCGGTCGTTGGCTTTGAGGTTGTAGTCGAGGTCGCCGATGCCCTGGTAGGCGGGGGCGGTGGAGGAGGCGAGCAGCGTGACGTTGGAGCTGCTGGGGGCGATGGTGGCGTTTTGGACGGAGGGGATGAGGTAGCTGCCGTTGTTGAGCCTGGCGTTGAGCAGGGCCATGGCTACGGGATCGATGGAGGTGGGGAGGGTGACGGCTTTGCCGCCGGCGGCAGTGCTGGCGGCGTTCCAGCTAGCAGCTGCGGCTAGGAGGCCGGCGGTGGAACGGTCGTTGGTAAGGCCGGAGGGCACGCTGAACTGCGAAATGCCCTTGGTCTGGTCGTTGTCGTGGGTGTACTGGCCGCCGACGAAGAAGAAGAGCTTGTTTTTGACGATGGGGCCGCCGACCGTGGCGCCGAGGGTGGAGCGGTGGAGTGAGGGGTTGAGGTAGGCGGCGGGGAGGTTGTTCAGGTTATTGACGCCCTGCTTGTTGAAGTAGGGGTCGGCGTTGAAGGCGTTGGTGGCGCGATAGCCATAGACCTGGCCGTGGACGACGTTGGTGCCGGTGGCGGTGTTGACGTCGATCTGCGCGCCGGAGTGGTTGCCCTGCTGGGCGTCGTACTCGGAGGTGTTGACGCGGAGCTCCTGGATGAACTCTGGCGGCGGTGTGGCGAGGCCCTGGCCGTTGGAGCCGAAGACGGAGGTGTTGGTCTGGGGCTGGCCGGCGGTGGCGGAGCCCTGGCCGATGTTGAAGGCGTAGCGCTGGGAGGAGCTTTCTGAAGAGGACTTGCCGTTGAAGAGGTTGGTGACGTCGACGCCATCGACCGCGAAGCCGTTGCTGGTATCGCGCTGGCCGTTGGCCCAGATGGGCTGGTTGCCGAGGCCGGCGTTGGTGCCGATGCCGGAGAGCAGTTCGCCGCTGACGCCGGGGGCGAGGGTGGCGAGGCGGGTGAAGCTGCCGGTGGCGAGCGGGGTTTCCTGGATTTGTTGCGCGTCAAGGACGTAGCCGTTGGTGGCGTCGGTTTGGTTCATCAGCGGCTTCTCGCTGACGTTGACGGTCTCGGAGACTTCCCCGGTCTTCAGCGCGATGTTGATGGTGCCGGTACGATTTTCCTGGACGGGCACGTGCTGGACGCGGGAGGTTTGGAAGCCCGGACTGGTGAAGCTGAGGGTGTAGTTGCCGACCGGGAGATTTTCGAATTGGTAGGTGCCATCTTTCTTGGAGGTGGTGACGAGCTTGATGCCGTTAGCATCGCCGAACAGCTGTACGTTGGCGCCGGAGAGAAGGGCGCCGCTGGGATCGGTGACGGAGCCGTTGAGGCTGCCCAGGGTTTGTTGCGCGAGGGCAAGCGGGGAAGGCGAGAGGCAGACAGCGATGGCGCACGGGAGCGCAACGCGACGGGAGACGCGGTGAATCATCAGACCTCGCAAGTTGCGTTTGGAGAGCGACTATGCGCGCGAAACGCACGTTTTCTGGGTATGCGTCCGTTGTAGCCGCGGCCTGTTACGGCTCGATTACAGGAAGGGGGTTCCTGAGGATTTTTCCGGACAGACCAGGCGGGGACTCGGGTGTCTGCGTTGGGATGGACGGAAAGCTCCACGATTTCGGTGTAGTGGAAATGATGGAGCTTCCCGGGGTCAGTGCAGGAGGCGGGTTGCGGGGGCTACCACCCCACGGCGAAGCGGGTTCTGTGGTGTTGAGGACGTTCGAGTTCGTCGACGAGAGCCAGGGCGTAGTCTTCCATGGAGATGCGGCTTTCGCCCTTTTCGTCGGTGATGAGGGAGTCGAGGGAGACGCGGTAGTGCCCGCGGCGCTCGCCTGGGTCGAAGAAGGCTGCGGGGGCGAGATAGGTCCAGTCGATTGAGGTTTGCTTGAGGGCTTTGAGGGCGTTGCCGTGGGCTGTGGCGATGGCGGTCCATTCGGGAGGGAGATATCCGGATTGGAGGAGGGTGACGCCGGGTGCGACTTCGAGGCCGCCTGCGCCTCCGACAACAAGCAGGCGGGGGACGGCGGCGAGTTCGACGGCTTTGGCGAGACGTTGGCAGACGGCGACGAGTTCTTCGGGGTTGTCCGGGGGAGGAGCGTAGGCGCTGACGACTGCGTCCGTGCCGCGGATGATCTCGCCGGAGCGGTCTGCGTCCGAGAGGTCGTCGATCTTCCAGTTGAGGGTGTCTGAAGAAGAGCGGGGTTGGGGATCGCGGGCGATGGCTAAGACGTGATGGTTGCGTTGCTGAAGTTCCGTGAGGATGCGGCTGCCGGCGCGTCCGGTGGCTCCGTAGAGGGCGATGCGCATGTTAGGTCTCCTTGTTCTTGTCCCCGGGGACGGACCAGGTGGTTTGTTCGGCGGGGGGCGTAACGGTGGCCCATCGTTCGGCGATCTGGCTGCCCTCAAAACGCCAGAGGACGAAGCCGTGGAACTGGAGTTTGTTTCCGGTGGAGGGGTCGGTCCAGCGCCAGATGTTGCGGCAGGCTACCTTGTCGCCGTCGGCGAGGATGTCGAGGACGGTGATGTGGAGGTCGGGCATGGCGTTGAACATGGCGCGCATCATGGCTTCATCG
Source organism: Verrucomicrobia bacterium Tous-C9LFEB (assembly GCA_964657685.1). Lineage (GTDB taxonomy): Bacteria > Acidobacteriota > Terriglobia > Terriglobales > Acidobacteriaceae > Granulicella. Next base: position 1,691 of record CAZZWG010000057.1, on the reverse strand, counting down.
CCGGCGACGTCTGTGGGCTTGCCGCCGGGGCCATCGTGGTCGAGGAAGTCCGGTGTCATGTTGTGCTGGATGACCTCGGGCTTGCGGTTGTTGACGAAGTCTTCGAAGTGATTGAAGACGAACTGCTTCATCTCGGCGGGGCTAAGATGGGTTGGCATAGGGGCTCCGTAGGACTGGTGCGGCGTTCGATTTCAGACGGTAGCACCAGGCGATCCAAGCGGGAAGTACGCACAAAAAGGTAAGTGCCGAGGGTGGAGGTGGCGCGGTGGCGAAGGATCATTTTGGGTGCCCGGTGCAGGCGACGGCGAACTCTATTGCGGGGAAATGGAAGGTGCAGATTGTGTGGCACCTGGCGTACCGACCACTGCGGTTTGGGGAACTGCGGCGGATGTTGGGTGCTGTGAGTGAGAAGGTATTGACGGCGCAGTTGCGGGAGTTAGAGGGCGAGCATATTGTGCGGCGGGAGGTGGTGGGATGGCAGCCGTCGCAGGTGACGTACTCGCTTACGGCGGCGGGGGAGGAGTTATTGCCGGCGCTGGAGATGTTGTGTGCGTGGGGGACGAAGTATTTGGGGGTGGTGCCGCGGTTGCCGCGGCGGCCTTCTTTGAGGCCTCAGGACACCGATCCTTCGAAACTGAATGCTGAGTTTACGTTGCCATCCTGCCCTGAGAGGGAAGACAGCATCACAGGCTGAAGCATCACGGGAGGGTTTATGGGCTTTTTTGATAAGGGTGTCTTAGGCCAGATGAAGGATGTGCTCACCAAGGGGCCGTCCGGTGTTTTCAACGATGAGGCGCGTGAGCAGCTGCCGCTTGCGACGTCAATGAACAACCCAGACGGTACTGTGAACCTTGAGGCAATGCAGAAGATGCAGCAGCAACTGCAAGGAGCCCTGGACAAGAGAGGCAAGAGCTTTCTTAGCAGGATGGCGCCTGATGTTCTGGAAGGTTTTCAGAAGGTGACGTCGGATGCGATTCAGCGACAGAACGCGATGGTCGAGATGTTCAATGAACATCAACGCGCGAAAGCTGCGACTGCCGGCGGGGGAGGCCCCGTGGCGGACGCCGGGCCTGTGGCGGCCGGAGCTCCAGCGCAGGCGACAGCGGGGCGAGATCTTCAGGCGGAAGCGGCTGCGGTGTTTGAGCAGCGAAATAAGTAGCAGGTAGCTGACCGCAAAGCAAAAGCCCCGGATTGCTCCGGGGCTTTCTTGTTGTTGCATGTAGCGCGTGCGCTTCTTGCAGTGGTTTAGTACATGCCGTCCATGCCGCCGCCGCCGTGGCCGTGACCTGCGCCGGCGGATTCTTTCTTCTCCGGGATTTCGGAGATCATGGCTTCGGTGGTGAGCATGAGGCCGGCGATGGAGGCGGCGTTCTGCAGGGCAGTGCGCGTGACCTTCGTCGGATCGATGACACCGGCGGCGACCAGGTCTTCGTACTCGTTGGTGCCGGCGTTGTAGCCGTAGTTGGGGTCGTTGTTGCTTTGGATTTTGTTGATGACGACCGCACCTTCTTCGCCGGCGTTGAGGACGATCATGCGAAGGGGCTCTTCGACGGCGCGCTTGATGATCTGCGCACCGATCTTCTCGTCGCCCTGGAGGGAGGCGATGAGGGGTTCGAGGGCCTTGGCTGCGCGAACGAGAGCGACGCCGCCGCCGGGGACGATACCTTCCTCGACTGCCGCACGGGTGGCGT
>CAZZWG010000056.1:0-15776 GCA_964657685.1 Verrucomicrobia bacterium Tous-C9LFEB | reverse complement strand
TTATTCGTCGTTCTCGCGGAGTTTGGCGATGACGGTGAAGTCTTCGAGGGTGGTGGTGTCGCCTTTGACTTCGCCGGTGGTGGCGAGTTCGCGGAGGAGGCGGCGCATGATTTTGCCGGAGCGGGTTTTGGGGAGGGTGGGGGTGAAGCGGAGGTCGTCGGGGCGGGCGAGGCTGCCGATCTCTTTGGCGACCCACTGGCGGAGCTCCTGTTTGAGGGCTTCGGAGGGTTCGTGGCCGTTTTCGAGGGAGACGAAGGCGGAGATGGCCTGGCCCTTGAGGTCGCAAGGTCGTGCTACGACGGCGGCTTCGGCGACTTTGCTGTGGGCGACGAGGGCGGATTCGATTTCGGCGGTGCCGAGGCGGTGGCCGCTGACGTTGATGACGTCGTCGACGCGGCCCATGAGCCAGAAGTAGCCGTCGGCATCGCGGCGGGCGCCGTCGCCGGTGAAATAGACGGGGGTACCATCGGGGAGTTTGACTTCGGAGAAGTAGGTGTCGACGAAGCGTTGGTGGTCGCCCCAGATGGTGCGGGCGATGCTGGGCCAGGGTTTGGTGATGACGAGGAGGCCGCCGTGGCCGGCGGGGACGGGTTGGCCGTCCTTGGAGACGACTTCAGGGACTATGCCGAAGAAGGGCTTGGTGGCTGAGCCGGGTTTGGTGGGTATGGCGCCGGGGACAGGGGCGATCATGTGGGCGCCGGTTTCGGTTTGCCACCAGGTATCGACGATGGGGCAGCGCTCGTGGCCGATTTCGCGGTGGTACCACATCCAGGCTTCGGGGTTGATGGGCTCGCCGACGCTGCCGAGGAGGCGGAGGCTGGCGAGAGAGTGCTTGTGGACCCAGTCGGCGCCCCACTTGATAAAGGCGCGGATGGCGGTGGGGGCGGTGTAGAAGATGGTGGCTTTGTGGCGGTCGATCATTTCCCAGAAGCGGTCCGGGTTGGGGTGGTTGGGGGCGCCTTCGTAGAGGAGGACGGTGGCGCCGTTGGCGAGGGGGCCGTAGACGACGTAGCTGTGGCCGGTGATCCAGCCGATGTCTGCGGTGCAGAAGTAGACGTCGTCTTCGTGGAGGTCGAAGTTGATTTTGGAGGTGAGATAGGTGCCTACGGCGTAGCCCGCGGTGGTGTGGACGAGGCCCTTGGGTTTGCCGGTGGTGCCGCTGGTGTAGAGGATGAAAAGCGGGTCTTCGGAGGCCATGGGTTCGGGCGGGCAGTCAGCGGAGGCGGTGGCGAGGGCTTCGTGCCACCAGAGGTCGCGGCCGGGGGTCATGGGAGTGGATCTCGAGGCATCTCGTTGATAGACGATGACTTTGCGGACGCCCGGGGTGCGCTGGAGGGCTTCGTCGACGATCTGTTTGAGCTTAATTTCGGCGCCGCGGCGGTAGCTGAGGTCCTGGGTGAGGATGACCTGGCAGTCGGAGTCATTGACGCGGTCGGCGATGGCGTGGGCGGCGAATCCGCCGAAGATGACGGAATGGACAGCGCCGATGCGGGCGCAGGCGAGCAGGGCGACGGCGAGTTCGGGGGTCATGCCCATGTAAATGGCGACGCGATCGCCCTTCCCTACGCCGTTTTGCTTGAGGACGTTGGCGAAGCGACTGACCTGTTCGTGTAATTGCGCGTAGGTGAGGGAGCGGATCTCGCCGGGCTCGCCTTCCCAGAGGAGGGCGACTTTATCGCGGCGCGATCCTGTCGCATGACGATCTACGCAGTTCGCGGAGAGGTTGAGGCGACCGCCTTCGAACCAGCGCGCGTCAGGGCCGGTGCCGGTAAGGACCGTTTGCCAGGGGGTAATCCAGTCGAGTTCACGGGCGGCCTCGGCCCAAAAAAGGTCTGGAGTGTCGACACTTTGTTGGTAGAGGCGGTTGTACTCGGCGAGGGTGGGCACCCAGGCGTGCTCTGTAAAGGAGGCAGGTGGAGGAAAGAGGCGCTCCTCGCGCATCAAAGAATGGAAGGTCGCGGAATTTGCGGCGTCAGGGGCGGGGGCGGCGAGATCTGAGGAGCTGGAGACGGACATAGTGGAGGGCCAGAGCGCTCTTGCGGCTGGCGTGGCAAGTGTAGCTGATTGGAGGAACGCGGCGGAAAACGGCTGTGGTTACCGGGAACTTAAGTCACGTGACCTAAACGGTGTAGTCGCGGGGCTTCCATTCGGGTCAGATGTCCTGCGGAAGTGCTATAGCGGCCCGATGCGGGCTGCTCGACACTCAAGTCACGCCGGGAAGTTGAGTGGACCCTGCCGGGTAAAAGCTCGTCTAACTTCCAAGGGCGGAAGCCAGATTTTCTGTGTTGCACAGCGAAGTAGAAGACCGCGAAAGGATTGTGAGGGCCGGATGATGTGCCATGCTACAGACAGTGACCTTCTCCTCCGCGGCGGTAATCGGGTTCTTTCTGGGGTTCGGTTTCGGGGTGGGATGCGCCCTCGCCGTGCTGTATTCGATTTACCTGGGCGGCTACCGGGCGGCAGTGCGGGATGCGTGCCTGCCGGTGGTTCCAGAGCGTTTGCGGAGCCTGCGCGTGAAAGCGGAAGCCGCGCTCAAACGTTGACGTCAGACGAAACTGCAAAGTTGCAGCAACAGACTGGTCAGGACCGGGTTCAGGTAAGGGTGTGTGTGCCCTGCCGTCCCGGTGAGGGTGCCCGCTGGTCGGCGTTCACCATGATGCGAGGCACCGCTGTTTCGGTTCCGCCTAGCCCTCTTCCGAGTGGGCGGGCAGCTTTCCGCGCTGGCCTCAGCGGGAAAGGGATGCCATCTGCCTTGCGGAACGCACCTTCCCTCCCCCCTTCGCGTTTGCTATTCCGTGTTGACGGTCTGGATACGTCGTCTTTACACGTCCCCGAGTTTAGCCAGAGTTTTCGTCGAATTTCGCAGAAGAACGCAGTCGGCGGAGAGATTTCAACCGGTAGAGAGTTCACGAACACCGCACGGCGGTTTACCCGGACGTCTAGTATCGTCCTAGTAACTTCCGAAGGTAACGTAGGGCTTTCCGCCAACTGACACCCCGAGAGGTTGATTCGAGATGCCAAAGCCACTGCACAGCACTGAACCGAACCCGCCCAGCGTGGCGTTCCGCGACTTCGGTGTATTGAATGACGGAAAACGCAGCAAGAGCGCCGCGATCACGGCTATTTTGGTCAACGTGCTGGTTGCGTTAGCGGTGCTGTTCCTGGTCAAGGCCGCCGTTGTGAAGCCCAAGGTCAAGCACGCGGAACTGATCGATCCGGTGACGATGGCGAAGCCAGTGCCTCCGCCGCCGCCGCCGCCGAAGCCGAAGCTCATCCCGCCGCCCCCGCCGCCGCCGCCGAAGGTGGTGACGCCGCCGCCACCGATCCCGGTGCCGGTACCGCCTCCACCGGTTCCGCCGCCGCCGACCCCGGCCCCGTCCGTGCCGAAGCCGCAGCCCGCGCCCCCGGCGCCGAAGCTGATGCCTGCTCCTCCGGCTCCGAAGGCTGTGAACCTGATGGGTACACCGGCCCATGTGCCGAACAACGATGCCCATCCGACCGCGGTGCGGCTTGGATCGCCTGACAATCCGCTGAAGCCGATGACCGGGCCTGCCGTTGCCCGCGTGAATATGGGTGTTGCCGGAATGCCCGGGATGCCCGGCAGCAACACCGGTGGTGGGCCGCGTGCGGTGAACGTGAGCATGGGCTCGGGTTCACCCGGCAGCCAGAACCTGAACGCAACCGCACCGAAACAGGTGAACGGTCTGGCTACGGGCTGCGTTGGATGCACAGGGCCTTTGAACTCGAAGGCAACGGGTATCCAGCGGGTTGCCATGAATACGACGCCGGTGCAACCGACGCTGCAGCAGCCCACGGTGAAGACGAACACAGTGAAGTCGGCCCCGACGGTGGTCTACAAGCCGGAGCCGGTCTACAGCGAAGAAGCAAAGAACATGCACCTGGAGGGCAATGTCTCTGTACGGATCCGCGTGACAGCGGAGGGTACGGTACAGGTCCTGGGTGTTGTGAGCGGACTCGGCCATGGGCTCGATCAAGCTGCTGAAAAGGCCGCTGAAACGACACGCTTCAAACCCGCGCTTGACGCAACCGGATCGCCGGTTCCGTGGGAGGGCGTTGTGCTGGTGAAGTTCCAGATGAGTTAACTGCCAGGAGGCTGCCGCAGTATTGCAGAGAATGCAGCCCACGGCTCTCCCTTTTCCCCCAAGTTTTTTAACCGGCAGCCTCTGCCTAAATCGCAAGCCGTACCTAAGGAGCCTCACGCATGTTCACCCGGACGAAACTCACTGCTGCCGTGACACTCGCCCTTCTAGCCGCACCGGTGCTTCCCGCCGTGGCGTTTCCGCTCGGCAAGAAGAAAGCACAGCCCGCTGCTGATTACCGCAAACCCACGGCGGCTCAGAATGCATTGATCGACAAAGCGATCGCCCGCGAGGCGGTTGTGGTGAAGACGCTCAAGGAGCGGACACCCATTGTAGAGACGTACATCCAGAACATGAAGACCGATGCTGTGATGGGCCAGACGCCCGAGTCGGATGTTCACTTTCTGGGGCGCGTGAACTTCGGCAAGGTGATCAATGACAACGCCTTTGCCGAAGGCTCCAAACCGGATGAGAAGAGCGGGAAGATGGGTGGGCTGTTCAAGCACTCCCTGGGCTACCTGACCGGGCTTTCGACCAGCCTGCACATGACCTACAACCAGGCCGGCTTTGTGCAGATGCTGCTGGTGGACAGCAACAGCTTCAACCGGACGATGTATCAGTTCAGCTTCGTGCGGAACGATTTTCTCGGGACCATCCCCACGGTTGTGTTCGATGTTGCGCCGAGCAAGGGTCAGACGAGCCGCTTCTTTGGGCGTATCTGGATTGAACGCAACAGCGGCAACATTGTTCGTTTCAATGGCGATTTCACCGGCTCTGAGAAGGACATCCGCGAGTTCTACCATTTCGATTCCTGGCGGACGAACGTGCAGGAAGGCTTGTGGCTGCCGACCTCGGTCTACATCGAGGAGACAGACCCGAAGAGCCCAAGCCACACGTTGAAGTTCAAGGCTGTGAACTACATCTGGGGTTACTCCCTGAAGGTTCCGCCGAAGGAAGCTGACCAGGCGACGCTGGAGGTGCAGGGCGCGACCGATGCTTCCGCGGATGCTCCCGACGTGAGCCCCCTGCAGGCACAGCGTGAGTGGGTGCAGCAGGCTGAGGATAACGTGATTGACCGGTTGTACCAGGCGGGCCTGATCGATGCGCCCAGCGACTTCGATCAGACGCTGGAGCTGCTGGCCAACAACATTCTTGCGTACAACAAGATCCCCATCGACCGGCCGCTGAAGGTGCGCACGCTGCTGACGGAGCCCCTGGAGACCTTGTCAGTGGGCAACACGATCCTGATCTCGAAGAGCCTGCTGGATACGACGGCGGTTCCCTCGGCGGATGGCAAGCAGGCGGAGCAGCAGGGTGATTTGAATACGCTCCTGGCGTTCCAGGTGGCGCACATTCTTCTCGGCCACCACATTGACACCAAATTCGCCTTCAACGATCACCTGATGTTCCCGCAGGAGTCGGCATTCGAGAAGATCCCGATGCACCATACGGACCAGGAGAATGTAGAGGCTGCGAAGAAGGCTGTCGAACTTATGAGCGTGGCGGATCTTTCGGACGGTCAGAAGTACTTCGGGCTGTACCTGCAGCAATTGCAGGCGCGGGAAAAGGGTCTCCATGCCCTGACCGACCCTCAGATTGGCGACGGTCTCCTGAAGCAGGACGGTTCCTTCTGGATGCAGGCGCTGGTATCGAAGGCACCGAAGCTGAACAACACGGACCTCCAGCAGCAAGCGGCCATGCCTTTAGCGCAACTTCTGCGATTTGATCCGTGGACGGACAAGGTGATTCAGCTACACTCAGCGTATGCACCCTTGCTCAGCTCGCGAGACAAGCTGCCTTTTGAGATCACGCCCGTGTATTTGAAGCTGGCGTACTGGCAGCCTCCCGCTCCCCCGGCGCCTCCTGCACCGGCAGCGCCGACCACGGGTAACAACGCCACTCCTGCAGGAGCACCACCCGCAGGGGCGACCACAGCGACGACCGACACCGCCGCGCCGGCCGCACCTGCAACTCCTGCCTCCACTCCACCGCAACAGCGCTAGCAGCCTTTACCACAGGGCACCGGGCCCAACCTCAAGCGCGCTGGACCCAACGTCGTCGCCCCTTTGAAGCAGGATTTCAAGGGGCGGCGACGTTTCAGGAGACCTTATGATGAAGCACTGCCTCTCTGCTTTGGCCTTTTCCCTCGTCGCCGGATTGGTAACCCCTTCCCTTTCGGCGCAGGCCATTGCGACGGCGACCGGCAAGACTTTGGCAGCAGGAATTGCCTACCAGAATATTGATCCTGATTACGGGCCTTTTCGCGCATCGGGGTTCCAGATTTATGCGAATTACGACTTTTCGCGATGGCTGGGGCTCACAGCGGAAGCCAACCTGCAAACGGCTTTCAGCAATGTGGTTTTTCTAGAGCATACCTACATGTTTGGTGCGCGCGGAATGTACCGCAAGGGTCGTTATGTGGCTTATGGGAAGGCGTTGGTCGGCGATGCGACAGCATCCAACAACACCTCCAATCCAGGATTGCTGAACGCGCCGGGATCCTATCCCGCCATTGCCTTAGGCGGTGGTCTGGATATCCGGATGCCCTACCACATCACGATCCGGGCTATTGACTATGAGGATCAACACTGGTTCTCTTACGGCCCGAACGGGTTGACGCCCCATGTGCTCAGCTTTGGCGCGGCGTACCGCTTCGGCGAGCAATGAAGTGTAAAGGGTAGCAAGAGTAAAGGGCCTCATCTCGCGATGAGGCCCTTTCTTTTGGAGACTGCACGGAAGACGCTGCTTCCGTCATCCCCGGCTAAAAGTGATAGGCGACACCAATGGACGGTGTCGAAATGACGTAGTAGCGATTGGTGGTAAGGGCAGCAAGGCCAAAGTCAGGGACCTTCAGGACGAAGCCGCGATACTGGGCACGAATGTCGAAGCTGGGGCTGATTTCATAGGCGACACCCGCACCGAAGAGGCCGCCGACATTTGTATTCTGACGGGTGCTCAATTGCGTGGTGCCGTTATCGAGAATCGGGGTGAAGATCATGCCGCCGACGCCGGCTTCGACAAAGGGATTGAAGTTCTTGTAGTTGCGGGAGTAGACGTAGGCGCCGGAAATCTCCTGCTGCCGTGCATGTACGCGGATGATGGGGAAGCCCGCGGAAAACGCGTTGTAGACGAAAGAATTCTGTGCCCAGCCGTAGTTCAGCTCGAGGCCGCTACGCGGTGTGAGGAGATAGCGGTAGCTGCCGAGAATGCCCGTGGTGAGGGTGGTGCGGAGGGGTGACACGGCGTTTCCGGCGACCTGTGGGGAGATGGGCTCGATGGCACTAATGCTGGCGTCCTGCCGGCTTTCCTGCGCAAGCGCACTTGCGGCTGCGCTCACGAGCAGAGCACCTAGCAATACAGTCTTCTTCATTCTAAAAACGATCCCTTCGCGATGCGATCTGCCGGTAGCGGCCGGAGGGTGCTCCGGATGCGGTCTCAGGTTCAGACGGTCAACGATAATTGTACCCGTACCGCTTAGACGCAGCAGGTGACCACACGGCACAACGGCCGTTCCCGGAGAACGGCCGTTCTTGATTTCGTGGTTCGCGAAGGTCTACAGATTACCCGGACCGGGCGGCGGGGGCGGGGGCGGGTTGCCGCCGTCCTGACGGCGCTGGCGCATGCGGGCCTCAAGGGAATCGTACTTGGTGGCCTGCTCGGTGGAGAGAAGGGCGTGCATTTTGGTGGTGGTGTCCCCGTGGATGGCCATCATCTGGGAGCGGCGGTCGTCCTGCGTGAGGGCGGTATTGGAGCGGAGGGCTTCCATCTTGGTGCGCTCGGTTTCGAGCAGCGCTTTGACCTGCGTGGTTTGATCCGGGGTGAGATTGAGGGCCTGCTGGAGCATCTGCACGCGGTGCTCGGGACCTCCACCGCGCGGTCCGCCGTAGGGCGGCGGGGCTGTATCGGTTCCGGCTGGCGGGGGCGGCGGGGTAGAGGTCTGGGCGAAGGCGGCGGGGAGCATCATCGCGGAGGCGAGAAGGCCGCTGAGCGGCTTGAGAGCAAATTTCATTGCAAATCTCATTTCCGGCGGATTTGTGCCGCCTTGGTGGAAGAGGGCCCGTGCGGATGATGCTCTGCGCTGTGTAAACAAGTACGCCAGTCGGGTAGACGGGTGACGCCTGCAGCGTGTTTCACTTCCCCCCCGATCCCGCTTAGCGGCGCTTCTCCTCTTCGAAGCAGAAGGGCGGGCCGTGGGTTTTGGCGTAGGACCGGATGGTCTCGACGAGGGCGTGGCCGGCATGAGAGAGGGCGGTGCGGCGGCGGGTCACGAGACGGAGGCGACGTTCCATGTTGAGTTCGGGGACCTGGATGGCGGCGAGGGTGCCGGAGACGAGTTCGGACGCAACGGTAAGGCTTGGGACGAGGGCGATGCCGTTGCCGCGTTCGACAAAGCGCTTGATGGCCTCAAGGCTGGGGAGTTCGACCTCCATCTTGAGTGGAGTGCGGTGGCGGCGGAAGGCGGCGATCACTTTTTCGCGCAGCGGAGAAGAGACGTTGTGGGCGATGAAGGTTTCGCGGCCAAGGCGCCGGATGGACGCGGTGCCGGTGGCGGCCAGCGGGTGCTGCGGGCCGGCGATGCAGACGAGGTGGTCGCGATACACGATGGTAGAGGCAAGTTGGGGGTCGTTGGGGCGGAAGGTGAGGAGGCCGAGTTCTACGGAGTGTTGGAGAACGTCGTCGGAGATGCGGCTGGCGAGGGAGCGCTGGACGGCGATTTTGATGCGGGGGTGGTTGCGGCGGAAGGCATCGAGGATGGGGAGGAGGTAGAGGCAGGTGTATTCGTTGGCGGCAAGGTCGAGGCGGCCGAGGTGGAGGGAGCGAAGATCGGTGAGAGCTGCCCCGGCCTCCTTGCGAAGGTTTAACATTTTGAGCGCGTAGTTGCGCAGGATCTCACCGGCGTCCGTGAGGGAGCCATCACGGAGAGAGCGGTCGAGGAGGGTTTCACCCAGTTCGACTTCCAGTTTGGCGATGACCTGGCTGACGGCGGGCTGGGTCCGGTGAAGACGGGCGGCGGCACGCGAAAAGCTGTGCTCTTCAGCGACGGCCAGAAAGGTTTCGAGTTGAAAAAGGTCCATGGGATCTGAGGCGGCACTTATGAGGGTATTAGAAGTACGAATGGCAACGACGGATGCGATAAGTTCGCGTTATGCTCAGAAGGAGTTTACGAGACCGTGATCAACGATCGGAACAGAATTGTTTTTTTTGACACCACGCTGCGCGACGGGGAGCAGTCGCCCGGGTGCACGATGCACCATGCAGAGAAACTGCGCATGGCGCATCAGTTGGCGACGCTGGGTGTGGATGTGATCGAGGCGGGGTTCCCTATTGCGTCGGAAGGGGATTTCCGGTCGGTGCAGGCGATAGCGCGGGAGGTGCGGGGGACGCGCATTGCAGGGTTGGCGCGGGCCAAGCGTGAGGATATCGAGACCGCGGCGCGGGCGGTGGAAGGAGCGGAACGAAACCGGATTCATACGTTCCTGTCCTCGTCTGACATTCACCTGGAGCACCAGATGAAGATGTCGCGGGAGGGGGCGTTGGCGTTGGCGGGGGAGTCGGTGCGGCTGGCTTGCTCGCTGGTGGAGGATGTGGAGTTTTCGCCGATGGATGCGACACGGAGTGACCATGGGTTCCTGCGCGAGATGGTGCGGGTGGCGGTAGAGGCTGGGGCGCGGACGATCAATATTCCGGATACGGTCGGGTTCAGCACGCCGGAGGAGTACGGGGCGTTGATCCGGATGTTAGCCGCTATGCCGGGCATGGAGGATGTGGTGTTGTCGACGCACTGCCATGATGATCTGGGGCTGGCGGTGGCGAACTCTTTGGCCGGGGTGCAGGCGGGGGCGCGGCAGGTGGAGGTGACCGTGAACGGCATCGGGGAGCGGGCCGGGAATGCGGCGCTGGAGGAGATTGCGGCGGCATTGCTGGTGCGGCCTGATCTGTTTCCTTACCGAAGTGGTATCGATAACAAGCAGCTTTATCCGACAAGTGCACTGCTATCGGAGATTGTGGGGCGTACGGTTTCGCCGAACAAGGCTGTTGTGGGCAAGAATGCGTTTGCCCATGAGTCAGGGATACACCAGCATGGGGTGTTGTCGAATCCGCTGACGTACGAGATTATGACGCCGGCTTCCGTGGGGGTGACGGCGACGACGATTGTGTTGGGCAAGCATTCGGGGCGGCGGGCCCTGCAGCACCGGTTGCGTGAGTTGGGACATGAGATTGGCGGCGCGGAGTTGGACGGGGTGTATCACCGCTTCACCGAGTTGGCGGATCGAAAGAAATCGATCTATGACGAGGATTTGACGGCGTTGCTGCAGGCTACGTCCGCCGTTGCGTAGTTGAGGATGGAAGGGTTGCGATGAAGTTGCGATTGGCGGTATTGGCGGGTGATGGGATTGGGCCGGAGGTGACGCGTGAGGCTGTGCGTGTGCTGCAGGCGGTCGCGGAGCCGGGTGGGCATGAGGTTCAATTGCGTGAGGGGCTGATTGGTGGGGTGGCCATCACGGCGGAGGAGACGCCGTTACCGCAGGCGACCATTGATCTGTGCCTGGCGAGTGATGCGGTGCTGCTGGGGGCAGTAGGGGACAACCGGTTCAATGCTCTTTCGCCGGACAAACGGCCAGAGGCCGGGCTGTTGCAGATTCGACAGGTGCTGGGCGGCTTTGCGAATCTGCGGCCGGCGGTGGCGTACCCCGCGCTTGAGGAGAACTCGCCGCTGCGAAATGAAGTGATTCGAGGGGCGGACATCCTGTTTGTGCGCGAGCTGCTGGGCGGGTTGTATTTTGGCGCGCCGCGCTGGTGGGACAAGAGCACCGGCGAGGCGGTGAACACGATGCGCTACACGCGGGCGGAGGTAGAGCGTGTGGCCCGGGTTGCCTTTGAGCTGGCGGGCAAGCGGCGGGGCAAGTTGACGCAGGTGGACAAGGCCAACGTGCTGGAGTGCTCGCAGCTATGGCGGGCAACGGTGGATGAGTTGAAGCATGAGTTCCCTGCTGTGACGGTGGAGCACCAGTTGGTGGACTCGATGGCGATGCACCTGATGAACCGGCCGCGGGACTTTGATGTGGTGCTTACGGAGAATCTGTTTGGGGATATTTTGTCGGATGAGTCGGGGGTGATCACGGGGTCGTTGGGCATGTTGCCTTCGGCGACGATTGGCGGCCGTGTGAATTTGTATGAGCCGGTGCATGGGTCGGCTCCGGATATTGCGGGTCAGGGCAAGGCGAATCCGCTGGGGGCGATTCTTACGGTGGCTATGGTGTTGCGGCACTCGGCAGGGTTGGAGTCGGAGGCCAACGCGGTGGAGAAGGCAGTGGCGTCGGTGTTGCAGGCGGGACATCGAACGGCTGACATTGCGCGTGGAAGTGCGAGCGCAACGGTGACCACGGAGCGCATGGGCTCGCTTGTGCTTGAGGCGTTGACGGCGAGCCTGGACCGGCGGCAGTCGTTTCATGCGGTATAGGGGCGTGATGGTGAGTCGGATTGCACAACTCGCGATGGGCCTGGCGTTGCTGAGCGGTGGCAGATGTGCGTTGGCGCAGATATCGAATCCGAGCGACATGGTGAAGGGACCGCCGAAGCCTCCGCCGGTGCGGCAGCGGGTGAAGGGGCCGAGTAGTGCAAGCCTGCAGTGGCTTTGGAGGTACACGGAGCCGCAGCCTAACGGGAATGCTGTGGCATTGCGCGGGGATGAGCGGTTTGCTTCGTTGTTGGGCGGAAGTTTTAAGCAGCCGCAGGCGATGTGGGGTAGCAGCAACGTTCCGGTTTCAGAGGTGATCCCGCGATTCTTGGCCCGGTATGGCGAGGTAAATGCAAAGGCGAACCGATATATGACGGTGGATGGATGTGTACCGAGCTTTTGTGCGGCGCATGGGATGTTGTGGGTGGACCTGGGGGCAGCTGACCCCTTGATGATGTTTGTGGCGGTGAACTGGACGGCTGAGGGACATACGACAGACGAGCCGAATGCGGATTACAACATGTGGTTGTTTCCGAATCGTGAAGTGTCGGCAGATGCATTGCCGCTGGCGTTGACGGAGGCGGTATCGGACTGGGATGCGCGGTTGGCGAGTGCGCATCGTGGTGTGCCGCATGTGGCGCATGCGGTGTTGGTGGAGCCTGGTGGGCAGGCGTTCCCTTTAAACCCAACGTTGGTGGGAGCGAATACGCTGCCGCCGCAACCGGATACGGTGACGCCTCGCGCGTCCGATGAGAACTAGGTATTTGAGTTTATGAATGGATCTGTGCAGGTGATGCGTCCGCGAACGATGTTTGAGAAGGTTTGGCAACAGCATGTTGTGGCGGAGCCGGAAGGTGAACCAACGCTCGTGTATGTGGACTTGCAGCTGGTGCATGAGGTGACGAGTCCGCAGGCATTTGATGGGTTGCGGTTAGCGGGGCGGAAGCTGCGGCGGCCTGATCGCCATATCGCGACGGTGGACCATAATGTGCCAACGACGAGTGCGCAGGATCGGCTTGTGATTGCGGATCAGGTTTCAGCGGCGCAGGTGAATGCTTTGCGGAAGAACTGTGCTGAGTTTGGGGTGGAGTTCTTCGATGTGCAGGATCGCAGCCAGGGGATCGTGCACATGATTGGGCCGGAGTTGGGGGCGACGAAGCCTGGGATGACGATTGTTTGTGGGGACTCGCATACGTCGACGCATGGGGCGTTTGGGGCGCTGGCTTTTGGGATTGGAACGAGTGAGGTGGAGCATGTCATGGCGACGCAGACGTTGCCGCAGGGGAAGGCGAGGACGTTCCGGATTAACGTGGAAGGGGAGCTGCCGTACGGGGTGACGGCGAAGGACATCATTCTGGAATTTATTGGGCGGATTGGGACGGATGGTGCAACGGGGTATGTGGTGGAGTATGCGGGGTCGGCGATACGGGCGCTGAGTATGGAAGGGCGTATGACCGTGTGCAACATGAGCATTGAGGCGGGGGCGCGTGCAGGGATGATTGCGCCGGATGAGACCACGTTTGCTTATCTGAAGGGTCGGCGGTTTGCGCCGCAGGGCGAGGCCTGGGAGTTGGCGGTGCAGAACTGGAGCGCGCTGGTGACGGATGCGGGGGCGGTGTTCGATCGCGAGATGACGATTGATGCGACGACGCTGGCGCCGCGGGTGACCTGGGGTACGTCGCCGGGGATGGTGACGAGTATTGAAGGGACGGTTCCCTCCCCTGAGGATGCGTTGAGTGAGGCGGATAGGAAGAGCTTCGCGCGGGCGTTGGAGTATATGGATTTACGGCCTGGGATGCGTATGGAAGAGATTGGTGTCGATGCGGTGTTTCTGGGTTCGTGCACGAATGCGCGGATAGAGGATCTGCGCGCGGCGGCGAAGGTGGTGAAGGGGCATCGGGTGGCGACGACGGTGCGGGCGATGGTTGTGCCGGGGTCGCAGGGGGTGAAGCGGCAGGCGGAAGAAGAGGGTTTGGATGGGGTGTTCAAGGCTGCGGGGTTTGAGTGGAGGGAGCCTGGGTGCTCGATGTGTCTGGGGATGAATCCGGATATTTTGCAGCCGGGCGAGCGTTGTGCTTCGACGAGCAACAGGAATTTTGAAGGGCGGCAGGGGCGTGGCGGCCGGACGCATTTGTTATCGCCGGTGATGGCGGCTGCCGCGGCGATTACGGGGCATTTGACGGATGTGCGGAAGTGGTCGTTTGAAGGTGATCGTGAGTTGAGTACAGAGCAGATGTTGGTTCCGGGAGGGTCGCGCTGATGGCTTTAGAGAGACCGCATATGGGGCATTTTGGCGGGCATGAGGTTGTGCTGGTGCACGTGGTGACGCCGCGTGCGGAGATGGGATCGGCGATCCATGCGGCACTTGAGGAGATTTCGGCGGCATTGCAGGCGCAGGGTGTGGAGCCGGCGGGGGCATGGTATGCGCATCATCACCGGCGGCCTACGGACACGTTTGATTTCGATGTGTGCTTTCCGGTGGCGGGGGTTGTGGCTTTGTCAGGGCGGCTGGAGCACGCGGCGGTGCCGGAGATGGAGGTTGTGCGTACGGCGTTTCACGGAGGGTATGAGGGTTTGCCTGCCGCGTGGCCTGAGTTTCATACGTGGGTTGAGGGGAAGGGCCATAAGGTGCGTGAGGACATGTTTGAGGTTTACGCGCGGGGCCCTCGGGAAGATGCTGACCCTGATGGATGGCATACGGATTTGATCATGCCCCTGGCGGAGCCGCTGGCGGGTAAGGAGGCGTTGGTATGACTCCGTTTACGAAGTTGACGAGTACGGCGGTGCCGTTGCCGTTGCCGAACATCGACACCGACCAGATCATCCCAAAGCAGTTTCTGAAACGCATTGAGAGGACGGGGTACGAGGACTTTTTGTTTTACGACTGGCGGTATGACCTGGATACGCCGGATCACGTTTCGGAGCGCAAGGATTTTGTGCTGAACAAGGCGGAGTATAAGGGCTCGCAGATTCTGATTGCGGAGAAGAACTTTGGGTGTGGGTCTTCTCGTGAACATGCGGCGTGGGCAATTTTTCAGTATGGGTTTCGGGCGGTGATTGCGCCGAGTTTTGCGGATATCTTCTTTTCGAATGCGGGGAAGAATGGGATTGTGTTGGTGCGATTAAACGATGAGGATGTGGAGTTACTACTGCAGCGGTGTACGGCGAATCCGGCGCATAGGATCACGATTGATTTAGAGCAGCAGACGGTGACGGATGAGATGGACTTTTCGGCGTCCTTTGAGGTGGATGCGTTTCGTAAAGAGTGCCTGCTGCATGGGCTGGATGATATTGGATTGACCTTGCGGCATGGGGATGAGTTGAGCCGGTTTGAGGTGGCACATGATGCGGAGTTTTGGTTGGCGCCTAAGGCGAACCAGGCATGAAGGCTCTCTTCTTTTCAGCCGTGCTTGCTTCTGCCATGGTGACGGGTGCGTGTACGCAGACTGCGTTGCCTTCAGCGCAGCCCTCCGGACCGCCAGCGGCTCCGCTGCCTTCTGCGCTGGGCACGGCCCACAAGTTGTTTCTCGGCAACGCGGGGGACCAGGACAATGCGGATTGTCTGCGGGCCTACAACGATCTTTATCTTGCCCTGAACGGCTTCGGACGGTATCAGCTTGTGAATGATCCTGCTGCCGCGGATCTTGTGCTGGAGCTTCATTACGAGTTCAGCCTGGGGGCTGGTGTGAACGGTGGAAGTTCGAATACGCCGCGCCAGTTTCGAGTTCTTCTTCTCGATCCGAAGACGCATTTTGTGCTTTGGACGTTGGTGGAACGAACCAACTACGCGGCGCTGGAGCGTAACCGGAATAAGAACCTCGATGAGGTGGTCGGCGTGCTGGCGACGGATCTCGATCAACTGCTCAGTGCCAAGCCACCAGCCAACAAATCAAGCATCCACCATGGTCTTTTTCAGTAGGCCGGTTTGAGGTCATTAGCTATGTCAGGAAGTAGTTTCCCGGTCGACAAAAAGAACTCTGCCGTACTTACCGAAGGACCTTCGCGTGCGGCGGCGCGGGCTATGTTGCGTGGGGTGGGCTTTAGTAAAGAGGACTTGGGTAAGCCGATTATTGGTATAGCGAATACGTGGACGGAGATTGGGCCTTGTAACTTTCATTTGCGACAGGTGGCGGAGGCGGTGAAGCAGGGTGTGCGCGAGGCTGGGGGGACGCCGATGGAGTTTAATACGGTGACGATATCCGATGGGATCACGATGG
>CAZZWG010000055.1:0-15973 GCA_964657685.1 Verrucomicrobia bacterium Tous-C9LFEB | reverse complement strand
TTTTTCATTTCTTTGTCATCCGCATTGCATGTGAATTTCCATGTGACGGCCGAAGGAATCATCTTCCTTTTCTCGGGCCCCATTCCTTCATTGCATTTATGATATCTTCAGAATGCACCTCTTTTCTTTTCTGTAATGCCTCTATAACTTCGCGATGTTTGATGACAATCATCAGGCACAGACCGCTGAAGAACACAAGGATGCCATAATTCAGGGTACGTCAATGCTGCTTGACATGTGATTGCCCTCTCTAACAATGTTGCAGATGTCCTTCATGAAGAAGATGTATTTCCGCCCACACTGTCCAGATACGACGATACTAACATAGCAAAGTTGTATAAAATACTTGGCGCATCGAGAACTGCATCTGCGGCAGAGCTGCGAAGATGTTACCTCGATAGATCCAAAATTTGCCACCCAGATAAACCACCATATCATCCATTATCTACGAGGTTCGTCTAGAGCCGCCCAGTCACTTGTCGCACACCGTCTAATATCATTTTGAAGTGCATTCCAGCGCCTAGGTTTCGCTTTCGACATCTTGAAATCCCCCTCCGCCCGACGAACCTTCCCCAACGGCCCCACTGAAGACGTCCGCATCACCGGCTACCTCCACGACCCCTGGAAAGGGCTCTAACCCGAACCCAGGTTGCGTACCATTCCCACGCTTTTCGCTACACTGGGAATAGGGGAAGGAAGGCGACCGATGGCAAGGGGAGCCCCAGCCGGCCCCGCGCTCCAAAGTACCCCCTTAAAGTCCCTCAATGGAAGACTTTACGACAATAAGGGGGGACCTACACCTCCCTCCCCGAGAGATCCATTCTATGTTCACCGGCCTCGTCGAAACCACAGGCACCATCCTCACCGTAGAGCCCACCGCCGGAGCCACCCGCCTGGTAGTGAGCGCCCCGTCCCTCACCACGCGCTGGCACAAAGGCGACAGCATCGCCGTCAACGGCGTCTGCCTCACCGCTCTCCCCATCAGCAACCCGGACCACTTCGCCGCCGACCTCGCCCAGGAAACCCTCCAGCGCACCACCCTCAGCCACCTCCAACCCGGCTCCCTCGTCAACCTGGAACTCCCCACTCCCGCCGGCGCCCCACTAGGCGGCCACGTCGTTCAGGGCCACGTCGACGGCATCGCGACACTCGTTTCTCTGCAGGCCCTCGGCACCGATCCGGACACCGCCGACTGGCGCCTAACCCTCCAGCTTCCCCCGGAACTCGCCACCCACGTAGTCCAGCAAGGCTCCATTACCGTCAACGGCATCAGCCTGACTGTCGCGAAGCTGCACACCCCCGACCCCGGCGGCGCCGTCCGCCTCGAAATCGCCATCATTCCCCACACCTACCGCGCCACCAACCTCCACACCCTCACCCCCGGCAGCCTCGTCAACATCGAAACCGACGTCCTCGCTAAATACGCCGGTGCAAAGCTCGCCGCCCCGCAAACGGAGTGGCTGACAGCAGGTTATCTCCTGGCGAACGGCTTCTAAACCGCGGAGAGGACAGGAACCTCTACGGCAAGATCCCTGTGCCCCGGCGTCGCCGGCGGTGCAAGCCGATGACCCAGTCGAATCGCAGGCTTCTCAATCAGGTAGTAACTCGCGACCGCACACAGGAACGCGCAAATGTAATGGCGCGGCGGTGTGTTAAGGAACGTCAGCACCCGCCAGGTACAGCGCTCCGGCGCACCTCCCCCGAAGAACAGCAGATGCCATAAATAGAGACTGTACGAGATCCGCCCGACAAAACGAATCCAGCGCAACTCCAGAAAACGTGTTGTCCAGCTTTGGGGATGCAGCATCGTGGCGATCACCCATCCGCTGAAGCACAACAGCAGCGGGTATACATTCAGCGTAAGCATCGGCTTGAGGGCGAATCGCAGAACAGGTGTGTACAGCAACTGGTGCGTATACATGATGATTACGGTAGAACCGAACGCCACCCACGGCTTCCACCACCGCTCCGCGAAAGCCAGCACCTCCGGCCGGTGCAGCAGCAACGCCAGTAACGCTGGAAAGACCATGAACTGCAGGACCCAATAGGTGCGCCTGTCAGAGACGTCCACAGAGAAACGGCCCAGGTTCACTGCAATGCCCTGCCACAGAACCAACGCGCTCAGCAGAAGGGACAGAACAAGGGCCCGGCGTTGCTTCACCAAGAAGTAAAACAGCGAAATCAGTAGATAGAAATGCTCTTCCGCCGCAAGTGTCCAGAAATGGCCGACAAGGTAACTCGCCGGTACTAAGACATCACGATGAAGATTGTGCCAAACGAAGTTCTCCACCAGCAGAAGCGCTGCCCACCAGTACTTCCACCGCGCCGTAGGCAGCACGCGCAACAACATCAACAGCGCAACCACGCTTAGATACGCCCACTGCGCGGGCTGGATTCGGAAGAAGCGCCGCACGTAAAAGCTCTTCAAAGAGAAAGTGCCGGTTTTCTGTTCTTCCTGCAGGATGCGCCAGGAGATCAGTATTCCGGAGATCGCAAAGAAAAGATGGACGCCATAGCCGCCCATTCCCTGATACAGATCGGTATGGTGTCCAAACACCACGCGACGGGCATCGTGCGCCCACATCACACCGATGATGGCAATACAGCGCCATCCATCCAGGCTGGGAAGATATCCCGACCGCGACTGATTCCGTTCCACGTTGATGATTCCACCCCAGAAGACTGGCGGGGACGCCCATGGTCCGGCCATCCCCGCGTATCGGCTACAGCGAGTTCATATTATGGAGGAATTCACTGTTGTTCCGAGTCTTCCCCAACTTGTCGGACAGCAACTCCATAGCTTCCACCGGCGACAACGGATTCAGCACCTTGCGCAGTATCCACGTCCGCTGTAGCTCGTCCTTCGGAATCAGAAGCTCTTCCTTACGCGTACCGGAGCGCTGGATATCAATTGCCGGGAAAACGCGCTTGTCGACCAGTTTGCGCTCGAGGATCACTTCCATGTTGCCCGTGCCCTTGAACTCCTCGAAGATCACCTCGTCCATCCGAGAGCCGGTTTCGACCAGGGCCGACGCGATGATCGTCAGCGAGCCACCCTCCTCGATATTGCGCGCCGCACCGAAAAAACGCTTCGGGCGTTGCAGCGCGTTGGAGTCCACGCCACCGGAAAGCACCTTGCCGCTGGGCGGAACGATGGTGTTGTAGGCACGCGCCAAACGTGTGATGGAATCCAGCAGGATCACGACATCGCGCTTGTGTTCCACAAGGCGCTTGGCCTTCTCGATCACCATCTCGGCAACCTGAACGTGCCGCGCGGCGGGTTCGTCAAACGTGGAGCTGATCACCTCGCCCTTTACTGAGCGCTGCATATCGGTTACTTCTTCCGGACGCTCATCGATGAGCAACACGATGAGAACGATCTCCGGGTGATTTGCCGTGATCGAGTTCGCGATCGCCTGCATCAGGACGGTCTTGCCGGTGCGCGGCGGCGCCACGATCAACCCGCGCTGCCCCTTGCCCACGGGCGTCAACAGATCCAGCACGCGGCCAGAAATGCCCTCGCGAACAGTCTCCATCTTGATCCGCTCCTGCGGATACAGAGGCGTGAGGTTATCGAAAAGAATCTTGTTGCGCGTTTCTTCGGGAGACTCAAAATTGATGGCCTCGATCTTTACCAGCGCGAAGTACTTCTCTCCCTCGTGCGGGCTGCGGACGTTACCGCTGATCGTGTCGCCGGTCTTCAGGTCGAACTTCCGGATCTGGCTGGGCGAAACATAAATGTCGTCAGGACCAGGCAGGTAGTTATAGTCCGGGGACCGCAGAAATCCGTAGCCGTCGGGCAAAATCTCCAGCACGCCCTCGGCGAAGATATGGCCCTCTTTTTCGCTTTGTGCCTGGAGAATCTTGAAGATAAGATCCTGTTTCCTAAGGGCACTGGTGCCGGGGATCTCTAGACCGCGGGCGAGCTTGCCTAGTTCGGCGATGCTCTTTTCTTTCAATTCAGAGATGGTCATGTGGTTCGGGTACTTCTTTCAAGTTTTGAGGTGGGAGCAGCAGGAGGGAACAGCAGGCAAAAGAGGGGAGCCACTAGGATGGCTGCGGAAGCAAGAAGAGACGACTTCGGAAGGGTTCAGCGGAGGGGGTTCTTGCAGGGGGTGAACTTAATCTTATCTGCACGGAAGAATAACACAAGGTTTTCACACGTGCAAAGAGCAGGATCGTGCGGCGAGGCCGCGCGACGCTCTGTAGCCATCATCTCGTCCTGCTCAGCCTCGGTAAACGTCTCGCCCATGGGCACGGTGTCCTTGAACCGCTCCAGCACGTCGTTGGTCGTATCTTGGAGGCGGGTATTCGGTTTATGCAGCTTGCGCGTCGCCTTGGACGCCAACTGACAAAGCTGGTAGCGGTTGTTTACGTGCGTAAGGGCACCAAAGATCAAGTCTGAGCGCATGGTTTGTTGTATCTCCTCGGGGGTTGCGGGAGGCCGGACCCGTGTGCACAATCCGCCGCCTGTATATAGAAGGCTTGCCTCCCGGGATTCAGCCTACTCAACAGTGGAACAATCCCGGTTTAAGTTTTAGACGCTGGAGCGATGCCCCAAGATGCGTCCCTGTACTTTTCTTTTCCTTCTCAAGTTTTCGTGCACACGGAAACGGCTTGGCCGAATTGCGACCCTGGCATTTTCTACCGCTCGAGAAGGGTGCTGGCTGTAGGATCTGAGAACCTGACAAAAGAGCAATCTCTCGTCTCTTTCAGCCTTTCCTGCGTGCAACTCTTGCACCTTATCTTGCGTTCTCCGCCAGGTCAATCCTTTTTTCGAGAGCGAACCTGTCCCACAATCTAACAATCCGTAGACTCTGCATTCACCCCTTCTACTGTGACCAAAAGCTCCGGTCCAGCGTTCGATACTGAATAGCCTCCGCGATATGCTTTACGGCGATGGACGGCTCTGCATCCAGATCCGCGACTGTACGGGCCACTTTGAGGATGCGGTCATGGGCCCGGGCGCTAAGGCCCTGCTGCACCATTGCACGCTCCAAAAGGCGCTCAGCGTCGCTGTTAAGTTCGCAATGCTGGCGGATCTGCGACGTTGTCATCTGCGCATTCGCAAAGACAGCCCGGCTCGCGGATCGGATCGAGCCTTCCGTGCGCGCACCGGCTTCCAAGAACCGCGCATGCTGCCGGTCTCTGGCCCGCAGCACACGCTCGCGGATCGAGGCAGAGCTCTCGCTCACGGATCCTGCGCGCAACTCCTTGTATTGCACCGCCGGTACTTCGATATGAATGTCGATCCGGTCCAGCAGGGGCCCCGAGACCTTGCTGACATAGCGCTGGATCATCGGCGGGGTACATACGCAGTCCCTGCCTTTGTCGTTGAAGTAGCCGCAGGGACAGGGGTTCATTGCGGCCGCCAGCATGAAGCGCGCCGGAAAGCTAAGGCTCATCGCGGCGCGCGCGATGGTGACATGCCCATCCTCAAGCGGCTGCCGAAGGACCTCCAGCACGTTGCGCGGGAATTCCGGGAGTTCATCCAGGAACAGAACGCCGTTGTGCGCCAGCGAGACCTCGCCGGGACGCGGCATCATGCCGCCCCCGATCAGTCCGGCATCGGAGATCGTGTGGTGAGGCGCGCGAAAAGGACGGTGCTTTACCAGGCCCTCATCCCGGTTCAGCACCCCGGCTACCGAGTGAATCTTGGTCGTCTCCAGAGCCTCTTCGAAGCGCAAGGGGGTCAAGATGGAAGGCAATCGCTTCGCCAGCATCGTCTTGCCTGAACCGGGTGGACCGATCATCAGAATGTTGTGGCCGCCGGCGGCAGCGACCTCGAGAGCCCGCTTGGCCGTCTGCTGCCCGCGCACGTCGGCGAAGTCCGGAATCCCTGATTGCGCGTCAGCGAGCAGTTGCTCCTGCGCCACTTTGAGCGGTTCGGCGCGAATACCACCCATCGCAGCGCTATTCAACAACTCGCGCACCTCCAGCAGACTACGCACCGGAAAGACGTTCACCCCGTCCACAACCGCCGCTTCACGGGCGTTACCGGCAGGAATAAGCAGGTTCTTGATCCCGGCGGCGCGCGCAGCTATCGCGATGGGCAGCATACCCTGCACTGCGCGCAAACCACCATCCAGACCGAGTTCACCCACCAGCAGGAAATCAGAAACGTCCTTGTTGGCAAGTCCGCCGTAAGCACCCAGAATGCCGATGGCGATCGGTAGATCAAAGCCGGAACCCTCTTTCTTCAGATCTGCCGGCGCTAAATTGATGGTGATCCGCGTACACGGCAGCTCAAACCCCGAGCTCTTGATCGCAGATCGCACCCTATCGCGGCTCTCGCGCACGGCCGCATCGGGAAGACCTACCGTGGAAAACTGCTCCTCCGTCGTCTTGATGCCGGAAAAGTCAACCTCAACGTCGATGATGTGCGCGTCGATGCCATAGACCGCCGCAGAGCGTGTCTTAAAAAACATTCCCGGGTGAAACCGCCTGATCCTGCCCAACAAGGCTCGATGTGCCCTCAGCCTAGCACCCCCGGACGGTGCACCGGCATACCACTTTCGCGCCTACAATAGCGGTGGCGCTCCGCGCGCACGCATGAATACAAGCCTCTTCGAACTCTTCAAGATCGGGATCGGCCCCTCCAGTTCTCATACCGTGGGGCCCATGCGCGCCGCAAATCATTTCGTCACCGAGTTGATCGCGCAAACGCCCCAATCAACGGTAAGTCGAATCATTGTCGATCTCTACGGGTCCCTTGCTCTCACCGGCATAGGCCACGGCACAGACCGCGCCATCCTTTTCGGCCTCATGGGCGAGGCGCCCGACACGGTGATCCCGGCGACCATGCAGCAAACTCTTGACGAAGTGCATCGCAGCGGCACAATCCGGGTATTCGGGACCTATACCCTCCCGTTTGAGCTCTCCGCCGATCTGCGCTTCCACCGTGACCAGATGTACCCCGATCCCTTGCAGCCAACCCACCCAAACGGTCTCCGGTTCACGGCCTGCGATGCCGCCGGCGACGTCCTTCTATCCAGGATCTTTTACTCGATCGGCGGTGGCTTCATTCTCAGTGCCGAGGAGTTCGCCAACGCCTCCACGGCCAAGAAGCGGAATGTTCCCTTCCCTTTTGTAAACGCCGAAGAGCTTCTGCTAATGGCAGGCGAGCAAGGCTGCACCATCGCCGAAATCGTCATGGGAAACGAGCTTGCCCTTCTGGATGACCCAACGATTCGATATCGCATCGACCGGATCTTGCGCCAGCGCACCCCTGGCCCCGGTTCCACGAAGGAGGAAACGACCGACCCTACAGAAACCATTCGCACCGCCATCCTTGCCCTCTGGGACGTCATGGCCGCCTCCATCGATCGTGGGATTGCGACCGAGGGCACGCTTCCCGGCGGCCTGAACGTACGCCGCCGCGCGCCGGGGCTGGCCAAACGTCTTGCCGCGATGGACGCGGCCGGAAAGCCGCGCGACCCGCTCTCGCCGCTGGACGCCGTCACCCTGGCGGCGATGGCCGTGAACGAGGAGAATGCCGCAGGGGGCCGCGTCGTCACCGCACCGACAAACGGCGCGGCTGGTGTCGTCCCGGCCATTGCCTTCTACTACCTGCATCATGCCAGCCCGGGTTTGAGCGAAGAGGAGCGTACGGCCGGTCTGCTGCGTTACTTCCTCACCTCGGCTGCGATCGGCATCCTGTACAAGGAGAATGCTTCCATCTCCGGGGCCGAGGTTGGTTGCCAGGGTGAGGTGGGCGTCGCCTGTTCCATGGCCGCGGGCGGTCTGGTCGCCGCGCTGACACCGCCGCCAGACCCCGATCTGCCCCTGGATGCCCGTCGTAGCGCCACCTTCACGACCAACGCCGCAATCGAGCACGCCGCGGAAATCGCCATGGAGCACAATCTCGGCATGACCTGCGACCCGATCGGCGGCCTCGTCCAGATTCCGTGCATCGAGCGCAACGGCATGGGTGCGGTGAAGGCTGTGAACGCCGCCCGTCTGGCCACCAATGACCCCGGCACCCACAAGATTTCGCTCGACCAGGTGATTGAGACCATGTACCGCACCGGGCTGGACATGCAGTCGCGCTATAAGGAAACGTCACTCGCCGGCCTTGCTCTGAACATCATCGAGTGCTGACGAAGGGTGCGCATAGGCTACACTCAGCCAAATATCCTGGGAACTGAGCCCGGTCAACCGCTCGTGCATGAGCGTTTGTCCCGCGGCGGGAGTCGATGTGTCGCATCGTAGTTGGTTTCCCTGGCGCCCGCTTTGCCTGTTTGTTCTCGCTGTCGTGATCGCAATTACAGCGCCCTCGTCGTGGGGTCAAACGCCCCCCGGTGCATCTGCCGCGTCGCCGGAGGTTCCCAGCCAGATGGAAGGCGGCACCGTCCATGGCGTGGTGCTGGATGTCGACAAAGCCGCCGTGCCCGGGGCTCACCTGACGGCAGAGAACACGGTCACAAAACAGACACAAACAACCTCCTCCGATAGCAGCGGAGGGTTCGCCTTCGCGCTCGCCCCGGGAGATTACACCCTGATCATCAAGGCGCCTGGTTTCGCTCCGTGGAAGGTCGAGAATGTGCAGGTCAGCCCAGGACAGATCCTTACTCTGCCGGAGGTCTCGCTGGGCGTGGAAGCGCTCACTGCTTCCGTCGACGCCATCACGCGGGAAGATCTTGCCGAACAGCAGATCACCGAAGAAGAACATCAGCGCATCCTGGGCATCCTGCCGAACTTCTACGTGAGTTACCTCCCGAGTGCCGCGCCTCTTACCCGCAAGCAGAAATTCAAGCTCGCCATCCGGGTGAGCACCGATCCCGTCACTCTCTTCACCACCAGTGTGACGGCCGCCATCGAGCAGGCGCAAGGCGATTTCGCCGACTACGGCCCTGGCTTCCCCGGCTACGCGCAGCGCTACGCGGCGACCTATGGCGACCGGCTCAGTTCCACATTTTTCGGTGCGGCGCTCCTTCCATCGCTGTTCCATCAGGATCCACGCTACTTCTACCGTGGGCATGGCAGCGTTGCCGGGCGCGCGCTCTATGCCATCTCGACAGTCGTCATTTGCAAAGGGGATAACGGCCGATGGCAGCCGAACTATTCCAACATCCTGGGCAATCTCGCCGCCGGCGGTCTGGCCGGCGCGTATTATCCGCGCAGCGAGCGGCACAGCGTGCAGGTCACCATTTCAGACACATTGCTGAATACAGCTACCGGCGCTTTTGGCACGTTGTTTCAAGAGTTCGCATTGCGGCATTTCACCCGGGGAGGCTTCTCGCACAAGGGGCCGTAGACCGCCGCAAGAGTATCCTGTAACCGGAATGACGCGCCGCCGCTGGATTGCCGATACCTGGACCGACGCCACCGCAAAACTTACCGGGGATCAGGCCCTTCATCTGGCTCGGGTGCTTCGCGCGGAGCCGGGGCAGATCTTTGATGTGCTGGCCGGAGGCTTTTTGCGCCGGTCAGAGGTCACCAGCGTTTCTGAGCAAGAGGTCGTCTTTTCCCTTGGCGAAGAGTTGGAGACCGATGCCGCTCTCCCCGTGCACCTTTTGCTGGCGATCATCAAGTTCGACCACTATGAATGGGGTCTGGAGAAGGTGACGGAACTGGGCGCTGCCCGGATCACGCCCGTACTGGCGCGCCGCACCGAGAAGCATCTCGCGCTGGCTTCGACGAAGCGTGCCGAACGCTGGCGTCGCATTGTTCGCGAGGCCGCTCAGCAATCGCGCCGCAGCGATCTGCCGGCAATCGATGAGCCACAGTCACTGAAAGCAGCTCTCGCCGCGGTGACTGCGCCCCACAAGGTCCTGCTTGCCGAAACCGAGCAGGACAATACGCTGGCGTCTGCTTTGCAGCGGTTTCGGGCTCCTGACGGTCTCGGGGCAGAGCCTCACCGGGAACTTGCGCTGGCGATTGGCCCTGAAGGTGGATGGACCCCGGAAGAACTCGACCTTTTCCTCGCGCAGGGGTGGGAGGCAGTAACGCTCGGACCTCGTGTTCTGCGCGCGGAAACCGCCGCTCTTGCCGGGCTGGCAATCTGCTCGGCCCTGCTCTAACGGCGCTTGTCCCGGGCAGCAATTGAAAGTTAGCTGAACATTTCCTTCACCTTGTCGAACAGCCCGCGAGATTGCGGTTCATTGGAGATGGTCATGGTCTCCTCAAGCTGCCGAAGAAGCTCCCGTTGCTGCTTACTGAGCTTGTTCGGGGTTTGCACTCGGACTTCTACGACCAGATCGCCTTTTCCATGGCTGCTCAGGTGGGGCACACCCTTGCCGCGCAGGCGGAACTCGCGTCCGCTTTGGGTACCTTCGGGTACTTTGATAGACTCGGCTCCTTCCAGTGTTTCGATCTGCAGATCGGTTCCCAGTGCAGCTTGGGGGAAGCTGATCGGCATCACGCAATGAAGATCATCCCCGTCGCGCTCGAAAAAGGCGTGTGGCTTTACCGAGAGAACAACGTACAAATCGCCGCCGGGACCACCGAAGCGTCCCGCATCGCCCTCGCCGGAGTAGCGAATCCTTGTATCCGACTCCACGCCTGCAGGGACCTTCACGGCGACTGTATGCTCCTTCTGAACGCGGGTATCGCCGTTGCATGTGCGGCACGGATTGCGAATGACCTGCCCCGTTCCTGAGCATACGGGGCAGGTACGTGCGACGGAGAAGAAACCCTGCTGCGTGCGAATCTGGCCGCGGCCACCGCACTGCTGGCAGGTTTCGGGCTGCTTGGCGCCCTCGGAGCCGGAACCTTGGCAGGTCTCGCATACTTCTGCCCGCTTGATCTTGATCTCGCGCTCGACACCAAAAACGGCCTCCTCAAAGGTCAGTGTCATGTCGAACTTGAGGTCGCGGCCCCGCTGGGCGCGTGATGCACGCCCACTGCGCTGCCCACCCATGTTGAACATCTCGCCAAAAAGGTCGCCGAAGATGTCGCCGAGGTCGCCCTGCTGGAATCCTGCGCCTCCACCGGCGAATGGATTGCCGCCCGCACCGCTGACCGCCTGGTGCCCAAAGCGATCGTAGGCTGCGCGCTTATCGGCATCGCTCAGAACCGCATAGGCCTCGGAACATTCTTTGAACTTCTCTTCGGCTTGCGGATTATTGGGGTTGCGGTCTGGATGGTACTGCATGGCGAGCTTACGGTAGGCGGTCTTAATTTCACCGTCGGACGCTGTTCGCTCGACGCTCAATACTTCGTAGTAGTCCCTCTTCATCGTCGATGTCGCCATTCGTTATCTATAGACCTGCCTGTTTCATTGTGAAGCCGGGGAACGCGCGATAACCATTCCCGTTCTGGGGTATGCCGGACCCGAAGCCGTGGGACCCTGCCTATGCCTCGCGCTGGGCGGAGTTGGTTGCAATTCTGACCAAAGCAGGACGCAGGAGTTTCTCGCGGAGCTTGTACCCTCTGCGGATCTCCTCGAGCACCTGGTGGTCGGGAACTTCGGCCGTTTCCACGCTGCCGAGTGCCTCGTGCACGCGCGGATCGAACTGTGAACCGACGCTTTCGACCGCCTGAACGCTCAGGCTGCGCAGCGCTTCTTCCATCTGCTTCAGGATCAGATCGACCCCCGCGCGGAGCTGCTCCAGGGTACCTTCTGCCCGGAGAGCAAGAGCGAAGTTGTCCATCACGCCGAGAAAGGGTTCCACCGCCGCTTCGATCCCGCGGTCGCGTGCATCCTGGCGCTCCTTGGCCTCCCGTTTGCGGGCGTTGTCGAACTCTGCCTGCAGGCGGGCCAGACGGTCCTTCAGCAGGTCGCGATCGCCACGTGCCTGCTCCAGTTCCGCGCTCAGCAGTTGCGCTTCGTTGGCCTCAGTCGAGGCGCCTTCCGTGCCGGTCTCGAAATCAACCTGCGTGCCCGAACCGCCGTCCATCTGCTCTTCAGGGGCGGACGTTACGCCGTTCTCTTCCATCTCTGCCGTCTCCGTTCCGGTTGTGTCTTTTTCATTGTTGCCGATTCCCGCCCAGCGCGCGAAACGGCCTGCCAGCCCTTGCTTGTCGTCCGTCATCCTGAAACTCCTGGTGCCAGCCTGTCGTGCCTTTGTTCCCTGGGCCATTGCAGGGCAGGGCGAGCGGCTCGCAGCGTCATACTACCCCTGCTGTTGAGATGTGAACGCGCCGCCGCGGGACTCACATCCGCTCCTGTCCGCCATCGAGTACCCGTTCGAAGAGTTGGGCCACGTAACTTACAACGCCCATGGTGGCACTGTAATCCATGCGGGTGGGACCCAAAACACCGACGGTGCCGCGCAACGCCCCGGCAAGTCTTGCCGGGGCGGCGATCAGGACCAGGCCCGCGAGTTCGGGAGCCTGCTCTTCCAGGCCGAAGACGACGCGGACGCTCTCCTGCCGGGAGTCGATGTAGGCGGCGAGGAGTTCGGCGACACGCTGCTTGGCTTCCAGGGCGACAAGCAACTCGCGGAGTCGGGTGCGATCTTCCCGGAGGCCGACGACGTTGGCGACGCCTTCGACAAAGACGGAGCGTTCGCCGGCTTCGACCGGGACTGCGCCGGTCCAGAGGCGCTCGGCAGCCTCCATCATGCGCTGGTAGGCGGTGCGTTCACGCTCTATGCGGCGGAGGAGCTCGGCGCGAACACGTTCGAGCTGCCAGCCGCGAAAGTGCTCGTTAAGGAAGTTCGCCGCGGACTCCAATTGGGTGGAGGAAAGGTCTTCCTGGACTGCGAGGAGCCGGTCACGGACGGTTCCGCTGCGGCCTACGACCACGGCGAGGATGCGGCGTTCGGATAGGCGGGTGAAGTGAACGTGCTCGAGCAGGTCGCCCGCGACGAGTGCGCCGACCGCGAGGCCGACGCCGCTGGAAAGGGCGGCGAGGACGCCGGAGCTGCGGGCGAGGAGGGCTTCGGTGCCCGAGACACCGGCGAGGCTGGAGTCGATCGTGTTCTGGAAACCTGATGGCAGAAGGACGCGGTCACCGCCGGAAGAGGTCATGCTGGACGCGGTTAGCTGTTGCACATAGAGGCGGAAGGCCTGAGCGGAGGGGATGCGGCCGGCGGAGGTGTGGGGCTGCTCGAGGAGGCCGGCTTCGGTGAGGTCGGCCATCTCATTGCGTACAGTGGCTGAGCTGACTGCGCTGCCTTGTTCTCCAAGGCCCCGCGCAATGACGGACGAACTGGCCGGTTCGCCGGTTGCGATGTACGACTCCACCACTGCTTTGAGGATCTGGCGTTGGCGCGCGGTCATGGATTGAGGGTTCATAGGTTTGCGACGGTCTTAGCTGATCTCCAGTACATCCTCATTCTGCGCTGCTGCCTGTTCGGTGCGCGATACCACTTTTTTCGCCAGCTCGAGGAACTCGCGTCCACGCGCGGTCTGGTCACCGGCGAGAGCGGCGGGAAGGCCGCGGTCGCCGCCCTCCCGGACGAGGGGATCCATGTCGATGGAGCCGAGGAAGGCGAGGCCGAACTGCCGGGCGGTCTGCTCGGTGGCGCCGGCGCCGAAGACGTCGATGACGGAGCCGTCGGGAAGGGTCATCTGGCTCATGTTCTCGACCATGCCGAGGACGTCGACGTTGACCTGGTGGAACATCTCGAGGGCCTTGCGTGCGTCCTGGAGAGCGACGCTGGAGCCGGTGGAGACGACGACTGCGCCCGAAAGAGGGACGGTCTGAACAAGGGAGATGACGACGTCGCCGGTTCCTGGAGGGAGGTCGACGATGAGGAAGTCGAGTTCGCCCCAGGCGACCTGCTGGAGGAATTGCTTGATGATGCCGTGAAGCATGGGGCCACGCATCATCAGGGGTTTGTCGCCGGGTGAGAGCAGGCCGATGGAGATGAAGCGGACACCGTGCGCGGTGAGGGGCTCAATCATGTTGCCCTGCAGCACGTCGGGCTGGCGGGTGCGGCCGAGCATGGTGGGGACGTTGGGGCCGTAGATGTCTGCGTCGAGCAGGCCGACCTTGTAGCCGAGCTTCACCAGGGAGACGGCGAGGTTGACGCTGACGGTGGTCTTGCCGACGCCGCCTTTGCCGGAGCCGACGGCGACGACGTGGCGGATGCCGGGAAGGGCTTGCGGTACGGGTTGTCCTGGCATGCCTGGTGCGTTGGGTGGTGCCATGTAAATCCTCTTCTCTGGGCCTCTGTTGGAGGGTGCTAAATGTTCCAGACGTGACCGATGGCGGCGCGGAGTTCCTTCTTGCGGAGGACTTCGTCGGTGCGCATGGCGCGGCGATTGGCGGCGTCTTCGTAGCGGCGTTTCTGGTGGGCGGTTTCGGGGATGACGGAGGGGACGTCCATCTTCTTGCCGGACCTGTCTACGGCAACGTAGGTGAGGTAGGCGGAGGCGATGTGGCGCAGGCCGGTATCGCCGAGGACGTCTTCGACCATCGCTTTGACGCCGACTTCCATGGAGGTTTTGAAGGCGCGGTTGACGCTGGCTTTCAGGATGAGGAACTCGCCGACTTTGACGGGGGCGATGAAGTCGAGGTGGTCCATGCTGGCGGTGACAACGATGGCGCGGGCGTGACGCGCGGCGCTAATGGCGCCGACAACGTCGATGAGTTGCATCAGTTTGCCGCCGAAGAGGTTGCCGATGGCGTTGGCGTCGTTGGGGAAGATCA
This sequence comes from Verrucomicrobia bacterium Tous-C9LFEB, assembly GCA_964657685.1. Classification (GTDB taxonomy): domain Bacteria; phylum Acidobacteriota; class Terriglobia; order Terriglobales; family Acidobacteriaceae; genus Granulicella. The sequence goes on along the minus strand of CAZZWG010000055.1, from coordinate 1,431 downwards.
CTTCCGTGCGTTCGGACTGGGTTTCGCTCACAGACCGGCTGATTGCAGCTTCACTCATCCGTCCATTCTACGGCGCGAACGCTAGACTTGAGGCATGGACAAGATTGCAGGTTTGACGGAGATTTTGGCGCAGAATCCCCGGGACAGCTTTGCGCGGTATGGGTTGGCGATGGCGTTGGCCGGTGAGGGGCGGGAGGAAGAGGCTCTGCAGGAGTTCGCTACGATTACGGCAAATGCTCCGGATTATGTGCCTGCTTACCAGATGTCGGCGCAGACGTTGCTGCGGCTAGGACGGACGGAGGCGGCTAGGGCGCGGTTAAGTGAGGGGTTGGCGGCTTGCGAGCGGACTGGGAATTCGCATGCGGCGAGTGAGATGCAGGCGATGCTGGATGACGTGGGATAGGGTACCCCTACCTCCCCCCGTGTTTGTCCTAAAGTCCTCGATTTAAGGTACTTAGCGGGGTACTTCATGGAGGTCCGCGTCCCAAGGACCCTTGGGCATTGTTGTCTGGCTCGTCGGTACGGAATTTGCTTCTGTCTTAAGGATAGCGGTTTGGGGTGGAATGGTACGCAACCTCGCTGCGTTATTCCAGGTTGAATGTCTCGACGGGTGAGGGGATGCCTTGCCTGGCGGCTGGAGCTGGTCCCGCAGTGATCGTTTTACAGCGCGGCTGACGCGGGACCCTGACGAAACGACGGGATATTCAGCAAGCTTGAGAGTTCAGACTGCTTGCACAGGTGCGGAAGGAGGGTGGAGGCGCCCCCCTCCCTCCCGCTTGTGCGTTTGATCCTGCGAGAATGGGGGGGTGCTGATTCCTTCGATTGATTTGATGGGTGGAAAGATCGTCCAGCTGGTGCAGGGCGAGACGTTGAAGCTGGCGTTTGATGATTTTGAGTATTGGATCCAGCGGTTTGCGGGGTATCCGCTGGTGCAGTTGATTGACCTGGATGCGGCGATGCGGCAGGGGGAGAACCGGGGATTAATTGAGATGATCTGCCGCCGGCTGCCCTGCCAGGTAGGGGGTGGGTTGCGGTCGGTGGAGGATGGGCGGCGGCTGTTGGAGGTTGGAGCGAAGCGGGTGATTTATGGGTCGAGTCTGTTTGGTGGGGCGGAAGAGGCCGGGAGGGTGCGGCGGCATAGGTTGATTCGGCTGGAGTTTGCGGGGGAGTTGAAAGGAGCGCTGGGGGAGGAGGCGCGTTGTTTTTATGTAGATACCAAGGGGGGCAAGGTGGCGGTGCGGGGATGGAAAGAGCAGGTGGATTTGACGCCGGAAGAGGCTGTGACCTGGCTGGAGGATTTCTGTGGGGCGTTCCTGTATACGCATGTGGATACGGAGGGGACAATGCGTGGATTTCCGGTGGATGTTGCTGCGGTTTTGAGGTCGACCACGGCGAAGCAGTTGATTGTGGCGGGGGGGATCAAGGAGATGG
>CAZZWG010000054.1:11583-16038 GCA_964657685.1 Verrucomicrobia bacterium Tous-C9LFEB | reverse complement strand
GCGAGTCCGCCACGTGGTGCACCACCTGCCGCACCGTCCATCCGCCCTCGCGGTAAGGCGTATTCAGTTGCTCATCATCCAGCGCACGCACCGCCTCCCGAAGCTGTTCCGGCAGCTCCGCGAGGGCCAGAATGGCAAAGCGAAGGTCCTCAGCCGTGATCGGCTCCGGAGCCACAAAACGTCCGATCGGATAGCGATCATCAACAACAGCACCACCAACGGCAGACATGGAAATCATCCTGGGGCAGAGTAAGGCTGGAAACGGGCCAGCTTGGGCTGTAGTCTAACCCGGGAGGGTGCAGTGTGTGCGCGTCTGGTTGACTCTCGGAATGATGTCTCTCGCAGCGGGCCTCGGCAGTTGCCCCGCCCAGACCGCCGGACCCGGACACACCCAACCGGAGCCTGGGAAATCCTCCGTCCCCCTTGTCGGCTACGCCGGCCCTGGTCAGTTCCGCGGCTTTGACCGAAATGCCTTCCCTGGCACCTCCGCCATGGCCGAACTCCGCAAAATCTTCGCCTTCACCGGCTACTGGGTCACGAATCCGCCTGGTGAAACAGCGAACACCTGGGTAGGCCAGCGATCGACACTCCTTAACCAGGGCTGGGGCTTCCTCGTCCTCGCCAACGGCCGCCTCGACGCCGAAATCCTCAAGGCCCGGAAAGCCGGCACCGCCCCCGACCAGCTTGGCCGCCGCGATGCCGCCGCCGCGGTTGCACATGCCATCCACGAAGGCTTTCCACCCCAAACCGTCATCTTCCTCGACCAGGAAGAAGGCGGTCGCCTTCTCCCCGAGCAAGCCGCCTATCTCCTTGGCTGGACCGAGGCCGTCGCTACATCAGCCTTCCGCCCCGGCGTCTACGCCAGCGGCCAACAGGTCGAGGACGCCCCCGGTGCCAAGATTGACACGGTCGAAGACATTCGCGCTCGTGTCAAAGCAGGACACCTTCACGAAGTCGCTATGTTCGACGCACTAGACCAATGCCCCCCAGCCCCCGGCTGCACCATCATGACCAAACCCTTCAGCGCCGCCCCTGACCCCGGCATCGTCATCTGGCAATATGCCCAGTCCCCCCGACGCCCCGAGATCACCCAGAGCTGCGGTGGGACCTACGCTCCCGACAACAACTGTTACGCCCCCGGATTGCCCCACCTTTTTCTCGACATGGACGTCGCCACCAGCGCCGACCCATCCCACGGCCGCTAGTCTACGCTTTGGTAACCAAGGCCAAACGTTACAATAAAGGGATGGCGGCTCTCCCTACCCCAATTCTTCAGCCCGCATACGATCATAAAAAATACTTTTTCGACACCCTCGGCCTTACCGAGAGGCTCCTCGAACGCTGTTTGTCGGAGGCCCTCCATGCGGGCGCAGAATTTGCCGACCTTTATTTCGAAGCCGTCACCTCCAGTTCCCTCGGCATGGACGAAGGCATCGTTAAAACCGCCGCCGAAGGCATCAGCGTTGGCTGCGGCATCCGCGTTCTCTCCGGCGAGCGCACGGGCTTCGCCTACACCGACGACCTCGCCCCCGAAAAATTGCTCAAAGCCGCCCGTACCGCCGCCCTCATCGCCAGTGGCCCCCAAATCGAACGTGTGCAAGGCTTCAATGAGCGCCCCTGCTCCCAGCTCTACCCCATCGCGGGCGCCACCGTCGACGCGGAAATTGCCGCCAAGCTCGCCCTCATCGCCCGCGCGGATCGCGCCGCCCGCGCCTTCGATCCACGTATCGTGCAGGTCCGCGCCGGACTCAACGACGAGCTCCGCCGCATCCTCATCGCCGCCTCGGACGGCACCTTCGCCTCCGACACCCAGCCCCTCGCCCGCTTCAATGTCCTTGTCATCGCCAAGGACGCGAACGGCGAACTCGCCCGCGGCACGTCCGGCGGAGGAGGTCGTGTAACCCTCGACTACTTCACTGACGCCAAAAGCCCCGAGCATTTCGCCGAAGAAGCTGCCCGCACCGCCATCCTCCAACTCGGCGCCAAAGCCGCCCCTGCCGGCGAGATGGAGGTTGTCCTCGGCCCCGGCTGGCCCGGCGTTCTCCTCCACGAGGCCGTAGGCCACGGCCTTGAAGCCGACTTCAATCGCAAAAAGACCTCTGCCTTCGCCGGACTCATCGGCCGCCAGGTCGCTTCCAGCAAGGTCACCGTCGTCGACAACGGCACCATGCCCGGCCGTCGCGGTTCCCTCAATGTCGACGACGAAGGCAATCCAACCCAGGAGACCGTCCTCATCGAAAACGGTATCCTCCGCGGCTACCTCTCCGACAAACTCAGCTCCCGCCTCATGGGCATGCCCAACACCGGCTCCGGCCGCCGCGAAAGCTACCAGGCCATCCCCATGCCGCGCATGACCAACACCTACATGCTCTCCGGCGATGACGCCCCCGAGGACATCCTCCGCTCCGTCAAACGTGGCCTCTACGCCGTCAACTTCGGCGGGGGTCAGGTCGACATTACCACCGGAAAGTTCGTCTTCACCGCCAGCGAAGCCTACCTCATCGAGGATGGCAAGGTCACCGCGCCTGTGAAAGGCGCAACCCTCATCGGCAACGGCCCCGAGTCCCTCAAGCACGTCTCCATGGTCGGCAACGACCTCGCTCTGGACGAAGGTATCGGGACCTGTGGCAAAGCCGGACAAAGCGTGCCCGTAGGCGTAGGCATGCCCACCATCAAACTAGACCGCATGACCGTAGGAGGTACGGGCCGTTGATCGCAAACGAAATCGTCACCAAAGAAAAAACTACCAAAGAAAAAATCGTCAAAGAAAAAATCTACGAGTGCGAGGTCAAGCGCAAACGCATTCTTGACGGTACCCGTTCTACGTTCTGGAAGGTGAAAACCATCCGCGAAGCCCTCGAGGACAATGACGTAGAGTTCCGCTGCAAAGACTGCCACGGCGAACTCAAGGTCTTCAAGCGCAACCTTGCCAATGTCCCCACGCCGCACGTGGAACATAAGCATCGTCAGGACTCCGAGTACTGCCCCGCCGGCATCTATTTTCAGACCGCGACCGACAACCGCGAGCCGCGCATGTCCGAGCACCCGGTTGCCTAGCGCACCGGCCGGCCCATCCGTTCTCGCTTCCATCGCGGAACAGGCCCTCGAGCGCGCCCTCAAAGCCGGTGCCACCGATGCCGAAGTCGTGGCCTACGAAGGCGACGAATTTAACGTCCACGTCCGCCTCGGCGAGGTCGAACAGCTTACTGAGGCTGGCTCGCGCGCCCTCGGCTTGCGCGTCTTCTGCGCTGCCGAAGGCGGTCAGCGCACCGCTTCCACCTCCACCTCCGATCTCAGCGAAGCCGGCATACATCGCCTCGTCTCGAGCGCCGTGGCCCTCGCCAAAGTCACCGGCGTAGACCCCTTCGCCGGTCTCCCCGACCACGATGTCCTCGGCAGTCATGACCCCGCCGCCCAGGCACTCTTCTTCGAAGACGCCGACGGCATCCCGCCCCCCGAACGCCTCGCCATCGCCAAACGTTGCGAAGCCGCCGCCATGGCCTTCGACACCCGTATCCAGAACTCGCGCGGCGCCAGCTTCGATTGCTCCTCCGCGCACCGCGTCATGGTCACCTCGCGCGGCTTCCACGGCGAGTACCGCCGCTCCTACGTAGGCTTCTCCGCCACGCCCATCGCCCAGGATGAAAAAGGCATGCAAAGCGGACACTGGTACTCCAGCGCCCGCACCACCCGCCTGCTCGAAGACCCAGAAGCCGTAGGCCAGGAAGCCGCCCGCCGCGCCCTCCGCCTCCTCGGCGCTCGCCGCGTCCCCACCCAGCAATGCCCCGTCATCTTCCCGCCCGAAACCGCCCGCTGTCTCATGGGCAACCTCCTCGGCGCAGCCAACGGAGACGCCATCTATCGCAACGCCAGCATGTTTGCCGGCAAACTCGGCGAGCAGGTCGCCGGCGAAAACATCACGATGGTCGATGACGGCACCATGGTCTTCGACCACACCCTCCCCGACGGCTCCACCCTCAAAGTAGGCGGCTTCGGCACGTCACCCTTCGACGGAGACGGCCTTCCCACCCGCCGCACCGTGGTCATCGAACGCGGCATCCTTAAAGAACTCCTCCTCAACACCTACACCGCCCGTAAACTCAACATGGTCTCTAACGGCAAAGCCTCTCGCGGTCTCTCCGGAGCTCCCGGCATCGGCGGCGGCAACTACTTCCTGGAACCCGGCACCCAGACCCACGAAGAAATCATCGCTAACGTCAAAGGCGGCCTCCTCGTCCTCAGCACCATGGGCTTCGGCGTCAACCTCGTCACCGGCGACTACTCGCAGGGAGCTACTGGCCTCTGGATCGAAAACGGCGAGATTGCCTACCCCGTTGAAGAGATCACCATCGCCGGCAACCTCAAAGACATGTTCCGCAACGTCAGCGCCATCGGCAACGATCTGGAATGGCGCGGCTCCGGCGCAGTTCCCACCGTCCAGATCGAAGGCATGAC
>CAZZWG010000054.1:0-11483 GCA_964657685.1 Verrucomicrobia bacterium Tous-C9LFEB | reverse complement strand
CTCCGGTCTTCCCCAATGACCTCAATGCCGCCATTCTTTCCGGAAACACTCAATTGCCCATTCACCAGCGGCAAAACCGCCGTTCGCATTTCGCAAGCCCGTTCGTTATGCCCGAAGATCCAGCTGGAATGAGATTCCCCCTCGTCACCATGGCACGGCGAGGTGGCAAAGTTCTGCGCCTGAGCAAAAGTCGCGGAGAGTAAAAGGGCGGCAAAGCCAGAGCTGAAACGGCGCATACGGATTCCTCCAGGGTTCTTTCAAAGGACCATACGCACGCAGTGGGTACTTTTGTTGCAAAAACTTTAAGCCGCTATTCTTCCCAGAAAGAACCATATGTGAACTGGGGGTGCGCCTGTTTTAAGACTTCCAGCCCTGGACGATCACTTTGCCAATCGCTGCATCGCAAGACAGGCGATTGATTCAATTTCGGTGCAGCTTCATCTAGACCGTTGCAATGAGGAAAACGGGGCGCTACGCATCATCCCAGGTACGCATCTGCACGGCCGCATACCCGAGAAGGACATCGCGGCTATGCGCGAGTTTCTTGAGACGGTGTGCGCAGTCGGCGTGAGAGGGCATTCCTGATGCGTCCCCTCCTGCTTCATGCATCGTCACCGTCGCGCGTTCCGGCACACCGCCGCGTGTTGCATCTGGACTTCGCCTCCGTTCACCTGCCGAACAACATGGTTTGGTTCTCTGAAGCAGCCAGGCACCTGCATCGAGGAGCCTACACCAAAGACCAGAACCGTACGCCGCGGAGAGCACCTTCCCCTGAGCATGGGAACCCTCGCCATCAATCTCTTGATAGGCTACTCAAGGTCGGCCTACCAGCGAACCTTCATCCCGGGCACCTTTAAGGGCACTCAGCAACTCGACCAACTAAAATCCAGTCATGGCCGAGCACTTCGGGTTCACCCATCGCGTCGCCTTCACCCCCGAAGAAGCCGAACCCATCCTCCGTGCCATCCCCGCCCGCGCCGGCATCTTCGCCCTCCGTGGCGAACGCGAAACTGACCAGCCCTACCTCATGCGTGCCGCCGACCTCCGCCGTCGCCTCCGCCGCCTCCTTCTCCCCCCCGAGACCGTCGACGCCGAAGGCCGCCCCGTCCTTACCAAGCGCCTCAATCTCCGCGACCGCGTTCGCTCCATCGAATGGTCCCTCACCGGTTCAGAATTCGAGTCCATCCTCCTTCTCTACCGCGCCACCCACGCCCTCTTCGGCGAAGCCGAAGCCCGCAAACGCCTCCGCCTGCACTGCCCCTACTTCCTCCGCGTCACCCTCGCCCACGACCACCCGCGCGTCTACATCAGCAACAAAATGAGCCGCCGCGCCCTCAAGGAAAGCTTCGGACCGTTCGCCTCCCGCGCCGCCGCCGAGCGCGTAGGGGAAGCCGTCGGCGACCTCTTCAAAGTTCGTCGCTGCCACGAAGATCTCGAAGTCCACCCAGACCACCCCGGCTGCGTCTACGGCGAAATGGGTCGCTGCCTCGCTCCCTGCAAAATGGCCGTCACCGCCGACGCCTACCGCGCCGAGGCCGACCGCGTCTTCGCCTACCTCCGCACCCGCGGCGAAAGCCTGCTTGCCGAGATCGGTACCCAACGCGACGCCGCCAGCGAGTCCATGGACTTCGAAGCCGCCGCCGCCCTCCATCGCCAGTACGAAAAAGTGAAAGCCACTACCCAAAGCGCCGACCCCCTCATCCGGGCCGCCGAAGACGTCCGCGCCCTCATCGTCCAAACCGCCGCCGCCCCAAGCTCAGAAAGCTCCGACGACACCCCCGCAACCGCAGCCGCGGATGCCGCCATCTTCCTCCTCGACAACGGCCGCCTCGTCGGCCCAGCGCGCCTCTCCACCCTCGGCGTCCGCGCCGTCCGCGAACAAACCGCCGTAGGCTCCAGCCTCTTCGCCCAACCCCTCATGCTCTCTGCCGTCCCCGAGACCAGCGTCGCTCTCGCCACCGACCCCGCCGCAACTACCCTCTCCCCCCATCTGAACCCGGAAGACCGCGCCCGCTTGCTCCTCAACAGTCTCGAATCTCAAGCCCGCTCCACCGAAGATCCCGAACCCTCCGAAAGGGGCGACGCCCTCGCCCTCTTCAAACGCTGGTACTACCGCCCCGAAAAACAGCGGGCCGGCGAAGTTTTCCTCCCCAACCCCGACGGCTCCTGGCCTGTACGCCGCCTGCTCAACGCCGCAGCCCGCGTCGTTCTCGGCCCCCCGGGGGAACTCCCACCTGTAGACCGCGAAGCCGCCACAACCCTCCCCAACCCCACCGATCCAGAACCAAAAACCCGCACCCTTCACCCTGGCCGCGAGGGCGTAGAACGAACCGTCCCTGTTCTCCCAAAACGCAAACGCCGTGGCAAAGCCGTCCTGCCGGGAGAAGCCGTTCTGTAAGTAGATTCTTGGTCGAGAGCGAATGAGCGATATAGCCCCTTACGACACGCCACGACGGAGACAACTTAGACAACGAAGAATCTAATCGAGCGACACGTTGACGGCATCCGTTCAGGAATCGGAACACACATGTACATTTAAAAAGAGCACTTTCAATGGAATGGTGCCTCCCTCTCAGCCGCTCGCTTGAGGTCCTCGCCGAATTGCTCAAACGATGGCTGCAGATTGGGGATCGAGCGGAGAATGAGCGGCGCTATCAGCCCTGTGTACTCCTCCCTCATACAAAACTCTACGCGGCCATCCTCCTCGGGGCGCAACGTGAATTCTCGCACGCCCCGGAACAGCCCAAACGGCATGCCTCCACTCCAGCGCATCTCCCGGCCAGGCTCCGTAATCGCGACCTTGAGCGGAAAGGCGCGACCTGGGTTCATCGTCGCATGTACCGTGATCTTTTCTCCCGATGCAATCCGTCCACTGATCCCAGTCACGGTACTATTCCACTCCGGATAGCTCCCACCGTCAGTAAGCAATGCCCACACCCGTTCGGGCGCAGAGCTGATCAAGACGGTGGTCTTAAAGCTTTTCATGGTGGAAACATCCTCATGCCGTCCACCCCGGGTGTCAACAAATCAATAAGTTCCGGCGCTGCAGGCACGGGTGTTGCAGAAAAGGGCAAGCTGGGTCGAAACGTAAATGACCCGCAGCCGTGCAGGGTCTTGTAAGCTACTGCTCCGAGGTCGTAAGAACGACCAATTCGATCCGCCGGTTCAACCGCCGCCCAGCCTCTGTCTCGTTACTCGCCAACGGATGGTATGGTCCATACCCCGCCACTGACAAATTTGCCGGATCTACCCCTGGCTCCGCTAACAGCAACGCAAGCACCGCCTGAGCCCGCGCGGTCGACAACTCCCAGTTCGACCGGAACTCCACCGTATGAATGGGCTTGTCATCGGTGTATCCCTCCACCCGGATCCGCGCCCCGCTGCGACCCGCAATCGCAGCAATCTGGTCCAGCGCCGACCGCATCGCAGGCAATGGACTTGCATCCGCCGTTCCAAACGACCCAGCCTCATTCATCCGCACCACAACCCCCTTTGGCAGTCGCTGAAACGAAACGTTGCCGGTGCGCGCAGCCGGACCCAGCACATTCCCAAGCCGCTGGTAAAGTGCTTCAGCTCTCCCGTCTGACAAAGCATGAGCCCCGATCCCTGACGATCCCGGCGCTACTGCTTCAGCCGCAACAGCCTCCCCAGCGCTCCCCCGCGTAGACCTCGCAAGGCGCACCGGAATCGCCTTCCGCTGCGCAGCCGTAAACAAAACCACAAATACCGCAAAGAGCAGCGTCATCAGGTCCGCATACGACACAAGCCAGCGTCCCCGCTGCCTCGACCGCGTACGATATGCAATCGACCCCATCAGACCGCCATAGCTTTCGGCCGGGATCGACCTCCGGAGGACCGGAAATACGATCGCAAACGGCTCTCCAGGAACCTCGGCCGCATTCGCGCAACAATCCCCAGTACACCCTCCAGCATCATCTCGTTTTGCCGCCGTTGTTCCATCTCCCGAAGCCGCAACTTGCCCCCTAACGGCAAAATCAGCAGATTCGCCAGCCCCACCCCATAGAGTGTCGACACAAATGCCGCCGCAATCCCCGCACCTACATCGTTCAGGTTCGCTAAAGCCCGCATCACGTGAATTAAACCCAGCACCGCACCCAGAATTCCCAGCGGCGGGGCCGTCGATCCCGCCGTCTCGAAAACATCATCCACCATCTGCGCCGTATGATCCTGGCCCGCCATATCCAGCTCCATCGTCGCTCGAATCTCCGTCGCCGTTGCCCCATCCACCGCCAGCATCAGCGCCTTTTTCAGGAACGGATCGCGTATCCCCTCCAACTCCTTATCCAGAACCAGCAAACCACCCCGGTCCGCCAGCCGCGCATACCCTGCAAGATCATCCGCCAGCACCGCCGAAGACGGACTTCGGCTATGCAGCACCGCCGCCGCTCTAACAAGAGCCTCCCTCAAGACCGGCGGCGGGTACTGGATCAGAACCGCCGCGAACGTGCCCGCCACCACCACCGTCATAGCCGTCGGCTGCAGCAGAAGTCGCAAACTCTGTCCTTCCAGTTGACAGGCAAACAGAACCCCCGCGACCGCGACAACTAGCCCCACCACCGTCCCAATCTCAATCCGCGCCCCGGGCACTTTTCGTCGATCCACCGGGTTCTTTACGACTTCGGTCGATCCGGCTGGCACTACCTCCAGCCTTGTTCCCTTTGGCATAGCAACACCGCTCGTTCACGTAAATCTAGACCGCGCCACGGCAAACATCTATCCCATCCCCAGGGGACACAGCGCCCAGAACGATGCAGACCCCGCCGCCACCAGTAATCCCACACCGACCTCCAAACCAGCAGCCAACAACCGCTGCTATCCTGCGAAAATGTACCGACGGGAGCAGCATCGTTGATAGATTTAGCCTTTTCCATCCTGGCGGCGGACTTCAGCCGCCTCGGCGAAGAAATCGCCACAGCCACGCGCGGCGGCGGCACCATCGTCCACGTCGACGTGATGGACGGCCACTTCGTCCCCAACATCACCTTCGGTCCCCCTGTCGTCAAAGCCATTCGCCCCCTCACAGACCTCCCCCTCGATTGTCACCTCATGATCGAGGACCCCGACAGGTTCATCCCCGACTTCGCCGCTGCCGGCGCCAACTTCCTCGCCGTCCATTGGGAGGCCTGCCGCCATCTCAACCGCACCCTCCAACTCATTCGCGACCACGGCTGCCAGCCCGCAGTCGTCATCAACCCCGCCACCCCGGTCGACTTCCTCATCGAAGTCCTCCCGATGGTCCACCACGTCCTCGTCATGAGCGTCAACCCCGGCTTCGGCGGCCAAAGCTTTCTCCCCCGCGCCGTCGAGAAAATCGCCCACCTCCGTCACCTTCGACAGAGAATGGGCCTCGACTTCCGCATCGAGGTCGATGGCGGCATCGCTCACGACACCGTAGCCTCCGTCGTCCAAGGGGGAGCGGACATGCTCGTCGCCGGCTCTGCCGTGTTTCACCCAGGTCAAACCGAGCGCAATGCGCAATCCTTGCTCCAGGCAGCTCGCCAGGCCGCAGAAAGCAAGGTCTAGCCCTTCCGGAAAGCGCGTCCGCCTCTGGGCGAAACACCCTCCGGACGCCTAGAATGTCAGCTAGTGCCGAGTCCCTCCCCGGAACCGGCAGTTGGGAGTTGTGGATGTTGTCTGGTTTGCCGAATTTCTTTCCTCGCAGCCGTGCACGATGGACCGCCGGCGCTGCCTTCCTGCTCACCCTCACCCTCGCCGGACCCGGCGCCATCGCCCAGCAACCAGCCGCCGATCCCGCCCCCGCAGCCGCCGCGCAAACCGACCAGGCCCCTCCACCGGCGCCCAAGAAGCACAAGTGGATCCAGAAAGACGAGCCCGCCAACTCCACCAGCGCTGCCAGGCCCACGACTCCCAAACCCGTCAAGGCGCCCGTAAAGACCGCCTCAGCCGATAAGTCCAAAGACAAGACCGCCAAAGAGGATCGCGTCGTTCAGAGCAAAGATACCCGCGCTGAAATTCGCAAAGAGAACAAATACAACCCTCTGATCGGCAAAGACGCCAGCCTCCCCGATAAGAGCCTCTATGACAAAGCCCTCATCCAGGAGCAGAAGGGTCACTTCGACGTAGCCCGCCTCGACCTCCAGACACTCATGAGCACCTACCCGGACTCGCAGTACCTCATGCGCTCCAAACTCGCCGTCGCCGACTGCTGGTTCAAGGAGGGCGGCTCCGCAGCCATGGCCCAGGCCGAGCAGGAATACTCCGACTTCATCACCTTCTTCCCCAACGCCCCCGAGTCCGCAGAAGCCCAGATGCGTATGGGCGATATCTACCTCAAGCAGATGGACGTCCCCGACCGCGACTACTCCAAGGCCATCAAGGCCGAGGACCAGTACCGCACCATGCTGAAGACCTACCCGGACGCGCCCAAGCCCCTCCTCACCGAGGCAACCCAGAAGCTCCGTGACGTCCAGGAAGTTCTCGCCGCCCGCGAATTCGGCCTCGGCCAGTTCTACGCCAGCCACAACAACTTCCCCGCCGCTATCGCCCGCTACCAAACCGTCGTCGACACCTATCCCCTCTTCAGCCACATGGACGATACCCTCATCGGCATCGGCGACGCCTATGCCACCGAAGCCAAAATCGTCCGCTCCCAGTCCAATATGCCCGAGGCTCCCAAGTCCAAGCTTGAGCAGGAGTACGACAGCAAGGCCGCAGCCGCCTATCGCGCCGTTGTCCTTGAGCACGCCGCGGCTCCCCACGTCGAGGACGCCAAAGAGCGTCTCGCGTCCATGAATCTCCCCATCCCGCAGCCCACCGCCGAGCAGATTGCCGCCAGCGACACCCTTGAAGGCAGCCGCGCCCAGTACACCATGCGCCGCCGTCTCGAACTCCTGATCGTCCGTAAGCCGGACACCGTCACCGCCGCGCAACTCGGCGCTCCGCCGCTCGAAGACGCTAAACCCACCGTCGCGCCCACCATCGTCCATCAGATCGAAGCCGACTACCTGGGTGCCTTCAACCCCAACGCCGCGAAACCGGCTGAAGCCGCCGCCACCGCCGCCGCAGACAACACCCCTGCACCCGCCCAGCCCACACCCGCACCCGCCGCCGCATCCGCGCCCCTCACGCTGTCAAACGTAGGGGAAGGGACCACCGAAGGCGAGCGCACGGCAAGCACCATGTCCACCGCAACCCCTGCCGGGACCGGCGCGACGCGCGTCGGCAACAGCGGCGCCGCCCTCGGCGTGGAAGTCCTCACTCCCGGCGTCGTCACACCGGGCGGCATGACTGGCGGCGCCATCACTGACCGCGCCAGCGATCGTCCCGCCGCAACCGGCGCCCCTGACAAGAACTACGGCATCGTCGCTCCCAAACCGCCCGACAACAGCCCTCTCCCTGCCGCGCAGGGTCCCACCGAAGCCCCGGATGCCGTAAACGAAGCCGCCGGCCACCCCACCCCCGCCGCCCAGACGCAAAACCCCAACTCCAAGAAGAAGCCGAAGCCGGATTTCGACAAGAACGACGAGAGCTCCAGCAAACATAAGAAGAAAAAGGGCGTCGACAAGATCAACCCCTTCTAACGTTCGGGTTCCGCCGATCAAGCCCTGTTCCCTTATGGGCTGGATTGGCCTTCTCGCCCGTGCGCAAGCCCGGACGAATCACCTCTTTCCACCAAGGCAAATCATGGTAATCCCCATCCTTCAGGGCTCCGTTCGCAGCGGCCGCATGGGCGACCGTGCCGCAAAGTGGGCTCTTGCCCAACTCCAGGCTCGCGGTCACGAACCCGTCCCCGTCGACGCAGCCGCGCTCGACCTCCCTCTCCTCGACAAAATGTGGAAGGAAATCAAACAGGATCCTCCGCCACAATACAAGGATCTACACACCAAACTCGCCCCGCTCGCCGACCTGTATGCCCGCGCCGACGGCTATCTTATCGTCAGCGCCGAATACAACCACAGCATCCCGCCAGCCCTCTCCAATCTGCTCGACTACTTTCTCGAGGAATACGCCTTTCGCCCCGCGGGCATCATCTGCTACTCCCCCAGCAACTTCGGCGGGGTTCGCGCCGCGATGCAACTCCGCGCCCTGCTCCCCGAGGCAGGCCTCAGCACCATCCCCTCCCTCCAACCCATCCCCAACATAGACAAGGTCCTGAACCCCGAGGGTGTAGACCAGACAGGCCGCCTCGACCATAGCGCCGGCAAGTTCTTCGACGAGTTCGAGTGGTACATGCGCGCGTTCAAAGCCGAACGAGGCATCGCAACTCCCTACTGAAAACATTCATCCGGTCCAGCCGCAGAGGCTATTTGCAACTACCTCCCCGCTAGATGTAACCATCGTTTCGCCACGAAGTTACTCGCGCATCGCCTCCGGCAGATGTACATTGGCGGCAATGAACGAAGCCCAGCCCGGTACCGTAGAGGCGCAACTGCAGCACCTCCAGGAGCGCGTGGGAGCGCTGGAAAGTGCCCTGCGCCTTTCGGGTATTGCCCTGACCGGCACAGACCGTCAGCCCATCCCTCCCAGGCCCCCCTCCGTCGATGAACCCATCCTCCCCGCTCCTCCGCCGCCGCTTCTCCCAGCAACCCCAATCTTCAACAGCCACCCCGCACCACGCCAGAACGCCTCCCTCGAAAACCGCATCGGCTCCCAATGGTTCAACCGCATCGGCATCGTTGCCCTCCTCATCGGCGTCTCCTGGTTCCTCAAACTGGCCTTTGATAACCACTGGATAGGCCCCCTCGGCCGCATTGTCATCGGCCTTCTCGCCGGCGCCGCCCTCATCGCCTGGTCCGAACGCTTCCGCCGCAAGGGCTTCCCAGCCTTCTCCTACTCGCTCAAAGCGGTAGGCAGCGGCACCCTCTATCTTTCCCTCTGGGCAGCCTTCTCCGTCTACCACCTCCTACCCTCTTCCATCGCCTTCGCCGCCATGATCGCCATCACCGCGTTCAACGGCTATATGGCCTGGCACGGGGACGCCGAACTCCTCGCCCATTACGCCATCGTCGGCGGTCTGAGCACTCCGCTGCTCGTCTCCACCGGCCAGAACCACGAGGTCGCCCTCTTCACCTACCTCCTCCTCCTCGACCTCGCCGTCCTCATCCTCGTCACACTCAAACCCTGGTCCCGCCTCCTCTTCAGCGCTTTCACCGGTACAGCCATCTACGTCGCAGGCTGGTACTTCACCTTCTACGACGATGCAGAGTTCGCCCGCACAGCCCTCTTCCTCACCGCCTTCTTCCTCCTCTTTGCCTTCGCACCCCGTCTTATCCGCCTGGCCCCCGGCAGCAAAGGGGATACCGGCTGGGACATCCTCGCCCTCGGCCTCCTCCCCGTCGCCAACGCCGCCCTCGTCTTCCTCACCTTCTACGACATGCTCGAACGGCGCCAAACTCCCTGGGCAGAACCCTGGCTCGCCGTCCTTCTCGCCGCCTTCTATCTCCTTCTCCTGAAGCTTCCGTCCGCCGGTCCCTTCCGCCCCAACACCGCCCTTTCCGAATCCTTCGAGCTCACCTCCACGGTCGTCTTTCTCTCCCTCGCCATACCGCTCAAAACGCACGGCCGCTGGCTCACCGCAGGCTGGCTCGTTGAGGCCGCCGCCCTCCTCTGGGTAGCGCAACGCACCCATCTCCGCCTGCTCCGCTTCCTCGCCCTGCTCAGCCTCACCCTGGGCCTCTATGCCCTCATCACCATCAACCCGCCCGCCACCACCACACCCATCCTCAACCAGCGCTTCGCTACCTGGTGCATCGCCATCGCTGTCGCAGTCTTCGCCGCCTGGATCACCCACACTGCCTCCCAAACCGAGAGCCAGGCTGAAAAAGACGAACCCGCCTCCTGGTCCAGCCTCACTCCCCTCTTCATCGTTCTCACCAACCTCCTCATCCTCGCCGCCATCAGCCTGGAAATCCACGGCTACTGGTGGAGCATCCGCTGGCGCGGCAACTTCGCCCTATTTCACGACTTCCGCATGTACGCCCAGTTCACCTACTCCGCCTTCTTCATGCTCTACGGCGCCCTTCTCCTCACCGCCGGCTTCCTGCGCCACTCCGCCTTTCTCCGCTGGCAGGCCCTTATCCTCCTCTCTGTCGCCATCGGCAAAGTCTTTCTGGCCGATACCAGCACCCTCAGCCAGGGCTACCGCATCCTCAGCTTCCTCGCTCTCGGCGTCCTTCTCCTCGCCGTCAGCTTCGTCTACCAGCGCGACTGGCTCCACCTCCGCGCCCCCGGGCATGACACCGCATGACACGCGCAGCCGCAGCGCTTCTCCTCGCAGCCACGGGCATCGTTTCCCCGCAACCGCAATACTTCCGCTACAACCGCGCTCTATCCCCGACTCAGACGGCCGGCCAAACCTGCACCGCCCTACCCGCCGACCTCTTCGCCCATGCCTCCCCAGGCCTCACCGACCTCCGCCTCTACAACGACACCACCGAAGTCCCCTTCGTTCTCCGCACCCTCGAACCCACGCAGGCCCACCCAGGCACCCTCCCCGTCCGCAACCTCGGGACCCACCGTTTTTGACGCCGCGATGCCACCCGGTACCTACAACGACGTCAACCTCATCCTCGACGCCCGGAACTTCATCGCTATCGTCGCTGTCTCCGGCAGCCAATCGGCAACGGACCCCAAGCCCACGAAACTCGGCAACTTCACCCTTTTCGACCTCTCCAGCGAACGCCTCGGTCGCAGCACCGTCCTCCACCTCCCCGACTCCGACTTCCGCTATCTCCACTTCGCCGTCGCCGGCCCCCTCCACCCCAACCAGGTCCAGGGGATCAACCTCCCCACCCAAACCGCTGCAGAGGCCGCCTATACCCTCGCCGCCACCACCAGCCGATTCACCCGGAAAGACTACACCACCGTCGCCGAAATCACCCTCCCCGCCCACGTCCCCGCAGACCGCCTGACCGTCACCCCCGGCCCTGCCCCCGCCAACTTCAGCCGCGACGTCACCGTCACCGTCCGCCCCCTCGTCGAGCAAACCCCCGTCACCGAAGAATCCATCCCGCCCCCGCAACCCACCGTCTACACCGGCAATCTCCTCCGTCTCCACCGGCAACAAGACGGTCAACAGATCGACGAAGAGCGTCTAAGCCTTAACCTCAACACTCCGTCCTTCCCCATCCCCACCCGCTGGTCGATAGCTTTAAACAACGGCGACGATCCCCCCATCTCCCTTCAATCCATCCGCCTCGAGTTCGAGCAGCAAAGCCTCTGCTTCGAAGCCACCCCGAACACCACCTACACGCTCCATTACGGCGACCCCGCCCTCACCTCCCCACAATACGACTACGCCACCCTCTTCACCCAGCAGCCCCACCCCACTTCCCTCATCCTCGGCCCCGAAAATCTTAATCCCAACTACACCCCCCGCCCCGACCCTCGACCCTTCACCGAACGACACCCCGCTCTCCTCTGGCTAGCCCTGCTCGCCGCCATAACCCTCCTCGGCACCCTCGCCCTCCGCTCCACCACCCACACGAAGCCCGCATCGTAGT
>CAZZWG010000053.1:0-16070 GCA_964657685.1 Verrucomicrobia bacterium Tous-C9LFEB | reverse complement strand
CGTGGCATCCCGTTCCAGCACCGGCTGAACGCCCGCCGGGAGCCGCGCCACCACCACCGCCGCCTCCGCATCATGCCCCTCGTTGTGCAACGCCTGCACCAGCGCCCGCCAGGCGTCCACCCGCTCCGGGTCCATCTTCACTACCTCCCGCAACACCGCCGCCGCTTCCGCATTGTTTCCATGCAGCAAGGCAGCTTCCGCCTGCTGCACCCGCTCCCCGGCAACTACCTGGTCGGCCCGGGCGGCGGTCGCCGGCGCAGCCGCAGCGACCGCCGGCACACCCGCTATCACCGGAGGCGCAGCACCCACAGCCACCGTCGCGGGGGGTGCCGACACCGCCGGAGTCCCACTCCTCGCCGGTACGGGCGCTGCTGCAACCGTCCCACGCGAAGCCGTCTTCGACCCAGCCCCAGGCTGAGCCTCCACCGCCTTCGGAGGCACTGGCTTCACAACAACGGGCCGAGCAGGCGTCTCCACCCGGGCCACCTGCGTCCGGCCCGTCGCCCCCGCCTGCGACCCACTCGCCCGGTTCGCCGCCCCCACCGTCAACGCATACGCCGTATCCGACTGCAAAGGCTCCCGCGCCTCGGCAGGCACCCGCGCCGCCGTCGCTACCACCGCCTGCGTATTCCCCGCAGCCGCCTCCGCCAGCACCAAACCCCGCCACGCCACCGGACTCAGCGGTCGCATCTGCGTAAGCTTTGCGAACACCGGCACCGCCTCCCCTGCGCGCCCTGCCTGCAGCAACACTTCGCCCAACCCTTCCAGCGCACCCGAATCACTCGGCCGCTCCCGCAACGCCGCCTTGTACTGCGTCTCGGCGCCCGCCAGGTCCCCCTTCGCTCGCGCCCCGGCCGCCTGCTGCAGCGTGAACTCGAATTCCGCATTCACCAGCGCCCGCGTCAGCGCCAGGCTCCGGTCGCCACTCTCCTGTGCCCGTTCAAAAAACAGCACCGCCGTCTTCAGATCCCCGTTCGCCAGGCTTACGTACCCCATGCCCGCTAGCGCCCGCGCGTTCGCAGGATCTCTCCCCAGCAATTCCCGGAAGCGCTGACCCGCCTCCCCTAACCGGTGCGCCTCCAGCGCCGCAAACGCCGCCATCTCCTCCCCGCTGTACCCTGATCGCTTCACTGACCCAGCCCCCTGCGTCGAACTCGCCCGCAGCATAAGCCCCTGCCTTCCAGCCCCGCCCGTCGCAGGGGCAGCCCCGGCGCTGGTCGTAGCAACCGCCCGCGACGCACTCCCCGCAGCCGCCCCCGCAGCGGACTTCGCTGCGCTACCCGTCGTCCCCGGCCGAGCCTCCGGGGCACTCGCCGCCAACGCCGTCGCCGCCTTCACCGCAGCCCCCTGCCCGCCCGTCCCTGCCGGCTCCCGCAACGCCGCCGCAGCCTCCGCATTCCCCGGCATACCCTCCAGCAACGTCCGCCCTTCCGCCTGCGTTCGCTCGCTCCCCATCAACAACCGGCCCAACGCTACCCCGTACCGCGCGTCCGCAGGGTACTTATCTGCCAGCGCCCGCAATCCTGCGATCGCCGAAGCCCGTCCGTCCTCCGTCACCCCTTCCGTCTCGTAGTAAGCCAATGCCGGCGCTCCAGCCGGCGGAGTCACCCCATACACCCGCCGGTAAATCGCCATCGCCCCCCGAGCATCCCCCGCCCGCGCCAGCCGCGCCGCTTCGCTCAACTCCGCACCCGCACTCCGCCCCTGCCTCTCACCTTCCATCGCGGCCAGTTGCGGATCGCCCGGATGCGCCGCGCGCAACCGCGCCAGAAACATCGCCGCATCCCCTGCCCGCCCTTCACTCTTCGCGGCCCGCGCCGACCCAGCCAAAGCCTCCGCGTTCGTCGGATCCGCTACCAGCACCTGCGCCCAATCCCCCTTGGCCAGGTCCAGCCTCCCGCGCTGTTCCAGCGTCCGCGCCCGGCTCAACAAAACCACCACTGTCGAGCCGTCATCCTGCTTGGCGAACCCGGATGCCCAACCCCGCGCCGCAACTCCAGGCAGCAGCGCAAACCCCATCGCGGCGATCGCAACCATCCGATGCGGCGGCAAACCCCTCATTCGCGTCCTCGCACCCTACTTCCGGAACCAATCTCGTTACTATCCGGAGATGTTCCGAGATTACCCCCTCCCTTTAGGTTTGTCTCGGTTTTGTTCCGGGTTTTCCACGGGAATCTTCTGTATCTCACGCTGGAAGGGTTGCCATCGGACGACAGGGAAGCCGACTCCCTATTCCCCACGTCCTTTGCATGCCGAAAATTGCAAAGCCCTTGACAAACACTCTCTCCGCTTGGAGCCTGATCCATGGCAACCTGCCGCGAGGTCCCACACTGGCATCCACTTTCTTTCAAACGCTTCAACCCAGGTCAGAGATAGCATCAGCCCTCTCCGCCCTCTGCCTTTCACTCGCCGGGTTCATCTGCCTTCGGTCCAGCTTCGCCCAGGGGCAAACACCAAAATTCCGCGACACCGCCCTCCCCACCGAAGCCCGCATCAATGACCTCCTCGGCCAAATGACCCTGGACGAAAAAATCAACTGCCTCGGCACCGACACCGCCGTCCCCCGCCTCCGCGTCCGCAGCTTCGGCAGCTCCGAAGGCATCCACGGCGTAGTCCAGCGTGAACCCCGCCCCGGTCGCAACCCCATCTTCACCACCCAGTTCCCCCAACCCCCCGGCATGGGCGAAACCTGGGACCCCGCGCTGGTCCAGCAGGCCGCCGCCGTCGAAGGCGCCGAAGCCCGCTACATCACCGAACAGCCCCGCTATAACCGCTCCATCCTCATGCTCTGGGGACCGCAAGCCGACCTCGCCCGCGACCCCCGCTGGGGCCGCAGCGAAGAGGTCTATGGCGAAGACCCCTTCTTCAACGGCACCATGGTCGTCAGCTTCGTCAAAGGTCTCCAGGGCCCAGACCCTAATCATTGGCAATCCGCCGCCCTCCTCAAGCATTTCCTCGCCAACAGCAACGAAAACCTCCGCACCAAGTCCAACTCTGAATTCGATCAGCGCCTCTTCTGGGAGTACTACTCCGTCCCCTTCCGCATGGGCTTCGAACAAGGCGGCGCCCGCGGCGTCATGGCCAGCTACAACGCCTGGAACGGCACCCCCATGGCCGTCAATCCCATCCTCAAATCCATCGTCGAAGACAAATGGGGCGTAGACGTCCTCTCCTCCGACGGCGGCGCCGTCAAGCTCCTCTGGACCGACCACAAACGCTACCCCGACCAGAAAGCCAGCGTGATCGCCTGCCTCCATGCCGGCATCAACCAATTCCTCGACGTCTGGAAAGACGAAACTCATGCCGCCGTCAAAGAAGGCTCCGTCACCGAAGCCGAGATCGACAACCTCCTCCGCCGCAAGTTCGTCATCACTCTAAAACTAGGCCTGCTGGACCCCGGCCAGGAGTACACACCACCCCCTACCCAAACCGCCGCAAACGGCCAACCCCCCGCCGGCACGCCAGCCTCCGCCAACCAGCACACCGAAGCCCCCGAGCAAACGAAGGCCGAACCTTGGGACAGCCCGGAACACCGCGCTATCTCCGAAAAGATGGCCGAGGAATCCGTAGTCCTCCTCAAAAACGCCAACAACACTCTCCCCCTCAACAAATCCGATCTCAAATCCATAGCCGTCATAGGCCCCCTGGCCGACTCCGTCCACTGGGACTGGTACGGCGGCACCCCACCCCACGCCGTCACCCCCCTCGAAGGCATCCGCGCCGCCGTAGGCCCTTACGTCCGCGTCAACTACGCCGCCAGCGAACTCAACCAGGCCGCCATCACCGCAGCCCGCACCTCCGACGCCGCGGTCGTCGTCGTAGGCAACGATCCCACCTGCGGCCCCGACATGGGCCACGACTGGCACGATACCGTCGACGGCGGCGGCACCCTCCCCTGCACCACACCCTCTGACGGCCGCGAAGGCCGCGACCGCGAAACCCTCACCCTCGAGCAGGAACAACTCATCAAACAGGTCTTCGCCGTTAACCCCCGCACGATCGTTGTCCTCATCGCCAGCTTCCCCTACACCATCAACTGGTCGCAACAGTACGTCCCCGCCATCCTCCACATGACCCACGCCTCCCAGGACGAAGGCACCGCCCTCGCCAAAGTCCTCTTCGGCGACGTCAACCCCGCCGGCCACCTCGTCACCACCTGGCCCGCCTCGGTGGACCAACTGCCGCCCATGATGGACTACAACATCCGCGACGGCCGCACCTACATGTACTTCAAAGGCAAGCCCCTCTACCCCTTCGGCTTCGGCCTGAGCTACACCACCTTCAAATACGCTAACCTCAAGCTCTCCACCGACACCCTCACCCCCAACGCCACCCTCCAGGCCACTGCCGACATCACCAACACCGGCACCCGCGACGGCGACGAAGTCGTCCAGCTCTACATCACCCACCTCAACTCCAAAGTCCAACGCCCCGGGGAAGAACTTAAAGGCTTCCAAAGAATCCACATCGCCGCCGGCCAAACCGCCACCGTAAGCATCCCCCTCAAAGCCGCCGACCTCGCCTACTGGAACGAATCCACCCACAACTTCACCCTCGAACGCGACCGCGTAGAAGTCCGCCTCGCCGCCTCCTCCGCAGACATCCGCCTCCGCCAAACCATCAACGTCCACCCCTAAGCTCTTACGCCGCGTAAACACCGCGCCCACCGCGTACCCCGCGTTCGCAGTCCCCCGCCGACCCCTCACAGGAGCCCCCACCACCCATGAAGTCCTTCGGCCTACAAGCCCTCGCCACCACCACCCTGCTCCTCTCCCCCCTCGCCCACACCCAAAACATCAGCACCGACCGCGGCGACGCCACAGTCCTCATCGAGCCTTACGCCCCCAACATCATCCGCGTCAGCATCAGCCTCCAAAAGGCCGACGCCCTCGCCGCCCCAGGCTACGGCATCACCGCCCAACCCCTCCCCACAGGCTGGTTCACCGCCTCCACAGACACCGGCGACACCCTAACCTCCAACGCCCTCACCGTAACCCTCGCCCCCCGCCCCAAGGGCCCCGGCGGCCCCAAGCCAGAAACCGCCAACTTCTTCTCCGGCTCCACAGGCTACGTAGGCCTCGACATCAAGACCGCCGACGGCAAGCCGCTCCTCCATATGAACGGCTGGCAAATGAGCACCCCCAACTACAAAGACGGCGACCACCAAATCCTCCAAGACCGCCGCCCCTCCGACCCACCCTTCTTCCGCGTAGGCGCTAGCTTCGCCGCAGCCGACGACGAACACGACTACGGCCTCGGCCAAAATCAACAAGGCTTCCTCGACCGCCGAGGCCACGTCATCGAGTGCGCCCACGACTACGACGCCCCCTCCGGCCAGTCCGTCTGCGTCCCCTTCCTCCTCACCAACAAGGGCTACGGCCTCGTCTGGGACAACCCCTCAAAAACCACCGTCTCCCTCGGCTTCAACAACCAAAACACCTTCCAGTCCCAGGTAGGCCAGCGCGTCAGCTTCTTCGTCATCGCCGGCGACTACAACGCCATCTACCGGGGCTACCGCCTCCTCACCGGCGACGTCCCCATGCTCCCCAAATCCGCCTACGGCTACATCCAGTGCAAGCAGCGCTACAGCACCCAGGCCGAGCTCATGTCCGTAGCCAAGGGCTACCGCGACCGCAAACTCCCCATCGACGACCTCGTCATTGACTGGTTCACCTACACCAAAATGGGCCAGATGGACATGGACCCCAAAGCCTGGCCCGACCCCGTCGCCATGCTCAAAGACCTCCACGCCATGAACTACCACGTCATGATCTCGGTCTGGCCCCGCTTCACCGAAGGCAGCCGCTACTACGATCTCCTCAAGCAACACAACTGGTTCGAGCACCTCGCCGACGGCACCCCGACCAACGGCCTCCCCTACGACAAAGCCGGCTCCGACATCGACACCACCAACCCAGACGCCGCAAAATGGTACTGGAGCATCATCAAGGAAAACTACGTAAACAAAGGCTTCGACTCCTTCTGGGCCGACGAAACCGAACCCGACCTCCCTCCCAACGGCTCTTACTTCAAAGTCGGCCCCGGCACCCAGTTCTTCAACGTCTACCCCCTCTTCCACACCGCCGCCTTCTACAACGGCATGCGGCAAGACATGAAAGAACGCGCCCTCATCCTCGCCCGCGACAGCTATCTCGGCGCCCAGCACAACGGCACCATCTTCTGGTCGTCCGACATCAGCGGCAACTGGGACACCCTCAAACGCCAGGTCCCCACCGGCATCAACTTCACCGCCTCCGGCATGCCCTACTGGTCCACCGACATCGGCGGCTGGCAAGGCCTACCCTACTCCCACACCCCCGCGCATCCGCCGCTCCTAGACCCATCAGACGCCCGCGACAACATCCACCACTACGACGACTACCCCGAGCTCTACACCCGCTGGTTCGAGTACGGCGCCTTCCAACCCAACTTCCGCACCCACGGCACCCGCCCACACAACGAGGTCTGGAGCTACGGCAAGCAGGCCGAACCTATCCTCGAGAAATACCTCCGCCTCCGCTACCAGCTCATGCCCTACATCTACTCGCTAGGCTGGCAAGCCCACGAAACCGGCGCCCCTTTCATGCGCGGCCTCTTCCTCGACTTCCCCAACGACCCCAACGTAGCCGACATCGGCGACGAATACATGTTCGGCCCCGCCCTCCTCATCGCCCCCGTCACAGAACAGGGCCAAACCACCAAGTCCGTCTATCTCCCCGCAGGAACCGACTGGTACAACTTCTGGACCAACGAAAAGATCCACGGAGGCCAACGCATCACCGTGCAAGCCCCCATTGACACCCTCCCCATCTTCGTCCGCGCCGGCTCCATCCTCCCGCTGGGCGCCCCCGTCCAAAGCACCAACGAAAAACAAGCCATAGAAAAGATCCGCATCTACCCCGGCGCCGACGCCCACTTCACCCTCTACAACGACGACGGCAACACCTACGCCTACGAGAAAGGCGACCACCAGATCACCGAACTCGGCTGGAACAACACCACCCAAAAACTAGACCACACCGGCGCCTCTGCCTGGACCACCCCGGACGCCCAACTCCTCGACGTCATTCAGCCCAGGTAACCCGACCCCACCATGGGAAGGCCTGAACTCCAGGCCTTCTCAGTCTCGCAACCCCCAAATCCTATGCTGTTATCCCAAAGGGAATCTAGGTTCCGCTCCGAGCGCCGTATCGCCCATGCAATCCCCGACGGCCCGGTTCGCCACTCATTTGCTTAAGTCGTCTCTTTTCGCTTGCTCCCAGGTCCTGCCAGCCGTTTACCATGATCCGGCCCCGCCTCAACATCCGGGGGGCGCAAGGAGACCTCCCATGAACACCAACCTCCATCTCGGCTTCCAGGGCAACTGCGACGCTGCCTTCACCTTCTACGAAAGCGTCTTCGGCACCAAACGCCCGGTGACCATGCGCTGGAAAGACGCACCCCCCGGCACACCCTGCCCCGACGGCGCCGGAGACCTTGTCATGCACACCACTCTCAAGATCGGCAGCATCCAGATCATGGGCGCCGACGCACCCCCGGGCCACGGCAAACCCCTCAGCGGCTTCGACATCTCCCTCGATGACCCCGACGCCGATAAAGTCCGCGACCTCTTCGCCAAACTCAGCGAAGGCGGAAGCATCATGATGCCCCTCGCCCCCACCTTCTGGACCCCCCTCTTCGGCATGTGCACAGACAAGTTCGGCGTCAACTGGATGCTCAGCATCCCCGGCCCCCAGGCCTGACGCCTCGCCGTCAACCAGCACACGCAAAAGGGCCGGATCCAAAGATCCGGCCCTTTGCTTTTACCGACAACATCGCTTAGAACGTATACTTCGCCATCAACTCCACCACACGCCGTCCCGTCTTGTACGGCAGGTTGCCAAAGCCCGTCGTCGGACTCACCGCACCCTGCGTAAATCCAGTCGCATTTGGATTCGTCATGTTCAGCGTGTACTCGTTGTTGAACGACGTAGTCAACGTCGTCAAAGGATGGTTAAGGAAGTTGAACGCTGATGCCCGGAACGTGATCGCCTGCTCCGACTTGAAGCTGAACGCCTTCTGCGCGCTAAGATCGCTGTCAAAGTAATTCGGTCCCTTCAGGTATGGCAACTGGTACACGCCATTCTGCCCAAAGTTCGGCGTCCCAAAACAGCTCGGATTCGCAAACTGACCGGCACTCAACCCAGACCGCGGATTGCACGTCACCGTAGGCTGCAAGCTTACATCCGGCGTTCCCAGATACACCGTGTTCGTCACCGGAATATAGTTCGGATTCGCCGCCGGGGTGCCATCAGGGTTCGTCCCAACATACTGCTGACCCAGGTTACCGCTCAGCAGAAGACCCGGGTTCGAAAGCAGCGCCGGAATGTCCGGTCCGCTCTGGAACGTCGTAATCCCCGATAACTCCCATCCATTCGTGAACACGCCCGCGAACTTATTATGTACCGGGTTGCCCACCTCGAACGTATAAGTCGCATTGAAAATGTGCCGGCGATCAAACGTCTCCGGACCATAATCATGCGCGAGGTTGAACGGATCGGAAGGTTCCCCGGTCCCGTTCGCTCCCTGGATCCCCAGCGCGTGCGAGAACGTGTAATTCACGTTGAACAGAATTCGCCCAGTCTGACGCGAAAGCCCCGTCTGGAACGCGTTGTAATTTGCATTCAGAACGTGCTTGGGAACATCCAGGGCCCCATACTGCACCAGCGTTGTGTTCAGCGGACGATACTCATTGATCTGCGCCGTTCCTACACCGTTCGTGTAGAACGAGTAGGTCGACTTAGGCGGATTGATGCCCAACGGTTGCAGCACCTGCCCCGTTAAGGGATTCGGCCGGTATAACCCACCCACCGGAATCGCATTAATGTTATCGAGCGCCACCTGCTGATTGCTGCCATTATTCAGCAGGAACCGGCTGTTATCGCCCACATACCCCACCAGCAGGTTCATGTGCTTCGGCAGCTCCTGGTTGAACGTCAAGCTGTACGTGTCGCTCAGCCCCTGTTCCCGGTCGCCCAGGGTTGCCGCAGTGAAAGCCCCCAAAGGAGCCGTGCTCAGATTTCCCGAAGTCGAAAGTGGTCCCGAAACCCCGGAAATCCCAATCGTGCTAGTGTTCGCCGGATTAAAAACTGGGTTCAGATTCAGCTTGCTGATCGCGCCCAGCGACACCACGCTGTTCACGCCCGTCTCGCTGACGCTTTCCGACCCTTGCGTCACACTAAGCTCGTTTGAAGCGTCGTTCCAGGAGTCATGCGCCCGGTACTCACCCCAGCCGCCCCGCAGCACCGTCTTACCCGTGCCCAGAACATCGAACGCAAAACCCAGGCGCGGTTCGATAAACAACGGGTAGGAGGTATTACCCGAAAGCGGCAGCGACGGGTTATTCGCATGCCACTCAAATCCCGGGTAAGGAGAGGTCGCCGCGGCGCTCGAAATCAGCGCCGGGTTGAACACCGCAATGCCCTTGCCATGCGCGTCGTTCCACAAACCCAGATGCTCAAATCGCGCGCCATAGTTCACCGTCAGCCGCGGTGCAATCTTCCAGGAATCATTCGCGAAGAAGTCATTGTTCCAGAAGTACAGATCCGGCTGCGACAAAATGTTCGTCTGGCTGTACGAGGTGATGTACCCCTCATAGTTATTCGCCAGCCAGTTACCCGACATCGTCGCCGTCGAGCCATCCAGATCAGTAATCGCGACCCCGGCCGCGGGCATGCCATAAATTCCGGCAATCGCTCCATTCGTCGCCGTGTTGGGGTTCTGCTCGTTGTTCGTTACCCGTGCAACATACACACCGGCAACCACCGTATGCTTACCCCACACCTTGGTGACGTTATCGCCGCCCTCTGGCGTAAACTTATGCGCGAAGATCGGACCCAGCGAATAATCCGGCGTAATGCTCAACGGCAACCCGTCCGCATTGTTGTAATTGCCCAGTTCCGGCAGGGGATGCCGCCCGTTGGCGAACGCACCCTGGTAAGGGTAGGCTGTCAGCGCACTCGGGTTAGAGCTCGTAAACGCCTGGTCCAGGTACGCAAGATTGCCGTAAAGCTGGTTTGTCAGCGTGGGCGTGATGATCGTCGTTAGATTCGCTGCCGCGCTTTCCGAGTTCACCTTGCTCAAACCGCCGCCCGGCGTATTGATCCCACCCGGGTTGTAATACACAGCCGTCGGTTCACCTGAGGACCCGCGCTCCACGCTGTAACGCGCAAAGAAATGATTGCGCTGCGAGATCTGCAGATCCACGCGCCCAATCGCCTGCCACAAGTCATCGTTGATAAAGTCCTGCGCCTGCCAGTTATAAGGGTTCGCTACCGTCGGTACGGAGTTAGGCGAGGGGAAGCTGTTAAACAGCGCCTGGAACCCAGGATCCTGGAACTGCTTCGGAATCTGCCCGTTCACAATCGCAGATCCATCCTTCGCCACTGTCGGCACAATCGCAATATTCTGGTAAGTCCCCGCCGCGCATGGCGAGTTCGGCACCGTGTTACTCGCCGACGTAGGCGCCGTGCACAGGTTCGGTCCCAGGAAGGATTGCAAAGCCCCCGCACTGAAATCTCCGCCACGCATCGCTGCCGTGGGCACCAGCGCATGCACCAGCGCGCTGCTCGATCCGCCATACGCATAGATATTCCGCTGCGCATAATCCTCCGCACCTGCGAAGAACGTAAGATTCCGGTTCTTGTTGAAGCTGGTACCCGGAATCAGCACTGGGCCGCCAATTGTGAAACCCGGATACACCTCGCGGTCATTCGCCTTCTGCTGGTTCGTCGCTCCATTCAAAGCATCGGACGAGTTCAACTGCGCCGTACGCGCATAGGTGTACAACGATCCATGAAAGGTGTTCGTTCCTGAACGCGTCACCGCGCTCACCACCACCGGTCCGTTCGCAATGTCCGCTCCGAAGTTCGAAACATCCACCTTCACCTCGGAAACCTGGTCATAATTCACGTTTTGGATCGCCGAGCCAAAGTTCCCGGGATCCGTGATGTTCGCGCCATCCAGCCGCAGCGTGATCCCCGAAATCGGGTTGCCGTTCGCGGCATAGTTTCCCAAAGCACCCGAAACATTCACCTGCGATGGGTCGTAAGCCGTGTTGCCGATCGAGCCATTGCTGGGTTGAATCGCGAAACCGGGCAGAGTCTTGAACAACTCTGTTACATCGCGCCCCTCCACAGAAAGGTGCTTGATCTGCTCCGACGTGATCAGATCGCTGCGCTCGCCCGTATCCAGGGGAACATCCGTCTGCCCCTCCACCGTCACCGTCTGGTCGGAACTCCCCGTCGCCAGTTGCAACTTCGGCAACGTACGGCTGTCACCCGGATCCAGGTGGACGCCCTTCTCCGTAAAGCTCCGGAAACCGGCTGCGGAAATCGTCACCGTGTAGTCCCCGGACTGAATACCCGCAAAGGTGAAATTGCCCGAATCGTTCGAATTGATCGTGCGCTTGTCGCCCGTCGCCTGATTGGTCAACAGCACTGCAGCATGCGGCACCACCGCGCCCGTCGCGTCCAAAACCGTGCCGTTGATGGATCCCGTAGAAACCTGCCCGAAAGCCGGTGTCGCCAACCGGGTCATCCCCGCAGGGACCAGGAGGCAGGTCGAAAGCAGCCCCGACCTAACCAGCTTCTTCTTCATATTCCGTCGTGTCTTCATGATGCGTGTACTGCTCCTTCTCCTCATCGACTCGCGTCAACGTGCTGCCAACATCCCGTAAGGCCCAAAACGCCGCGGGACCATCTACGCCGTCCGATCTTTGCAAGCGCAAACAAACCTGCAAACCCATCCAGTCGTCTCATCCTGTGTGCTCGTGCGGGGAACCTTGGCTGAAGCGCTTCAAACCTCATCCCCGACGCGCTTTGTACTATTCCCGAAATACCCTTGTCAAACCACTATCGATCCCGCCTGAAGCGCTTCAACCCCAAAAGTCGATTTTCGGCACTGAGGCAACCTTTTGCCTTATATCGCGTTCCGGCGGAAGAGCCTAGGTAACCGTTTGCGTGAGCTCAAACACTTCCTCCCAGGCCAATAAATGGCCGTTTACCGTTCGTACCTAGATCGCGTTACGACAGTTCTAGCGCCCCGCTAAAACCGCCACCCCGTACTGCCCCAACCGCACGGAACGTACCGACCCTCCCGCCAGCACGTCCCTCATCACCTCCGGCAAAGCCACCGTCTGCTCCTCGGCCGAGTAGTTCGTCAAAATCACCACCCGCTTCCCCCCACCCGACCGCACAGCCACATCCACACCCGCCGGCACGTCCTGCAACACCGGCGCCACCCCCGCCTGCCCCGTCATCCAACGCGCCGCCCGCTCCATCGCAGCGGAATCCAGCGCCGCCCCAATGTAAGTGATGCTCCCTTTTCCAACAGCCCGAGTCACCGCCGCCGGCTGCCCATCCAGCCATCCATTGCTCTTCCCATACCGCATCAGCACCTTCGTCTCAGCCGACTGCACCTCCATCTGCTCCGCCCACACCGTATCCTCCGCCGCCCCCCAGTCCCCACTCACCGGGACTGTCTTATCCAGCGCGTACCACTGCGCCACCCGCGCCCCCAGCAGGGCAGCCATAGGCCCAGGCTGTCGCTCCGGCCACAAACCATTGTCCTCATCCTTCATCGCACTGCGCTGCCCCAGCACCAGGTGCCCCCCACCCCGCACATAGGCCTCCAGGTTCTTCGCAGCCGCCGGAGTCAACACATTCAGAGCCGGCGCCACCACCAGCTTGTACCCACGCAGCGGCGCAACATCCGAAACCACATCCACACTCTTCACCAGCCCATGCAGCGGCCGGTAGTAACTCATAAACGAAGCCTGCCAATCGAACGCCCGGTTATGCTTCTGCCAGTTGATCGCCCACCGGCTCGGGTAATCCTGCAGCAACGCCACCTCCGAGTGCACAGTCGTCCCCGCCAGCACCGGCGCAGCCTTCGCAAAATCCGCTCCAAGCTCCTTCACCTCGCTATACAACGGCACCGGCGTCCCATCCGCCCCGACTAACACCCCGTGATACTGCTCCTGCCCATTCAAAGCACTCCGCCACTGCCAGTACTCCACCGCCTCTGACCCATGCCCGATAGCATTCCACGCCATCGCCCGCACCTCGCCTTTATTCAGCGCGTTGTTATCCGCGGACCAGTTCACAAACCCCGGCTGCGTCTCCATCACCCAGAAGTTTTTACGCAGGAACCCCCGCGTCAGATCATGGATCGCGCCATTTGCCACAGGATCCAAATGCCCCGTCCCCACATAGTCATCCCAGGACGCCATATCCAGATCCTGCGACACCGTGTAATGGTCGTAAGCATCGAACCACCCCATCATGTTCGTCGTTACAAACTGCCGCTTGTCCGCATGCGCCTTGATCACTTCAAGCTGATTTTTCTGATAACTCCGCCACGTATCAGAAACAAACTCTTTCCAATTCAGCAGCAACCCCGGATTTCCACCATGCTCCTCAATGGGAACCTGGTTCCAGTCCTGATAAGTCTCACTCCAGTAGGCCGTGGTCCACCGCGCATTCAAGTTATCTAACGTCCCGTACTTAGCTTTCAACCACGCCTGAAACTGCGCATCCGTCGCCGCCCCGTAGCTCTCGTTGCCATACTCGTTATCGATCTGCCACCCGATCACATTCGGATCGTGCCCAAACCGCTCCGCCATCTTCTCCGCCATGATCCGCGCCAACTCACGGTACTTCGGATCGCTCCAGTCAAACTGCGTCCGGTTGCCATGCTCATCTTTCCGCCCATCCTCTTTCGTCCGCAGCGTCTCGGGGTACTTCTGCGTCAACCACGCCGGCGGCGCCGCACTCGGCGTTCCCATCACCACCGCAATCCCATGCTTCTCCGCCGCACGCACCGCCCGCTCCATCCACCCCAGCTCAAAGTCCCCTTCCTTCGGCTCCATCGAGCTCCACGCAAACTCCCCCACCCGCACAAAGTTGATGTGCGCCGCCTGCATCAACGCCAGATCCGCATCCCAACGGCTTTCCGGCCACTGCTCCGGATACCACGCCGCCCCCAACAGCAACGCAGGCTTACGTGCCGCCGCCGGCAAAGCCTCCTGCGAAAATCCACACGGCGTAACCGAACTCAACGAAACAGCAAGGGCCACCAACGCAACATGAAAACGCTTTCTCATAGCAAAAGCACTCTACCATCCATCCCTCTCTGTTCTCTCCTCCACATTGCTACCCTTACCCCATGGCTCTCCCTCTAAAACCGGCCACCCCCGCCGACATCCCAGCCATCGTCACCCTTATGAACGCCGCCTTCCGCGGCACCGGCCCCAGCGCCGGATGGAACACCGAAGGCCATTTCATCGAAGGCAACCGCACCACAGAATCCCTCCTGCGCGAAGAACTCGCCGCCAAACCCAACGCCACCTTCCTCCTTCTCCGCGGCGACGACCCCGCCGCTCCCCTCCAGGGCTGCGTCTTCCTCGAGCCCAAAACGCCCGAAACCTGGTACCTCGGCTCCCTCAGCATCCCACCCGCCCTCCAATCCACAGGCCTCGGCCGCTCCCTCCTCGACGCCGCAGAACAATACGCCGCCCAACACGGCGCCCGCACCCTCACCATGCACGTCGTCAACATCCGCCACGCTCTCATAGCCTGGTACGAACGCCGCGGCTACCAGAAAACAGAGGAAACCCACCCCTTCCCCTACGGCGACAACCGCTTCGGCACCCCCCTCCGCAACGACCTCTACTTCATAGTCCTCGAAAAACCGCTCACGCCCCTACACTGAACCGCGCACCCTCACCCGTCGCGCGCCCATCCACCGCCGTATACTCGGCAGCATGCCGCACCTCCCTGCTAGCGTCGCAATTCGCCTCGCGACGGAAGGGGACATCCCCGCCCTTCAACAACTCATAGAGCTCTCCGTTCGCGGCCTCCAAACCAACGACTACACCCCCGCCCAGATCGAAGGTGCCCTCGGCCACGCCCTCGGTCTCGACACCCAGCTCATCACCGACCGCACCTACTTCGTCGCCACCCAACCACCCTCTCCTCAACTCATCGCCTGCGGCGGCTGGAGCTTCCGCGGAACCCTCTTCGGCAGCGACAACGGTCCCGCCCGCCTCGGCGCCATCCTCAATCCAGCCCACGACGCCGCCAGGATCCGTGCCATCTTCGTCCACCCCGCCTTCGCTCGACAGGGCCTCGGCTCCCTGCTCCTGCGGCACTGCGAACAAGCCGCCCAAACTGCCCGCTTCCACCATGTAGAAATGGGTTCAACCCTCACCGGCGTCCCCCTCTATCTACGCAAGGGCTACATTCCCACCAGCCGTGTAGACGTCCCACTCCCTAACGGCGAAGCCCTTCCCATCGTCCACATGACCCGTCCTCTGCGAAAACAAGACCACCAGGCCTCGTCCACCAACGCATGACGCCCCCCAACCCCAAACGCCTCATCATCAACGCCGACGATTTCGGCCTCACCCCCGGCATCAACACCGCCATCGCCGAACTCCACGACGCCGGCGCCCTCACCTCCGCCACCCTCATGGCCGCCGGCCCCGCCTTCGACCACGCCGTCACCCTCGCCCTCGCCCGCCCCACCCTCGGCATCGGCTGCCACATCGTCCTCGCCGACGGCGACCCCGTCTCCCCACCCCGCACCATCCCCTCGCTCCTAGCCCCCAACACCCGCACCCTCCGCCCAAAACTCCGCAATTTCCTCGCCGCCCTCATCACCAGCCAGATCGACATCGACGAAATCGAACGCGAAGCCATCGCCCAGATCCGCCGCATCCAGGCCACCGGCCTCATCGTCACCCACCTCGACGCCCACAAACACACCCACATCGCCCCACCCATCATGGCCGCCCTCCTCCGCGCCGCCCGCCGCACCGGCGTCCCCGCCATCCGCAACCCCTTCGAACAACCCTGGGCCTTCAACCTCTCCAACGGCTCCCCCGCCAGAACCTCCCAAATCCGCCTCCTCCAGCCCTACCAGCGAGGCTTTCTCAACCGCCCCGAAATCCGCTCCGGCCAGATCCGCACCACCGACGGCACCCTCGGCATCTCCGCCACCGGCCACCTCGACGAACCCACCCTCCGCAA
>CAZZWG010000052.1:14767-16078 GCA_964657685.1 Verrucomicrobia bacterium Tous-C9LFEB | reverse complement strand
TCGTCGTCGGCGGAGATGGTCTTCTCCTTGGCTGCCTTTTTGACGGTGTCATTGCCGTCCCGGCGAATGTTGCGGAGGGCAGTTTTGTGGTCTTCGAGAGTGGTGGCCAGGCGTTTGACGGCGTCTTTGCGGCGGTCCTCGGTCATAGGCGGGATGGGGACGCGAATGATTTTGCCGTCGTGCATGGGGTTGAAACCCTGGCCGGAGAGGCGGATGGCTTTTTCAACCGGGGCGACCATGGGCTGTTCGAAGGGTTGCACAAGGATGACCTGGGCCTCCGGGGTGGAGAGCTGAGCAACCTGGGAGATGGGCATTTCGGAGCCGTAGTAATCGACCTTGATGCCATCGAGCATGTGGACGCTGGCGCGGCCGGTGCGGATGCTGAGCAGATGGGCGCGAAAGTCTTCGACGGCCTTGTCCATGCGGGTTTTCAGGCCCTCGTACACCCCTTTAAGTCCAACGATGTTGACCATTGCCGTTGCCATTCTGCTGATCTCTCCTTCGTGAATACCCTGCAATTTTACAGGGACGGCGGGCGAGGGAGGAGGATCGTGGACGGAGGTTGGTTCCTGATCCTTTCGGGGGCAGATATAGCGCCAAAGGTGTAGGTGTCCGAGGCTCCTGCGGCTTGACTGGGGGGAAGGCCAGCCCGTACCCTTGGGTCAGGTGTAGGGCAACGATGGCCGATCTGAGTTGTGAGCGCCCGCTGCCAGTTCTTGCCGCGCTGTTATGCGGCGGAAAAGGGTTTCGCATGAAGAAGCTTTCGCTGTTGGCTGTGTTCGCCTCTGCGGTGATGGTTGCTGCACCGGCGTATGCGCTGGGCGGCTGCACCAACTCACCGGAGAACCCCACGCTGGTACTGGCTGGTCTGGCCGGGGGTGTGTACGGATTTCGTTCGCTGCGGACATACTTACGGGCTCGCAGAGGCCGCTAACCGCGCCGGTTCGTCCGTTCGTCCCTTTGACTGTTCGTCCGTTTGTCCGTTTGTGTGAGGGGCCTGTTGCATGACGATGCAGGCTGAATCCGCATGAGTACCCAGGTTTCCACGCCGGTTGCTGCCAAGCCGCGCGCTCACCCCCACTATCTTCCGTGGAGGGCGGCGGTGCTGCTTGCGTGCGTCTGCGCGCTGGCCGGGGTGTTTGCTTTCTGGGGTACCGCGCGCTGGCTCCTGGTGATATGGCGGACCGATGACCTGAAATCCATGGGGATGGTGGTGCCGTTCATCAGCTTTGCGCTGATTCTGCGGGCCTGGCGGACGATCGGGTGGAGCACGGCGGGGAACTGGTGGGGTCTGGCGGTGCTGGCGGGAAC
>CAZZWG010000052.1:0-14667 GCA_964657685.1 Verrucomicrobia bacterium Tous-C9LFEB | reverse complement strand
ATCGCGCCGGGGTGCAATGGGATTCGTGGGGCGGTGACGCTGGGCATGGCAGCGGTGGTGATTGCGTACGTGTACCGTTTCCGGTGGTTTGTGTTTGCGCCAGTGGTGGCAGGGGCGGTGCTGCTGGGCTACATGTTCAACTTTCTTCGGCTGTGTCTACTGGTGGTGTATTACAAGATGGCGCTGCCCTACCCGTGGCTGCAGGAACGGGCGAAGGGGGCGGATTACCTGCTGGGTGGATGCTTGTTTGCCTTGGCGCTGTACCTGTTCTTTGCGCTGGCGGACCGGTTGAAGGGCAAGCCCGGGGAGGTGCTGGCGGCGCCGCTGCCGGAGCCGGTGGTTCCCGAGAGGCCGGCGTGGCCGCTTCTTCTGCGGGTGGGGGCGGTGCTGACGCTGGCGGTGGTTTTCGGGCTGGATGACGTGCACGCGCAGCATGAGGCGGGGCTGCGGAATGCGGTGATTCCGGCAATGCCCGCGGAGCTGGGTGGATGGAAGCTGGAGCGCAGCTACCAGGACACGCTGGCGACGGGCGTGGTGGTGTACCAGTGGGGGGATTACCGGTCGGCGGACGGGGCGAAGGTGGTGAGCGTAGGGGTATCGCCGGAGCTGGATGGGCATGATGTGGAGGTCTGCCACATTGCGCGGGGGGAGGAGCCCGTGTGGCATGGGCGGCTGAAGACGGCTACGCCGGCGGGCGAGGCGTCGTTTGTGGCGGCAGGGTACAACAACGGGCAGGTGCAGACGTTAGAGGCGTCGACGATGTGCGATGCGGCGGGGTGCCGCGAGTTCACGAATGCGACTGACAACCTGACGTTTGTGTATGCGCACCCGCGGCGGGTGGTGCCGATGGGCGCGGATGCGGGACGACCAGTGCCGATGCTGTTCAAGGTGACAAGCGCGGATGTTGGCGGGCGGCCCGAGGTGGTGGGGGCGGCGATGAGCGAGGAGTTGCGGGAGTTTCTGCGCGGGGTGGACCTGCGGGCGTTTGCCGCGCGTTTTCGCCCGGCGGCACGTTAGAGGATCTACGGATAGCTAACGGTTTTGCCGGCGTAGTTGAGGGTAAGGGCCACGCCGGCGGGTGGGGCGGCGCTGCACATGATCAGAAGGCCGGAGGCTTCGTCCGGGAAGACGGGGGCCTGTTGGAGGGCATTTCGCAAGCGATTGGCGAAGTTGAGGCGGAGTTGCGCAAAAGCTGTGTCGTGGCGGAGATCGGCACCAGGATGTCCGCCCAGGTAGCTGCTGACAGACTGCATGGCCTGCCCTGCGGCGTGCATCGGGTCTTTCCAGAGAAGGGCCTGGCGGATCCAGGCGGTCGCTGCGACGGCCCATTGGGGTGGGTCCTGGCGGTCAACACCGAGCAGGGGGTACATGTCCGGGACGTCCCCCACATTGAGGAGGGCGGCCCAGCGTTTGTCGTCGTGCACCGCGGCGAGAAACGCTGGGTTGAGGGCGGGTTCCGGGGGCATCAGCAGGATGGCGTGGCGTATGGCGGCGGTGTAGTCCTTTGGATCGCGAAGTGTGCCCGCATTCAGGAACAGGGCGGAGGCGGTGTTGACGTCGTACTTGAGCGCGACTTCGAGATAGGCGGTCTGGCTGCGCGTTCCGGCGTGGAGAAAAGTGGTCCAGGGGGCGGAGAGGTCCTTTCCGGTCACGGCTCTGGCGATGGCGAGGAAGCCTTGGAGGTCATCGGTTTTAGCGCTGGCCTGGTAGTTGAAGAAGCTGTACATCACGGTGAGTTGGGGGACGATTTTGCCCACGGTAGCGGCGTAGGTGACCGTGGCGGCGCCTTCTTCGTCGAGAACCTGGCGAAGTTTGTCGGTGCTGACGACGGTGGTGTCGGTGGTGAGGAGTTTGACGTGGGCGGTATCGGTGAGGATGAGCTGGCCGGTGTCGGTGGTGCGGGTCTGGAGGTCGAGGGCGGCGTCGCTGACGGAGGCGTGGTCAAAGAGGCCGAGGAAATTAAAGGTGAAAGTGCGTTTGGTTTCGCGGATGCGGTCGAGCACGCTGCCCGCGGCAGTGACGCCTGCGGGCAGCGTGCCGCCGGCGAGCAGGGGGTCGATCTGGCCCTTGAAGGCTGCGTTGAGCGCCTGTTGTGCAGGGCCGGCGGCGGTGCGAAGGTCGAAGTTCCAGGCGAAGGCAGCGCTTTCGGCGAAGGTGGCGTCGGCCTCGGCGTTGACTTCGAGGCTGAGCTTTTTGGCGACGGCCACTTTGAAGATGTCGCGAACATGATCGGCCTGGCTGGCGGGGATGTTGGCTTTGATCCAGGCGGGGTCGAGTTTGGCCTTGTCGCCGAGCAGGGTGTAGAGCTGGGCGACGAGGTCGAAGCTCCCAACGGTGGCGTCAGCGCCGAGCGCACCGTCGAAGGCGACGGTCAGGGCGCCGCCAGTTTTCTTGTAGTAGCCGAGTTGGACGGTGTTGTCGTCGCGCTTCCAGAGGCGGACGAGGAACTCGCCGGAGAGGGTGAAGCTGCCGCAAACCGTGACAGCAGGGCCGGCGGTGACGCTGATGGGACCGGCAGTCTGCGAGAAGCCGAGAGAAGCGGTGGGATTGACCGCGGCGAGCATGTTGATGGAGCCCTTGAAGCCGACGGAGCCCGCGCAATCGAAGCTGAAGAGGGAGCCTGGGGGCCAGGCTTTGAGGTCGTCAACGTGGGTGGGCAGGCGGTAGGCGCTGAGCAGGGTGGCGAGGCTGGCCTTCAGCGTGGGGAAGGCGCCCGCGGTGCGGCTGAAGGGTACATGGAGCGTGGCAGTGCCTTTGGCGGCATCGGTGACGTTGAGGGCACAGGCGCAGACGGTGCCCCCCAGGGAGGCGGAGGCGCTGAGATCGAAGGCGAGCGCAAGGTAGAAGTTCCCGTTCATGGGAATTTCTGTGCCGAACTGATCTTTGGCGAAAAGGGTGGGGGCGGGCTTGAGGAGATCGACTTTGCCGCCCGCGCCGGCGCCGCCGGTGAAGGTTCCGGAGCCGCCGGCGAGAGAGATCTTGGGGGTGTAGTTGAAGACGAGGGACTGGCTCTCGAGCTGAACCTGATCGAGGGGCTTCTCCATCATGCCGAGAACCTTGTCATGCAGGAAGGCGAGGACGGAGTGCGGGGTGGTGCCGAGGAGCGCGGTGTCGAGAAGCGTGGCGTCGAAGCTGGCGGAGGTGCTGTCAGTAAGGCTGATGCTGGGCATGAGGAGCTCCGCTACGGAAGTGTGGGCTGGGATGGAGGCGCGCACCGGCGGCCTGCGGGCCTGCGGGTGGCGGTACCGGGCCGTTGTGGGCGAGCAAGGCGAACGGTAGCCCGAGGGAGCGATGCGGCGCAAGTGAAATAAGAACGGGGCAGCGATTGCAGGTGTGCGGTGGGGTGCGACCGCGCGCCGGTCGGGCGTTGCGGGTGCGCCGGGGATGCCAACGATGCTGCAAAGGGGTGCAATCAGGGCGGGCGAGGCTTTGGCGGGGGTCTCACCAGGGTCCCAGGGGTCGCTTCCGGGGGAATCTGTCGCCTATAATCCGGGTATCCCTACCATTTGCGCGGGGCAGTCGTCAGAGAAGCAGTGAGGTTGTGGTCATTTTTACCGGAATGCGAGTGAGCGCGAGCTCCATAGATAGTTTTGGCGAGCCCGAGCGCATGCCTCCCAGTTTTTGCCGGACGCCGACTTCCCGAACCAGGCTGCTGACAGCGATCGCCCTGGGTGCGATCGCGGCGGCCTGCGGGGACGGGTCCTTAATGGCGCAGGTTGCTGCGCGGCCGCAATTTCAGGCGGCGCCGGCCACTCCGCAGACGCTTTGCCCGGTGCAGGTGATCGGCAACCGGCGGATCCCCAAGGAAAGCGTTCTGGCCAGACTGTACTCACGGCCGGGCGATCCGTATGACCCGGCGGTAATTGAGCGGGATTTCAATTCGCTTTGGAATACCGGGTACTTCGACAAGGTCCAGATTGAGCGCGTCGACGCAGCCGGGTGTATCCAGCTGGTGGTGTACGTGCAGGAAAAGCCGACGGTGGGCGAGATCAACTACCGCGGGTTGAACTCGTTCTCGCAGTCGGATGTGCTGGACCGTTTCAAGAAGGAAAAGGTTTCGGTTTCGGTGGAGAGCCAGTATGACCCGACGCGGATCAAGCGCGCCGAGGTGGTGCTGAAGGAGATGCTGGGCGAGCACGGCCACCAGTTTGCGTCGATCCGGACCGAGGTGAAGACGCTGCCGCCGGCGCGCGTGGCGCTGACGTTCATCATCAAGGAAGGGCCGACGGTGAAGGTCGGCAAGATTGCCTTCCAGGGCAACAC
This sequence comes from Verrucomicrobia bacterium Tous-C9LFEB, assembly GCA_964657685.1. Taxonomy (GTDB): domain Bacteria; phylum Acidobacteriota; class Terriglobia; order Terriglobales; family Acidobacteriaceae; genus Granulicella. The sequence continues at coordinate 10,404 of CAZZWG010000052.1, read as the reverse complement.
GGCGCTGACGCCGCGCGAGCTGCGGGCGGCGATGAAGAATCTGAAGCCGATCGGCGTACCGCACTCGATCATCCTGGAGAATTTGTTTCCGCGCACCTACGACGCCTCCAAGCTGGACGAGGATGCGGAGCGTGTGCGTGTGGAGTATCGCAACCGGGGCTACTTCAAAGCGACCACCGGTGAGCCGCAGACCAACGTGCGCAACGAGGGCGGGATCAACCCCTTCACGCTGCACCCCAACACCGGCAAGCGGGTTGACATCCTGGTTCCGGTGGAAGAGGGCGAGCGGTACAAGCTGGGCGGGATCACCTTCAAGGGCAACACCCAGCTGCCGAACAACAAGGCGCTGCGTGCGCAATTCGCCATCAAGGACGGGGATTACTTCAATTACACCGCCTTCAGCAAGGGCCTGGAGGCGCTGCGCAAAGCGTACGGGCAGTATGGCTTCATCAACTTTGTGCCGAACCCCGAGCCGCGCTTCGATGAAGCCAAGCACCTGGTGTATTTCGATATCCAATGCGATGAAGGCAAGAAGTTCTACATCTCGCGCATTGAGTTCACGGGCAATACGATCACGCGGGACAAGGTGATTCGCCGCGAGATCCTGGTGGAAGAGGGTCAGCCGTATAACAGCCAACTGGTGGATCTTTCGCTGCTGCGTTTGAACCAGTTGAACTACTTCGACAACCTGAAGGCAGAGCAGGATGTGGAAACGCGGCAGAATGCGGATGCGGGCACCGTGGATCTGCTGGTGAAGCTGAAGGAGAAGGGCAAGAATTCGATCGGCCTGAACGGCGGCATCAGTGGCTTGTCAGGGTCGTTCATTGGGTTAAATTACGAGACCAACAACTTCCTGGGGCTGGGCGAGACGCTGAGTGTAACGGCGAATGCGGGCGACCTTTCGCGCAACCTGAGTTTCGGTTTCACGGAGCCCTACCTGAGGAACAAGCCGGTCTCGGTTGGATTTCAGCTGTTCGACAGCAAGACGGACTTCAACCCCGCAAAGAGCTATGCGATCACAAACGGGGCGAGCGCCAACCTGACGAACGCGCAGAACTCGCTGCAGACGAACTACAACCAGTCCACGACGGGGTTGAGTTTGTCGAGCGGAACGGCGTTGCGCAAGCTGTTCCGGCGCTCCGGCGTGGCGCGTGTGGGTATCTCGTATTCGTTGTCGCGGTCATCGGTGACGACGTTCAACCAGAACACGCTGAATGTGTTTCAGACGTTGGCGTACCGCTCCGGCATTGCAGGGCAGAGCGCGCTCAACGGCATTGTGACCTCGGTGATCACGCCGACTTTCAGCTTTTCAACGCTGGATCGCGCGGTGGGGCCGCACAACGGCAAGGACCTGAACATAGCGTTCCAGGTGGCGGGCATCGGCGGCAATACGAAATACTATGCGCCAACCGCGACGTACCGGCAGTTCTTCCCGATGAAGGGTCTGCGGGTGAGCCGTGAGGGGCACAACGTGCTCGGATATCGCCTGCAGTTCAGCACGGTGGGTGGCTTTGGCGGTGAGGTGGCTCCGCCGTTCAACCGTATCTACGGCGGCGGCGAGAACGATGTGCGTGGCTTCGATGTGAGGTCGGCTTCGCCGTACACGCTGATCCCGACGCGGGTGCTGTACAACCTGACGAATCCGGATGGAACACTTGTTCCGCGGGACCCGACAAACCCGGGCACGCTGGGCAATGTGCAGATTCCTCTGCCGGTCTACCGGCTGTCTTCGGTGGGTGCGGATACGGGCTTTGTCTCGAACGTGGAGTACCGCATTCCGATCGTGAACCAGGTGACCTTTGCGGTGTTCACGGACTTCGGCATGAACTTCAACCTGCAGCCGAATCAGTTGCGTGAGAGCGTGGAAGGCCAGTCGCAGATTAACGCACCGCTGTATGGCTGTCCGCAGCTGGTGAATGGAAGCTGCTTCGGCGGCAAGCAGTTGCAGTTCCCGCTGGCGCTGCAGGTGCTGCCAGGAACGAACTATGTGCCGCGGATGTCCAACGGCGCGGAGATCCAGGTCATTCTGCCCATTGTGAATGCGCCGTTCCGTGTCTTCTATGCCTACAACCCGCTGCGGCTGTATGAGGATTTGCCGCAGCAGCTGGGTGCGGATCCTTATACGTATAACGATTTCTTCCCCAAGGTGGATCCGACTTGTAATTCTCATGCTGCTACGGCCGGAAGCCCGGCCGTGCTCTGCACGCTGACGGGGGCGGGCGCGTTTACCAAGGCGCAGACGTTGCAGCTGTATGGGGCGAACTACCAGTTGCGGGAGCCGCGGAAAACCTTCCGGTTTACGGTGGCGACGACGTTCTAGAGGCAGTGAAGAGTGTTGAAGGGCAGTGAGGAGTGAAGGGTTCTTCCCTTTGCTCCTCATTTTCTTTGGAGACTTGGGCGTCTTCACCGGCTCCGGGATTGCGGGTCTCTGGACACCGAGGGCGTAAAGTCACATGTCGCCGTGGCTTCCAGAGGGCGATCTGTGGAACTGGCGGGGCGGCCGATGCGTTACCTACTTGGCACGGGTACCCTTGGGGGCATTGACGTGAGGTGTTTCCGGGTTCCATGCTCGTGGGAGTTCGAGGAGGATCGATATGCCGGTTGGCGGCGGAAATAAACCATGGGAAGACCGGTTGCGTGAGGCTGGATCGCAGCTGGAGGATGAGTTGCGGCGCGCGATCCGCTACCTCGACGAGGAAGTGGTGCCGGAGGTGCGGAAGACGGGTTCTGCGGCGCTGCGGACGGCGTCGGACGAGCTGCGCAAGCTGGCGGAGCGGCTGGATGATGAGCGGCGCAAGCGGGAGGATGCCGGTAAGTGAGTTTGTGGCGTTGGCGACGGGTTAGAGTGGGGCTCTTGGGTGGGCTGACCGTGCTGCTGGCGGGGTGCCATCATCAAAGCCGGACGGCCTATGCGCCCCCGCCGCCGGGCGCTGCGCCGACGGTTTCAGGTGGCTCGCCGATGGCTCCGGGTTATGAGCGGAGCCCGGTGACCGGGACGGTGACGCCGGTTTCGCCGAGGGTGGGGAGTGGCTTCTTTGACGATACCCATGGCCAGCCGGTCTTTATAGAGACGGGCATGGCGACGTGGTACTACGCGCGGGTGCATACGGGCTCGGACGGCGTGCGGTAAGACGGCGCGGCACCGACGGCGGCGCATAAGACACTGCCGCTAGGGTCGACGGTGCGGGTGACGAACCTGGATACGGGGCAGTCGGCGCTGGTGCGGATCACGGATCGCGGGCCGTTTGCGAAGGGCCGCGTGATGGATATGAGCGAGGTGGTGGCGAAGGAGATTGGGATGTACCGGGCGGGTGTGGCGCGGATCAGGGTGGAGGCTTTCGCACATCCAGGGGCGGACCCGCTGGGCCGGTGGTGCGTGCAGACAGGGCCGTTTGCGGCAGTGGGGGATGCACTGGATTTAAAAGAGGCGCTGGTGGCGAAATACCGTGGCGCGCGGGTGGCGGAGTTTACAGGGCAGACGGGGTATTGGGTGCGGATCGATCCAGTCACGCGCGGGAGGCAGGAGGCAGCGTCCATTGCGGACTGGATTGGCGCGCCGGATGCCAAGACGAGCTCTTACGTGGTACGGATCAACTAAGACTAACGTTTGAATAGGGGCTCAGTGTAGGGTGTTGCGGTACGGCCCAGGCGGTGGAGCTGTGTTGCGAAAGCCAGGATCCGTGCGGTTGCGAGGGCGACTTTGATGGACCGCAGGGCATTCGTTTCGCGGGTCGATGGGCTCGATGGATGCGATTGCAGGGGCTAACATATGTGATTTTCGCGATCAGCGGCGGACGTTGAAGGATTCCGGGAAGTGGTATGCGCGGGTAGCGGCTTCTGGGCGGGTGGAGAGCTAACGCTGGTGTCGCTGACGGGACAAGAGCTTACTTCACTTCGGCATCGAAGACGCCGGTTTCGACGATGTCGTTGTGCTTCATCTGGATGAAGATGCGGTAGCGGCCTGGGGAGGGGAAGCCGTAGGGGAAATCGACGACGGGCTTGAGGGCCTGGGCCGTCGGCCTGGCGACGCTGTCGGTCATGTTTCCGGCGTTGTCCATGGCGGCGTTGGCGAGCATCAGGGCGGGCATGGCGGCGGAGCCGTCAGGGTGGGTGTGGGCGAAGACTTTGCCGTCTGTTTTGACGAAGGCCGCATGGCCGGCCATGCCGAGATACGGCTGCATGCCCGTTGCGGGATTGCCTTGCGGATCGAGGAGGCGGAAGCGGAAGACTTCGGCCTTGTTGGCGGAGAGATCGGCGGGGCGGTCCCACACCATGGTGTAGTTGTCGGGGAGTTTGTAAGCTGTTCCGAGATCGCCTTTAGAGAGCGGCGCGGGGTAGGCTGAGGCGTCTTCGCTATCGAGGAAGTTGTGCGAGGCGTCGGGCGGCACATCGATGCTGCCCGTGAGGGTTTCGGGGAAGCCGTTGCGGTGAACGATGTCCGCGTAGAGGTGGTAAGTCCCCGGGGTCATGGAGGGCAGCGTGTCAATCAGCTCGCCGGGGCCTGCGAGGTTGGGATGCAGGTGGTAAACGGCATCCATCTCCGGCCAGCGAATGGCGTACAGGTGCATGAGGTGGCCGTGGTCGGGGAGCAGGTCGTCGTTGGCGCGGCGGCGGTCACGGCGGTCATTGTTCAGGGGCGTGAAGGCATCGATGCGCAGGTTCAGCAGATTGCCGACGAGGGTGGGATGGAGGGCGAGCGGGCGAAAGACGTTGGCGGCGTAGTCGGCGGCTTCGACGTTCCACCATTTGTCGCCTAGGAAGACGGCGCCGAGGAGCAGAACCAGCGTGACAGCCCCGGCGATGGAGGCGCGGTAACGACGGGCAGGTGTGGGTTCGCGGCCGGGGGTGAGGCGTGCCTCGCGGACGGCCCCGTAGATGATGCCGGCCATGCCCAGCACAAGAACCAGCCCCAGGAAGCCAAGAATCAGCCCAAGCGGACGCTGCATGCGTTGTACGCTCAGCGCCATCGCCGGGACGGGAATACTCCCCGTGGCGGGCCCGCCGGCACCGCTGGCCTGAAGGCGCACCTGCCAGGAGCCGGTGGCCATGATCCAGAGCGACCCGGTGAAGAAAGCGGGGTCGTCCAGGGACCGCTTCATGGCGTCCGGTGTGGGAGGATGGTTGGCGGCTTCGCCGGTGAGCGGGATGGGGGTGATGTCGATGGTGTTGAGCGCGGGGCCGTCCACGCGGATCTCCACGGTGGCGATCCCTGGAACAACGTTGGGGGGGCGGATGGTAACGAAAAATTTGTAGGGGCCGCTGGTGATTTCTTCGAAGACGTCCTTGGAGCCGACATGGGCGAAGGCGGGTAAGCAGGAGAGCAGTGCCAGGGCGAGGCAGCAGGCGAACCGTATGAGGGTGAGCTGTGGGCGCTTTCGGCTGGACAGCTTCATCGCTGGACCTTGCGCATCCAGCGGCCAAAGGCGAGTCCCAGCCAGGTGGACAGCGCGCCATAGAGAACGGCTTTAAGGAGGCCAAGGGTGAGCGCCATGCCGGCATCGGGGTGGAACCAGCGGCGCAGGCGGGCGAAGCTTTCGGGCGGCGCGTTGTAGCTGAAGTACATGGTGCCGAAGAGGCGGTTTTCGCTGGCCTTGCTGAGCAGAAACTGCGCGAAGGGCCACTCGACGGCGAAGAAGACGGCGGTGAAGACGAAGCCGGAGGCCAGGGCAATTTGCCAGGCTTTCCACTCGCGGGTGCGCTGCCAAAGCAGGTCAAGCGCGATGGCGGGGAGAAGGATAAGCGGCGGAAACTGTGCGGGGATGAGATGTGTAACGGGGAAGAAGACGGGGCCGAGCTTGGGCGATGCGGGGAAGAGCGGAAAGATGAGGATCTCCAGCAGCAGCATGACCGTGTACACCGCCGCCGTAGTGGTCGCGGCCCAGCGAAAGCGGGAGGCCTGCGAGATGGTCGCGAAGACGACGGGGATGGCCACGGCGACCGCCATGTAGGCGAGCGCGCGGTGCATCATCACGTCCTCGGTGACTTCCTGGAGGAAGAACATCTGCCCGCCGACAGCGAGACCGCCGAGGTAAAGGAAGAGCTTTTGGAGTTTGCTGTAGCTGGGGCTGTGTGCCTCCGCGGCGCGGTTCATTGCGGCAAGGATGAGGAACAGCATGCCGAAACTCACAGCGCGCACACCCAGAATAAGCAGGGTATGCGGGGGCGAGATGATCTTTACGTCGAGACCGTAGGCGTTGTGCCACCAGTTATCAAAGGGCGCGGAGGTAAGCATGGCGAGCCCGCCCCAGCCCATGAGGAAGACGCCCAGCGGTGCACGCAGGCCGAAGATGGAGACGGAGGCTGCGCGGAGGGCAGGGTCGCGGCCGAGGGTGGAGCGCGCCACCAGCGAGAGGCCGACGATGCCGGCCAGCACGCCGCAGAGATAGATCATCATGTGCGCGGGGGTCCAGAAGCTGTCGCGCCCGATGGAGCGGTGCCAGGCTACGTCCCAGGAGCCCCCGATAGTGGCCGAGGTGATGGCGGCGACCCCGGTCCAGATGTACCAGGGCACCCCGGCGGCGGTGTCGGCCTCCATCGCGCGGAGGCGATAGGTGGAGGAGGCAGATTGGGGCACAGTGGCCGTGGTTTGGGCGGCGGTGGACATCGTGGCATCCTCCTGCTGGGACTGATCTTAGGGTACGCCCGCGAAGCGTCCCCCTGGAATTACGAATCATAGCGTCAACCGTGAGTTTTGCGCCATATTGCGACGAATCCGCGCCTTGCGGGTGAAGGACTACAACCTCCGAACCGTTACTTGTGACGCTTGACAGGTGAGTCCATACGCCGTTCGGGGTAGCGGTGTTCCTCGCTGTCGACTTTTGGTGCGTTCCTTTATCAGAGACGATGGAACTGTTGGAGGGAAAGACTTTGCGGTTGGATCGACTGGCAGTTGGATTGGTTTTGGTGGCAGGGGTGGGGGAGGCGCGTCCGGCGCAGGCGCAGAAGGGTGTGTTTGGCACATTGACGGCAGTTTTCGCGCCCAGCGGCAGCAGCTACGCAAGCTACGGGACAGCGGGGCTGGGCGTGGGGGTGTATGACACGCTGCTGAAGGGCGGCCCGGTAGGGGTTGGATTCGAGGTGCGCGGGCTGGCGGCGCCGTCCACGTATGAGCTGATGGCCGGCGGACGGCTGGCCTGGAATGGACACAGATTCCGGCCCTATGGCGTGGTGCTGGGTGGGCTGGAGGGCCAGCGCAACGGGCTGCAGTCTACCGCATCGCAGGTGAGCTACCAGGCGGGCGGCGGGTTGGATATCAGCCAGGGCAAATGGATCGACTGGCGGGCGGTGGACATCACCGGTGGCGCGTTGCTGACCCTTTCAACGGGTCTGGTGGTGAGGTTCTGATGCGTACAGAGACGTTATGGCAGAGGGAACGCCGCGCCGCTCGCATGCAGTGGTGGTACCAGGTGCTGGACTGCCCTGCGGCGGTCAACCGCAAGGAACTGTTCGACGAAGAGTTGATGCACCGTTTCGGGACGCCAGAGGCGGGGCGCGGCAGCATCGGCCCGGAAGTGCGGGCTGTTACGCCGTGCTGAGGTGATCCTGGAGGGCCGCCCTCGCGGCGTTGTGGCCAGCCATACCGTGAACGCCGCCACCGGGTGGGGTGGACGCGCTGCAGAGATAAAGGCGGGGGTTGGAGGTGCGATAGGTCCGCAGGGTGGGCCGCGCGAGCAGGTTGCCCAGGGTCATGGAGCCGCCGGAGACGTCGCCTCCGCGCAGATTGGGGTTCCACTGGGAAAGATCTTCGGAGTTCCAGGTGCGCCGCGCCAGCACGGTATCGCGGAAACCAGGGGCAAACCGCTCGATCTGGTTTTCTATCGCGGCGGTGCGGTCGGCAGTGGCGCCGGCGGGGGTGTGGCAGTAAACCCAGGCGGTGTGTTGTTGCTGGCCCGCGGCGTCACGGGGCGCGCGGGAGGGGTCAGCAAGGCTGGGCTGGACGAGGATGCAGAAGGGCTTGTCGTCTTCCGGCGAGGGAAGGTGGCCGTGAAAGGCATCGTGCTCGGAGCGGGACATTTCTTCGAGGGAACCGCCGAGGTGGACGGTTGCGGAGCGAAGGCAGTTGGGGTCTGCCCAGGGGATCGGCTGGCCGAGGGCATAGTCGATCTTGAAGATGCCGGGGCCGCGCCGAAAATGGCGGAGACGGGTGCGGAAGGCGGGCGACAGGGCGTCGCCGGCGACCGCCGTGAGCGTGCTGACCGAGGTATCGAAAAGGGTGACGTCGGCGGGCGGGAGCTCGCGGAGGGCGTGGACGGGGTGTTCGGTGACGATCTGGCCGCCGAGCTCGCGCAGGTAGGCCGCGAGGGCATTGGGAATGGCCTGGGCACCCCCGGCGGCGATGGGCCAACCCCCCGCATGGCCGGCCGCGGCCAGAACGACGGCAACGGCAGACGAAACAACATGCGTGAGCGGAAGCACAGAATGACCGGCACAGCCGGCAAAGAGCACCTGGGCGTCCTCGTAGCGAAAAACGGCCTGGGCCAGCAGACTTGCCGGCCAGAAAGCGACGGTGCCGAAGGTCGCCATCGCGACGGGGTTGGAGGGAATACGCAGCAGGGGTTGGGTGAAGTCGGCGACGAGGGCGGGGAACTCGCGAACGGAACTGGCGAGGAGCAGGCGCCAGGCGCGTGCGTCGTGGGGATCACTTTTTACGGAGAACTGGGCGGCGGTCTTCTCCAGATCATGCTCGAGGAGCACCGCAGGCCCGTCCGGTCGGGGATGGGCGAGCGGGATATCGGGCTCTATCCAGCGCAGGCCGTAGTGCGCCAGGGGTAGCGAACGGAAAAAGGGCGAGGCCAGGCCCAGTGGGTAGACGGAGGAGCCAAGATCATGGCGAAAGCCGGGAAGGGTAATTTCGGCGGTGGTGCACGCGCCCCCGATCTGCGCGTTGCGCTCAAAAACAGTCACGGCGACGCCGCGCTGCGCCAGGGTTATCGCGGCGGCGAGACCGTTGGGACCGGAGCCGATGACATTGGCGGTGCGAAGGGGCATGGGCTTTGGATGCGCCTGGACGTGTTCCAACCCGGAGTGAACAGCAGTGGGTTTGTCAAAGCATGGAAGTGCTAAGGGAAAACCTTATTCTTCGAAAGTGACCCGCAACGCTTTCTTGCCCAGTCGCAACGAAGGCGCCTCACCCAGTTGTTCGAGTGTGATGATCCTGCCGGTAAAGCGTTGATTGTTCACGCTCACGGCGCCTTCGGCCAGCTTCCGGGTGCCCTCGGCTGCCGAGGATGCCAGCCCTGCAAGGTGAAGAAGCTTTGCGACACGCAAGGACGGTATGGGGTCTTCCGCCACAAGCAGACCTTCGCTGGTGAGCGATATACGCACGGTAGGGAGGTCGATGCTGATATCGCGCGCCTGGAACTGCCGCGACCAGTTTTCTGCCGCCCTCCCCGCCTCTTGCTCCGAAGAAAATCCCCGCGTTATGGATAACGCAAGATCCTTCTTCACCTGCATGGGATGCAGTTCACCGGACTTAACCTGATCCTGCATGCGGTCAATCTCGCTTTGCGGAAGGTCGGTGAGCAGGAGCCAGTACCGCCACATCAACTCATCGGAGATGGACATGAGTTTGCCGTACATGCTGTCCGCCGGCTCCTGGATGCCGATAGCATTGCCCAGCGATTTCGACATCTTCTGCACGCCGTCGAGGCCCTCGAGGATGGGCGTCATCAGGATGATCTGCGGCTTCTGGCCGTGGTGGCGTTGCAGGTCGCGACCGCGCATAAGGTTGAATCGCTGATCGGTGCCGCCCAGCTCGACATCGGCCCGCAGCGCGACAGAATCGTAGCCCTGCACCATGGGGTAAAGCATCTCGTGCATATGGATGGGCTGCTCGTCTCCGAAGCGCTTGCCGAACTCGTCGCGCTCCAGCATCTGCGACAGGGTAAATTGGGCGGCGAGCCGCACCATGCCGTCTGCCCCGAGCGGCGTCATCCACTCCGAGTTGTAGCGAACCTCGGTCTTTGCGGGATCGAGAATTTTGAAAACCTGTTCCTTGTAGGTCTTCGCGTTTTCCTCGAGTTCCTCGCGGGTGAGCGGTTTGCGCGTCTGATTCTTGCCGGTGGGATCGCCGATCAGGCCGGTGAAGTCGCCGATGAGGAAGATCACCTGATGGCCGAGCGCTTGGAAATGCTTGAGCTTGCGCATCAGCACCGTGTGGCCCAGGTGGAGGTCGGGTGCAGTAGGGTCGAAGCCGGCCTTGATGCGAAGAGGCACACCACTGCGGCGAGACTCCTCCAGGCGATTGCGGAGAGCATCGGGGGCCGTGTTCTCTACGGCGGGGATGACCTCGGCTGCTCCTTTGGTGATGAGGTCCAGCTGATCGTCGACAGGAGCAAAGGTTTGGGTAGGGTCAGGCTGCATTTCGTTTGGCATGCGGGATACACGAAGTATAGAAGTTTGCCG
>CAZZWG010000051.1:4675-16199 GCA_964657685.1 Verrucomicrobia bacterium Tous-C9LFEB | reverse complement strand
TCGGTGATCGTGGTGGGACCGGAGCTGAAGCTGCACCAGTGCGGCTTGCCGAAGAAGATGGCGCTTGAGTTGTTCAAACCGTTCATCTATCACCGGCTGGAGCAGACGGGCCATTGCACCACCATCAAGCAGGCCAAGGAGATGGTGGAGCAGCAGGAGTCGATTGTGTGGGACATCCTTGAGGAAGTGATTAAGGATCATCCTGTGCTGTTGAATCGTGCGCCTACACTGCATCGCTTGGGCATCCAGGCTTTCGAGCCGGTGCTGGTCGAAGGCAAGGCGATCAAGATCCATCCGCTGGTCTGCACGGCGTTCAACGCCGATTTTGACGGCGATCAGATGGCCGTGCACATCCCACTGAGCCCTGAAGCGCAGATTGAAGCTTCGGTGCTGATGCTGGCTTCGCATAACATCCTGTCGCCGGCTTCAGGTCAGCCGATCACGGTGCCTACGCAGGATCTGGTGCTGGGTCTGTACTACCTGACGAAGTCGAAGCCGAATGCCAAGGGCGAGGGCCGCGTCTTCGCGAATGTCGAAGAAGTGCTGATGGCGCTGGATGCGAAGCAGGTGGAGACACTTTCACCGATTCGTCTGCGCTATACAGGCCCTGTGCTTGATATGACCACGGCTTATGACGATCAGGACATCCTGCACACGGAGCCTGTGGAGTTCAACAAGCAGTTCATTAACACGACCGTGGGCCGCGCGATCTTGAACGATGCGCTGCCTGAGGGTATTCCTTACATCAACGGCCTGCTGAAGAAGAAGGGTATCGGGCAGCTGGTGAACTTCTGCTACCTGAACCTTGGCCTTGAGGTCACGGTGAAGGCGCTTGACCGGATCAAGGAGCTTGGCTTCTACTACGCCACGCGTTCGGGTCTGTCTGTGGGCCTGGATGACATGGTGATCCCGGAGTCGAAGTACACCGTGGTGCGTGATGCCGAGCGGCAGGTTGTCACGATGCAGCAGCAGTATCTTGATGGATCGATCACGAACCTGGAGCGGTCGAACAAGGTGACGCAGCTGTGGTCGGGAGTAACGGATCGTGTGGCTGACGAGATGTTCAACAACATGAAGCGTGCGGATAAGGAAGGGGCCATGAACCCGATTTACATCATGGCCGATTCCGGTGCACGTGGATCGAAGCAGCAGATTCGTCAGTTGAGCGGCATGCGTGGATTGATGGCGAAGCCTAGCGGCGAAATTATTGAGTCGCCGATCAAGGCGAACTTCCGCGAAGGTCTGACGGTGTTGGAGTACTTCATCTCGACGCACGGCGCTCGTAAGGGCCTGGCGGATACGGCGTTGAAGACGGCTGACTCTGGCTACCTGACGCGGCGTCTTGTCGACGTGGCGCAGGACGTGATCATCAGCGAGCATGACTGCGGCACTTCGGAAGGCATTTACGTGATGCCGATCATTGAAGCCGGCGAGACGATCGAGCCGCTGCGCGACCGTATTATTGGCCGCGTATCGCTTGAGCGCTTGAAGGACATTGATGGCCGGACGATCGTGGAGATCAACCAGGAAATCGACGAGGACCTGGCGAGCGCGGTGCAGGCTGCCGGTATCGAGCGGGTGAAGATTCGCTCGGTGCTGACCTGCGAGTCGAAGCGCGGATGCTGCATTCTCTGCTACGGCCGTAACCTTGGCTCGGGCAAAATGGTGGAGATGGGCGAGGCTTGCGGCGTGATCGCGGCGCAGTCGATTGGGGAGCCTGGAACGCAGCTCACCATGCGTACCTTCCACGTGGGCGGTACTGCCTCCCGTGTGCAGGATGCGAGCAAGGTGGAAGCGAAGAACAGCGGTAAGGTAAGCTTCATCAACCTGACCACGGTTCGCGCGAAGGAAGGCCATCTGGTTGCGTTCAACCGGTCTGGGTCGATTGCCATTCTTGACGAGAAGGGCCGCGAGAAGGAGCGTTACGCGATCGTTTACGGCGCGAAGCTTCGGATTGAGAATGGCGCTGAAGTCAAGCAGGGCGACCTGTTGGGCGAGTGGGATCCTTACACGTTCTCGATACTTACCGAGATCGCCGGCACGGTCAGCTTCAAAGATCTGCAGGAAGGTCTGACGGTCAATGAAGAGATCGACGAGGTGACCGGCTTGTCACGGCTCGTGGTGGCGGAGTCGCCCGATGAGAAGCGTCAGCCGACGATTCTGATCAAGGCTGCCAGCGGTCAGAAACGGTACATCATGCCTTCGCGCGCTTACCTCATGGTGCAGGATGGCGATGAGGTTTCGCCTGGTGATGTGCTGGCGAAGATCCCGCGGGAAAGCTCGCGTACGAAGGACATCACGGGCGGTTTGCCGCGCGTTGTGGAACTCTTCGAAGCGCGCAAGCCGCGTGATCCGGCGATTATTTCGCGCATTGATGGTGTGGTGCGGTTTGGTGATGTCAGCAAGGGTCAGCGCAAGGTGTACGTGACTGCGGATAACGGGAACGAGGAAGAGTACTCGGTGCCGCGCGGTGTGTACATCAACGTGCAGGAAGGTGAGCGGTTGCGCGCCGGCGATCCTTTGATCGACGGGCCGCGGAATCCGCATGACATCCTCGATGTCCTCGGCGAGCGTGCACTGCAGATCTACCTGGTTGAGCAGATTCAGGAGGTCTATCGTCTGCAGGGCGTGTCGATTTCTGACAAGCACATTGAGACAATCGTCCGGCAGATGCTGCGCTGGGTGAAGATCGACGATGTGGGCGATACCAACTTCCTGTTGGAGCAGCAGATCGACCGGTTCCGGTTTAATGCGGAGAATGACCGCGTTACGGCCGAGGGTGGACGACCGGCTGTGGGCCGTCCGCTGCTGCTGGGTATCACGAAGGCGTCGCTTTCCACCGATAGCTTCATCTCGGCGGCGAGCTTCCAGGAGACCACGCGTGTGCTTACCGAAGCGTCCATCAATGGTGCGATCGATGGGCTGCGTGGCCTGAAGGAGAACGTCATTGTGGGTCGTCTGATCCCTGCCGGTACGGGCATGGAGTACTACCGCCAGGTGGCGTTGTCGCCGGAGTTGGAAGAGGCGGCTGCGCAGATCCAGGCTGAGGTGATGGAAGCGCATGAGGCGGAAGAGCGTGAGCTCGAGGCGATGCGTATGGAAGGCGAGCAGGAGGAGTTGGCTGCGGAGTAAGGCATTGCATGCAGCCGATGCGCTCTCGCGCGTGAACGGAAAGGGCGAACTCACAAGAGTTCGCCCTTTGTCTTTGTGCCTGTGCCTGGGACACAGTGCTGCGTTAGCTATGATCCTTAGCTAAGCTTTAGGAATGGAAGTGAACGTTCACCATGCGAAGACTCATCTCTCGAAGCTGATTGCTGCGGTTGAGAGCGGGGAAGACGTTGTCATCGCGCGTAACGGCAAACCCGCGGTGAAGCTGGTGTTAGTTGAAGAGAGCAAGCACTCGCGCAGGGACCTGATTGGCAGTGGGATTGGCAAAATCTGGATTTCGGAGGATTTTACTTCTCGATCGATCGGGGAAGCGATTGCAGATCTGTTCGAAGTTGGGCGTGACCTCGAGTGAGGATCCTCATCGACTCGCATGTGTTCGTGTGGTCATTGCTGAAGGATCCCCGGCTTTCTACCAAGGCCAAAGGCTTGCTTCGCTCCGACGAACACGAGATGTACTTCTCTTTGGCATCACTCTGGGAACTGAGTATCAAGATTCGTCTCGGCAAGCTGCACACGCCTGGTTCCACAGTTGCATTCATCCATGACTCGCTAAAAGAGAACAGCATTGCTGTTCTGCCGGTCCGGTATGAGGACCTTCTCCTGCTTGAGCGCCTTCCGATGCACCACAGAGGTCCCTTCGACCGGATCCTCATGGCTCAGGCTCTTGCGAACGATCTACGGCTTCTGACGGAGGACGCAGATATTCGACGGTATGAAGGCGTTTCAACAGTTTGGTAGAGCGTGGGGATAAACCGCTAGCGCAGGTGGAAGCTGACCGTGACGATGGTGGCGACGTCGGTAGGGTGGCCGTCAACGAGATAGGGCCGGTAGCGCCACTTGTGGATGGCGTGCTCGGCGGCGCTGCGAAGCAGGTGAGGGCCATCGAGAACGCGGGTGGCTGAGACTTTGCCGTCGCGGCCGACGACGACCTGCACGATGACCTGGCCCTCGATGTGGGTCAAGCTGGCGAGTTTGGGGTAGCCGGGAGCGGGGGCGGAGAGGAGATGGGAGGCCATGGCGCCTGAGGAGGCGAGGAAGACGCCCTCGCGTGGAGCCAGCGGGTTGATGGCTGCCAAGTGGGACGCTGGTGTGCTTTTCGAAGCAGAACGAGAGGGTCTGAAGAGTTCGCGTGGGTTCCCGGTCGATCTCTCCGGTGGAAGAGGAGCGGGAGACTGAGGTGGGCTCGTAGTGTCTGCGGTGGTGTCAGGAGCTGACGTGAAGACCTGGCTAGAAGGAGCATGCAGGGGCCTGCCGTAGGCGCTGGGCTTTGGCCGAGTGGGCGCGGCAGCGTTGATGGCTGGCGGAGTGGATGCCGCAGGGGGAAGGCTGCCCGGCCGTTTTAGGAAGAAGACGGCGGCTAGTGCCAGGGCGAGAACGAGGACACCCGGGATCCAGTAGGAGCGACGCAGCAGAGTAGCCAGTGATGGTCGGGCAAGCAGCGGTGAGACGTAAATCGGAGGAGTGGCCGCAGGTAGTTTCGTGGCTGGGGCGGGTTGCTCTTCGGGGCTGGGAGATGTGGGATCGTTTAATTTCTCCGGAGCCTTCTGCGAGAGAAGGGGGTAGGGCAACCGGGGAGTCTGGAGGGGTCCCTGCTCCCGTGGCGGCACGATTTCGGCGACGTCTGCTGTGGATGCTGCCGGGGGATGATGGGCGTTGCTGTTCTGTGTTGGCTCTGAGGCGGGAAGGGCAGCGGGGAGAGTGTCGGGCTGTGGCGTGAGTAGCTCGGTGGGGGGGAAGCCCCTTCGAGCGCGGGCGACTTCCTGGACGAAAGCAAGGATTGCGCGGAGAGATTGGTGAAGCTCCGGCGCCTCATCCAGAATGTGTGGGCCGGCTATGGCAATGGCGAGGATTTGCGTGAGATCGATGCGGGGCAGGGTCTCTTCGCGGTAGAGGATGGAGCGGACCATGGAGACCGTTTCCTCGTGGAACGCCGGGTCACGCAGATGGTCGAGGAAGAGAGGGAGGCTGTCGGGTGTGTTGAGAGGGAGATGGCGGCTGGCGAAGAAGTCGCGTAGTTCTTCGATGTAAGGCTGGAAACGTGTGGTCAGGCTGTTGGTTTCTGAGCCGGGTGCCGAAGCGGTCTGGTGACCCGACTGGGAGTCCGTTCGGGAAGACGCAAGCATGCTCATAGTAGATGCAACCCCGGTGGCCTTCAGGAGATGCTGAGGAAATCGATTTGTGAGTTTTTAAGAGTGGATGGAGTACGTTTCATTGCTGGATGGTGCCTTCCAGCGCGATGTTCGAGAAGGTTACACCCTGGAGCGAGTCAGTGTTGTGCGAGCAGACGCCAAGGCCGACGTAGATGCCGCCTTCCATAGGGATGGTGATGGAGGCAGGGTTGGCGGTGCCGGTCTTCTCTGTGCCCGCGTAGACGGTGAAGCGGTCGCCACGGCGCACGATGCGGAGGCGGGGAACGTTGTTCTCGCGCAAGGTGACGTCCTTGGTTTCGCCCCCCGGGGTAAGGCGGTACTGGAGGGTGATGTGCCCGTCGGCGTGGATGGCGACGTCGGCGTAGGGAGAGCCTGGCTCCAGGCTGGCCCGGAACATGAGCATGCCTTTGGAGATGCGATAGCTGACGGGCGCGTTGATGTGGAGGTTGGCAGCGAGGGAAGCATCGCCGGAGACACGGGTCCAGACGAAGCGGAAGGCGTCGGCGGTACCCCAGACGTCATCGCCCCCGCCCATGACCTCGTAGGCTGGTCCGGCGGCGTTGTAGGTGGTGACGCCACGCTGGGCTGAGCCGATATCGGTGGAGGTCTGGAAAGGGCCTGGGACGGCGGCCTCGCGCTGATGGGGTATCGCGGCAGGCGAGGACGGGAAAGTAAGAACGAGGGCGCACGAGAGGACGTGAAGGGTGCGGAGCATGATGTGAGGTCCACTATAGAGACCGGGTGGGGGCGCGGCAAATGGCGTGGCTGGGCTATGCTCCTGGAGTGAAACGAATTGCATTGGTGACGGGCGCATCGCGTGGGTTGGGTGCCGCCATCGCGACGGCGCTGGCTGAAGCTGGATTTGGGGTAGCGGTGAACTACTTTGCCAGCCGTGCGCGGGCGGAGGCGCTCTGTGCGGACCTGGCTCGGCGTGGGCTGGAGGCTCGGGCGTTTGGGGCGGATGTGCGCGAAGAGAGCGAAGTGGCGCGGCTGGTCGCGGAGATTGAGCGAGCGATGGGTACTGTCGCTATTTTGGTGGTGAATGCTACAGGCCATCAGCCCATGCTGGCGATTGAAGAGCAGAGCTGGCAGGCGTATCTGGATCAGCTTGAATACTTTGTGAAGTCGCCGCTGCTGTTACTGCAGGCGGTACTGCCGGGGATGCGGTCGCGCGGGTTTGGGCGGGTGATCCAGATTGGGAGTGAGGTGGTCGAGCTGGGGAATCCGCGATTTGCCAACTATGTGGCGGCCAAGGCAGCGCAGCTGGGGCAGACGCGGTCATGGGCGCGGGAGCTGGGGCCGGACGGGATTACGGTGAACCTGTTGGCGCCGGGGTGGATTCCGACCGAGCGTTCGGTGGACGCCTCCGAGGCTGACATGCAGGCGTATGCGGGCGGCGTGCCGCTGCGGAGGATGGGGATGGCCGCGGAGGTCGGACGGCTTGCGGCGTTTCTGGCGGGGGAGGGTGGAAGTTTTGTGACGGGGCAGAAGATCGCGGTGAATGGGGGAAATACGCTTGAGTAGGTTGTTGGGGAACGAGAGAGGCTTGCGCTTTCTGCCGAGGTCTTCGTCGCGGCGGCTTGCCTTCTTCGTCGCAGATGGTTAGACAAGGGCGAGCAGCAGGCATTCGTGTGCCCGAGCAACGAAGTGGGCCAGGGGAGAGGCGTGGCCTTTAGCGGAGACGGCGGCTGGGCAGGGTAGGCAGCGTGAGATGGAAGGTGGAGCCTTCGCCGACGGTGCTGGTGGCCCAGATCCGGCCGCCGTGCTGGGCGACGATGGCGCGACAGATAGCGAGGCCGAGGCCGGTCCCTCCCATGGCGCGGGAATCGGAGGCGTCGACCTGGTGAAAGCGTTCAAAGATGGCGTCAAGCTTGTCCACGGGGATGCCGCGGCCGTGGTCCTGGACCTCAATCAGGGCCTGGCCGTCGGCGAGCGACGAGGCTTTAAGGACGATCTGGTGTGGGCCTTCGCTTTCGGGGCGGGAGAACTTGATGGCATTGGAAAGGAGATTGGTGATCGTCTGCTGAATGCGATCAGGGTCAGCCCAGAGTGTGACACCGTTGGCTTCGACGACGAACTGTACTTTGGCCTTGGCAGCCTGGGCCTGCAGGACGCCCATGCCACGACGGAAGATCTCTTCCACAGAGCAGCTGACGAAATGCATTTCAGCTTTGCCGGAGCCGATGCGTTCGAGATCCATGATGTCGTTGACAAGATGAACGAGCCGGTCAGTACTGCCGATGGCGATGTCCATCATCTGCTGGATCTTCTCGGGTCGATTTTCCAGCGCGCCGGCGGAGAGGAGCCCGAGGGCGGCGCGGAGGCTGGTGAGGGGTGTGCGTAATTCATGCGAGACGGTGGAGATGAATTCGTCTTTCATCTTGTCGAGGGCGTTGCGCTCGCTGATGTCGGTGAAGGCAACGACGACACCCACGGCGCGGCTGCGGCGCTGCCCTTCTACCTGGCTATCGGCGTGCTCCATGGTTTCAATCTGGGGTCTTGCGACGTATTCCACTGGGACGGGTTTGCCGTCTTTGCGCCAGAAGACCTCGTTGGTGACACGCACGGTGGCGAGATCGCGGAGGCTGCCCTGGATGGGGCACTCGCTTTCGGGGTAGGGTGTACCGTCGGGGCGTGTGTGGTGAGTGAGCTGGTGCATATTCTGCCCAAGCATCTCCTCCGGGGTGAAGCCGAGGATCTCCGCGGCGGCAGGATTGACGACAGTGATGAGGCCGTTGAGGTCGATACCGTAGATGCCGTCGCCCACAGTTTCGAGGACGGAGTTGGACTGGCGGCTGAGGGTGCGGAGCTGCTCTTCGGCGCGCACCTGTTCGGTGATGTCAACGGCAAAGCCAAGCACATAGGAGGCGCCCTCCTTCAATTCCACGAGACGGTTGCGATAGGCGAGCACACGATCTTCGCCGTTGCTGTGCTGAAGGTGCATGAGGCCCTGGGCTTCGCCGTGGGTGACGAGGCTCTCGAGGTAAGCGGCGAGGAGATGTCTGCGGTCGGGGGAGGTGAGTTCCGCGAGCGTGTGACCGACAACTTCCTCGACCTTGCGGCCCAGGTTCTGAGCGCCATGGCCGTTGATGGACAAGATCCGTCCCTCGAGATCGTGGGTGCAGACTAGGCCGAGGGAGCCTTCAACGATCTGCCGGTAGCGCCCTTCGCTTTCGCGGATTTTCGACTCGGCTACCCGCTGGACGGTGACATCGATGCCGGTAGCGATGATGAACGCTACCTGCCCCTGGGAATCCACCAGAGCCGTTGCAGACCAGGAGATGCGGCGACGGACGCCGTCGCGGGCGAGCCAGTGGTTTTCGAAGGAGGTCGGGAAATGGCCGTTGCGAATGCGCTCGAAGTCCTTGATGTACTGACGCACATCCTCATTGGGGATTAACTGTTCCCAGGCGAACTGGCCGACGAGCTCGGCGGAGCGATAGCCGGAGATCGTCTCGCAGGCGCGGTTGAAGCGAACGATGCGTCCGTCCGCGTCGAAGACAATGACCAGAGCGCCCACGATATCGAGCACGGCGGCGACGAAATTCTTTTCGACCGTGAGGGCGGCTTCGACCCGTTGTCGCGCACGGGCGGCGCGCTGCGCTTCGCGGGTCCGCTTCACTAACTCCAGCCGGGTAGTGACCATGTGGCTGAGCGCTTCGAGGGATTCGAGCTGTGAAGCGGTGAGTTTGCGCACCGCGGTGTCAAGGACGAAGAGAACGCCGATTGCACTGCCGGTGGGCGTCTGGACGGGAGCACCGGCGTAGAAGCGGTAGCGAACCCCGGCCAAAACGATGCCCTCGGGGGCGTAAGCGGGGTCGCGCCGGGCGTCGGGAACCTGGTAGATGCCGTCGGCTTCGAGAGTCGTCTCACACGGCACGTCCGCGTACGAGTTTTCCAGGGGGTTGAAGCCGTAGCCTCCGATGACGGAGGTGCTTTCTAATTGCAGAAGACCGACACCGGCTACGGGGGCGCCGCAGAGTTCGGCAGCGAGGCGGGCGATGTCATCCAGCGCCGGGTCGTGAGGGAGTTCGGACACCCCGTACTGCTCTCCGGCGTCCTGTTCGGTTCCCTCAACGTTCAACGCGATCTCCGTCATTCACTGGAGGATACGGAGCAGGCAGGCGGGCTGGCTGTCCCACTTTCGCATTAAGGGGCGGACAGGAGTAATCGCCGGGATGTCACGTGCCTCGGGTTGGGTCGGACTACTCGGCGGGAGAAGGGGTTCTGACTAAGGCTAACTTGTTCATTTTACGCGAGTTCTTCGCCTGGACCAAACTTTCGGCCAAGTGTCCGGCTACACCCTTGGTAATGACCCTGAAGCGGCGTGCTCGTGCGTACCCTGGTGTATTTGGTTTGGTTCCATTTTATCCACGGCTTTCTGCGTATAAGGGCATCGCAAGGTCTTGCTGGGCAACGTGATGCCGCGCATACTCAGGCAAGGGACTGAATGGTTGCCGCACAGCCCTCCGGGAGCCTCGCGCCGTGACGGAATACCGACGTCAAGACGTCCTTCGCATTCTTCGCCTTCCGGTGGGCCAGCTTGCCATGTGGGAACGGGCGGGCCTGGTAGAGCCGGCGGAGGGTTACGGTTTCGATGCGCTTTCGAGATTGCGCAAGCTGCGGGATCTGGCGGCAACGCGGATCTCGGCGAAGAGCATTCGGCGTTCCGTGGACGCGATGGGCAAAGTTGCGGGAATGAGTCATCCGCTGGCGAGTGCGATGGTGGCGCCGCACCTGGCACCGGGCAGGGCAAGGATTGTGTTCCGGCAGGGTGGGGCGTTGCTGGACCCGCTGAGTTCGCAGCTTGCTTTCGATTTCGATGGATCTGCGCAGGCGACCATGGCGGTCGTAAAGCAGAAGCCGGCAAACGCCATGGTTCAGGCGTTGCGTCTGCAGGAGATCTTCCAGCGGGCGGTGCGGCTGGAGGAGCGTCCAGAGACGTTGGATGAAGCGAAAAGCTCCTACCGGGAGCTGCTGGCGTTGGAACCGCGTCATGCACCGGCGTTGATCAACCTGGGAACGATCCGGTACAACGAGCGTGAGTATGCGGCGGCGGAGGAGCTCTACCGGCAGGCCACGGAGGCGGATCCGGAGTATGCGCTCGCGTTCTTCGACCTGGGCAACGTGCTGGATGAGCAGATGCGCCTGGGTGAAGCCGTGAAGGCGTACGAGCGGGCGCTGGCGTTGGTGCCGCAGTATGCGGATGCGCACTACAACCTGGCATTGGCCTACGAGCGGTTGGGTGAGACGCGAAAGGCGTTGCGGCACTGGACGGCATACAGCCGGCTGGATGCGAGTGGGCCGTGGCATAGTCACGCGCGTTCGCAGGCGCGGCGGATCCTAGCTACGGAGAAGCTGGCGATTGTGAGTCGCCATGGTCGGACGATGCGCATCGCGGGGTAGTCTCGGCGGAGACTGCGCGGGACGCGATACACTCCTGAGCATTGCTCAGAAGCCTGCTTAGGAGAACTTCATAGATGGCCTCACCGACTACCTTCCGCCCCTTTGTGCCTGCTCATGAGAGCCGGAAGGAGCTGTCCTTTCGGGCCCTGGCGCTGGGCAGCGTCTTTGGCGTGATCTTTGGTGCGGTGACGGTATATGTGGGATTGCGGGCGGGGCTTACGGTTGCGGCGAGTATTCCGATTTCAGTGCTGTCGATTTCGATCCTGCGCGCGTTTGGGCGGGCTTCGATTCTTGAGAACAATATCGTGCAGACGACAGGGAATGCCGGGCAGTCGATCGCTTCGGGTGTGATCTTTACGCTGCCGGCGTTGATTTTCCTGGGGTTCGACCTGCAGAGTTTTCGGATCTTTGCGCTGGCTTTGTTTGGCGGGTGGCTGGGTGTGCTGTTCATGATTCCGCTGCGGCGGCAGTTGATCGTGGAGGAGCATGGGACGCTGACTTACCCGGAAGGAACGGCCTGCGCGGATGTGCTGCAGGCGGGGGAGCGGGGTGGGTCGTTTGCGAGCCGGGTGTTCCTGGGGTTGGGGTTGGGTGGGCTGTATACGCTGCTGCAGAACGACAATTTGCTGGGGCTGTTTCCGCCTACGCCGAACTGGCAACCGAACTTCGATCCGAAGGGACAGCAGATCTTGCGGGGTGCGGCTATCCGGGCGGATGTGACGCCGGAATACCTGGGCGTGGGGTACATCATTGGCATTCGGGTGGCAGCGATCATGCTGGCGGGTGGGGTGTTTTCGTGG
>CAZZWG010000051.1:0-4575 GCA_964657685.1 Verrucomicrobia bacterium Tous-C9LFEB | reverse complement strand
TTGCAGTTCAAGCCTGTGCCGGGGGCGCAGGTTGGGGTACTGGCGAATTTGGCGGCGGCGTTGCTGGTGATTGTGTTTGGGTTTCTGTTTGTAACGGTGAGTGCGCGCATTGTAGGGATTGTGGGGTCGAGTGCGAGTCCGGTGAGCGGGATGACGATTGCTACGTTGATGGCGACGGCGGCGATCTTCCTGGTGAAGGGATGGACGGCGCCGGCGTTTGGGGCGCTGGCGATCACGATTGGAGGAGTCGTTTGTATTGCAGCCTCGAATGCGGGGGATACTTCGCAGGATCTGAAGACGGGATTTTTGATTGGGGCGACGCCGTGGAAGCAGCAGGTGGCGGTGATGGTGGGGGTGATCGTGAGTGTGTTTGCGATTGGGCCTACGTTGAGCGCGATGAACAAGGGTTTTGAGAGCTTTCAGCGGTTAGGGACGCCGCGGGCTATCTCCCTGGCGGCGTTGCCGGATGGTGTGCAGGATCAGGGGCCTTTCACACGCGACTCGATCACGATTACGCCGCACTCTTTGGTGAAGGCTGAGTCCGGGACGGCGAAGGAGACTGTGAATGGCGCCAGGCAATTTGTGCTGTTGAATGCGATTGGGTCGTCAACGCTGGAGGACGGCAAGTATTTGTACAACCCGGCTACGGGGAAGATTGAGATTCAGTGGGTGCAGGGAATTGGCAGTGAGAGTGCGGCGGCGCCGCAGGGGAGGCTGATGGCTACGGTGATCAATGGGATTCTTAGCCGGAAACTGCCGTGGAGCCTGGTGCTGCTGGGGGTGGCGCTAGTGATCGGGATTGAGTTGCTGGGGATCCGCTCGCTGACGTTTGCGGTGGGGGCCTATCTCTCGATTGGGACGACGCTGGCGATCTTTTGCGGTGGGGTTGTGCGATGGATGGTGGACCGGGCGGCGTTGCGGGCGGGGATGGCTGCGGCGATGGGCGAGGAGATTTCGTCGGGGAGTTTGTATGCGTCTGGCTTGATTGCGGCAGGCGGCATTATGGGGCTGGTGGGTGTGTGCGTGAAGATTTACCAGGATGTTTCGCACACGACGGTCCCGCAGTTCGCGCCGACGAACCCGCTGTACAAGGATTGGGTGAGTGTGGTGATGTTTGGATTGCTGGCGTTTAGTTTGTATTACTTTGCGCGCAAGCCCGTGGCGGGAGATGTCGCTGTTGGCAGTGAGGAGGCTGAATGAAGCGGTTGGGTTTCGGGCTAGTGTTGATGGGCGCATGGATGGCCGTGCCGGCGCGCGCGGATGATGCGTCCAAGCGAGCCAAGGTGGTCGAGCTCTTTCAGGTGATGCATGTGAACCGGATGACGGAGCAGATCACGGATTCGGTGCACAAGCAGATGGAGTTGTCGATGCGTTCGGTGCCGGGTGCGGGGAACATGAACGCCGAGCAGAAGCGCTTGCTGGAGGAGTACGAAGGCAAGGTGATGGCCATTGTGAAGGACAACATGAGCTGGACGGTGCTGGAGCCGCAGATGGTTGCGTTGTATTCGAGCACGTACAGCGAAGGCGAGATTGACGGGATTCTTGCGTTCTATAAGGGCGCGGTGGGGCAGCGCCTGCTGGCGAAGACGCCCGAGTTGACGGAGAAAAGCATGGCGCTGACGAGTGGCAAGCTGGTGACGCTGCAGCCGCAGATCAATGCGATGTCGCAGGAGTTTGTGCGCAAGTATGAGGCAGCGGCGGGTGCGCCGGCTAAGGCTGGGACGGGGTCGACGGGAGCGTCTGCTGCACCGAAGTAGAGTCTGGCAGATGCTGGTCTGGAGTGGCTTCGGCGCGGTCGTCGGTGGGGGGCTGCCATACCGACGGAGAGACGGTTCTTGCGTTGTAGCCGAGCGGGTACTTGCCGCGTTTCTCGTAGATGATCCAGTTGGTGAGCATGAGTTCGGGCTGGGTGACGAGGACGACGGTGAAGTAGAGGCGGTTGGTGATGAGGGATTCGGCGGCTCCGCGGATGGGGCGGCTGCGGGGGAGGGTTCCGGGGATTTGGGGGACTTCGTAGATTGCGGGGTGGAGTTGGGGGTGCGTTTTGCCGTAGGCGTCGAGTTCGCGGGCGAGGGTTTTGGGGGTGGTCATGTCGAAGTCGGCGAGGACGTTACGGCGGAAGACTTCGCGTGGCAGGGCGAGGCGGAGGAGATCGGCGGCGAAGTCGGCGCAGTTGTGGCGGCCGAGGGTGTACGCGCGGCGGTTGGGGGTGTCGTTGAGCCAGTGGAGGATGGCTTCCTCCTGGGTGGGTGATGTGTCGAAGCTGTAGAGGAAGAGGCGGCGGTCGAAGGCGGCGCCTATTCCTTCTTCCCAGTCGCCGTAGGGAGGTGGAGTAGGGGCGCCGTGTTTGTTTAGGCGGTCGGGGAGGACTTGCGTGAGGTTGGTTTGGCGGTAGCGTTCGCGGAGAGCGGTTTCGCGGGCTGCGGTCATCTCGGCGGGGACCTGGGTGAGGTCTGGTGTGCCGTAGAGAAAGATGGGGAGGGGGAAGGCTAACCAGTCGGCGGCGGGATGGCGGAGGTCGTGGTAGCGGGAGACGACTGCGCCGAGTTCGCCCGGGTGGCAGGGACGAAGGTGGACGGGGGTTTCGACACAGAGGTTTTCGAGGTAGATCGAGGCGTGGCCCTGAGGCATGATTTTGCCGAAGGTACCGAAGGGTTCGCCGACGATGAGGGCTATGCGGGCGTGGGCTGCGGGGGTGAGGAGGAGAAGGATTAAGACGGTGAAGGGGTTGCGGAGCCGAGTGTTCCGGGCGAGGCGTAGAGCGGGTATTGATCGTGGGGCGACCAGGATGATTGAGGGGTTGGCGTGAGGGGGGTGGTCCCTTCCCCCTGTTTCTTGCAAAGTCCTGGGAGCAGGGAAGTTAGAGTTGGACTTTGGTCGTTTTGGAGGGCGTAGAAAGTGCCCTGATTGTGGGGCAGGCGGTTGTTGCGAGTGTAGCGGCCCGTGGGTTTGGCATCCCAAGGAGACTGGACTGGAGGATGGGCCGTTGATCACCATCGTTACGTTGGGTTTAGATGCAGATTCGCAGGCGTGGTTTGAGGAGCAGCGGCAGCGGCATTTTCCGCCGGCGTTGAACCGGATTCCGGCGCACATCAGCCTGTTTCATTCCTTGCCGGGCGACGGGAATACGCGGCATGCGCTGCGGGAGGCGGCGGACGCGACGGCGGGGTTCCGGATGCGGGTGGAAGGTGTGCGGTCGATGGGGCGGGGTGTGCTTTATGAGTTGCAGGCCCCGGAGATCACCCGGCTGCATCGTGGGTTAGTGGAGAAGTTCCGGCCGTTTCTTACGCCGCAGGACAAGCAGCCCTTGAAGCCGCATGTTGTGGTGCAGAACAAGGTGGAGCCCCAGGAGGCGAAGGCGCTTCTGGCCGTGTTGGGGGCGGGGTTTGCGGCGTGGGAGGTGGAGGCTGTGGGGCTGGATTGGTGGGAGTATCTGGGGGGGCCGTGGCGGTTGTTGGAGCGGTTTGCGTTTGCGGGTTAGGGTGTCGGCGGGGAGGGGAAAAGCGCTCACGCAAAGGGCGCGAAGGTTTCGCGAAGGGCGCGACGGGAAGGGGTCAGGTGTCGTTGGGTGGCTACGTTTTGTGAATGGTTGAAGAAGGTTTTGGGTCAAAGTCGCGTGGGTTGCGTCGAAGGGTTAAATCAGGGAATCAAGGGAGCTACGCAACTGTTGTGCTTCCGTGGAGTCTGTAGAGACTAAGTGCGGCTGCGGCTTCTGTTCAGGGTTGATGTTCGGGTTCGGGACGCGAGGTTTTGGGGTTTGAGGTAGGGGGTTGTCGATGAGCGCTCAGGGTTTGGCGAAGAGGGTGGTGGTGGCGGCGAACTGTGTGCTGGCCGCTAGCCTCTTTATGGCGCTGATCTGGTTTACGGTGAGCGTGGGTTTGTTTGTGGGGTGTTTGGTGTTGTATGGGGTGGCCTGGCTGGTGGATGAGAGTGCGGTTGCGGTGCTTGCGGTGCCTGCGGCTCGGGAGTGATTGCGCGGTGGTGTTTTATGGCAGGTGTTTTGGATTAGGGCGATTATGAAGTTTCCGATAAGCCCGTTTAGCGGACACTTGCCACATTAGTCCACGTAGCGGACCCACGATCACGGTCTTTGTCCAGAAGCTTGCCAGCGAGAATACCCCCGGACACCGGCACTCTGTTTCAGGATGTAGTCTCGGTCTGTATGGTGACCGACTTCGACAGTTCGCTCTCCGCGCTAATAGGAACACGAGTCAGCATTTTGCCTGGAAACGGGTACCCAGAGCCGGGACAGGCATCCGTCTTGTTCCGTTTCTCGACGGGGGCAAAACTGACCGCAGCGTACTGGCGAATCATCGAGGGCGCGAAAGCGGGCATCAGCAGTTTCGACCACGAGCAGAAATACGGCTTGCCCGCTCCGATTGACGCAGTAGCTGTTCTGCGGGACTGCCTGGCTGACCGAGAGGTGACGCGCGCATCTTTGGATCACACGACCGGAGACCTGCTGTTTGCCTTTTCCGGTGAGGTCAGTGTCCAGGTGTTCAACTTCACTGCATACGAGATTTGGGACATGAGTTTTTCCGATGGCGCAGTGGAGTATTCCAACTACAACAAGTA
>CAZZWG010000050.1:15138-16217 GCA_964657685.1 Verrucomicrobia bacterium Tous-C9LFEB | reverse complement strand
CCCCCACGCCATCACCTTCACCAGCTCCTCCACCGCCCGCAACCTCCTCACCCTACTCGAAGCCGCAGCCGTCACCCTCCCCGAGAACTCCCTCCGCGTCTCCATAGGCCCCATTACCTCAGAAACCCTCCGCCAACTCAACCTCCCACCCCATGCAGAATCCCGGCAAGCCACCGTCCCCGCCCTCGCCGAAACAGTCATGCAAGTCCTTCGATCCAAAGTGGCTAGCACCTAAACAGAAGGGGCACGGCTTCAGAGCCCGCCCTGAGCGCAGTCGAATGGGTGCCATAAAGCGAACCCAAATCAAGCGGCTTCAGCCGCTGAGGTAAAGGCTGCCGATCTCCAACACTCCTAAGCCTTGAGCCCTGAGCCCTGAGCCCAAACCCCTAAGCCCCACTCTCCACCACCGGCTTCCTCCGGCTCAGCACCGACGACCGCCGCTTCCGCCGCGTATCGCTCGCCCCCTCCACCTTCCGCCAGAACCCCACAAAGTAATCCACCGCCGACACAATCGAAACCACCGTCATCCAGTAAATCGCCACCACCGCAATCAGGTGAACCCCCACCACGAACGACCCCCCAAAATCCCAAACCACCCACCGGTGATTCAAAATCGCCGCCACCACACTCACAATCTGGATCACCGTCTTCAGCTTCCCAATATCCGAAGCCTCAATCGTGAACCCCTCCGTCGCCGCAATCGACCGCAACCCCGACACCAGGAACTCCCGCCCAATCACCACCACCGCAATCCACGGCTTCACCACGCTCGGCGTATACGCCACCAGCACAATGTAAGCCGAACAGATCATCAACTTATCCGCCAGCGGATCCAGCAGCATCCCCAGCGTCGTAATCTGACCCCGCTTCCGCGCCAGGTACCCATCCAGCCCATCCGTGATCGAGGCCGCAATAAACACCAGCGAAGCAAAAATCTCCTGCTCGCCATGCACCCCATGGATCGGGGACGACCCCGACAAAGCCCAGATCAGCACCGGAACGGCGGCAATGCGGCTCAACGTGATGGAATTGGGAAGATTCACGGGCAGCTCGGCCTGTCTGTCATTCTGTCACACGCC
>CAZZWG010000050.1:0-15038 GCA_964657685.1 Verrucomicrobia bacterium Tous-C9LFEB | reverse complement strand
CACTCGTCTTCGCCAGCCTCACCGCCGCCGTCAACCCCGTCGCCCACGCCGCCGGCATCTCCGCCACCGCCACCTACACAGACACCCAGATCTCCCCAGGCGTCTACCAGTACGACTTCACCC
Source organism: Verrucomicrobia bacterium Tous-C9LFEB (assembly GCA_964657685.1). Classification (GTDB taxonomy): domain Bacteria; phylum Acidobacteriota; class Terriglobia; order Terriglobales; family Acidobacteriaceae; genus Granulicella. The sequence continues at coordinate 14,915 of CAZZWG010000050.1, read as the reverse complement.
TCAACAACATCGGCACCACCACCATCGGCACCTTCTGGTTCGCCTGGGTCCCCGGCGCAGGCTTCCTCTCCGCCGCACCCACCGCCGTTATCAACCCCGCCGGCTGGACCGACACCGTCACCAACGCGGGCGCAGCCATTCGCTGGACCACCACCACCAACCTCCTCACCGCAGGCCAGTCCCTCAGCGGCTTCGAATTCGACAGCACAGAGACCCCCACCCAGCTCCTCGGCAATTTCACCGGCACAGGCACCGGCGCGGGCGATCCCGTCGCCACCTCCTTCGTCTACATCGCCGCGCCCCTCGCCGACCCCGGCTTCCAGTTCGTACCCACCCCGGCCCCGACCCCCGAACCCGAGAGCCTTGTCCTCACCCTGACCGGGTCCGCCCTGCTTTACCTCGTCGCCCGCCGCAAACTCGGCCCCCAGTACCAGCTCTAAATTGCACGCAGAAAAGGGCGGACCCCCGCTAAAGGCGGCCCGCCCTTCTTACATCCGAAAACTACGCGTACATCCCACGCTGCTTCGTCGTATACGCCACCCGGTCCACCGCCAGCATGTAAGCCGCAATCCGGTTATCCACCTCATGCGCAACCGCATACTGCAGCACATCCGTAAAGCTGTCCGCCATGATCCGGTCCAGACGCTGGTTCACTTCCTGTTCCGTCCAGAAGTACCCCATCCGATCCTGCACCCACTCAAAATAGCTTGTGGTCACCCCGCCGGCATTCGCCAGGATGTCCGGAATCACAAACACGCCATTCTGCGCAAAGATCTCGTCGGCCACAGTCGTGGTAGGGCCATTCGCCCCTTCACACACAATCCGCGCCCGCACCCGGTCCGCATTCTGGCTGGTCAGCACATTCTCCGTCGCCGCCGGAATCAGGATCCCGCAAGGCTTCAGCAGCAGCTCATCCTTATCCGCCGCCTCCGCTTCTGGGAACCCATGAATCGTCCGGTTCCGTGCCTTGAACTGCAGCAACTCCGAGATGTCCAGTCCGTTCGCGTTATACAAACCGCCGTCATACTCTGAAATCCCGATCACCTTGTAGCCCTTGCTCCAAAGGCAATGCGCCGCATGCGATCCCACGTTGCCGAAGCCCTGCACGATCACAGACGTATCTTCCGGCCGCATGCCCAGGTGCTTCAACGCCTCGTCACACACCACCGAGACACCCCGGCCCGTAGCCTCACGCCGTCCGCGCGAACCGCCCATATTGATCGGCTTGCCCGTCACCACCGACGTCACCGTCTGCCGCGTGTGCATGGAATACGTATCCATAATCCACGCCATCGTCTGCTCATCGGTGCCCATATCCGGCGCCGGCACATCCTTCTCCGGGCCAATAAACTCAATCAACTCCGCCGTATAGCGCCGCGTCATCCGCTCCAGCTCGCCCTGGCTCATCGTCTTCGGGTCGCAGATCACGCCACCCTTCGCGCCGCCAAACGGAATATTCACCACCGCGCACTTCCACGTCATCCAGGAAGCCAGCGCCCTTACCTCGTCAAGCGATACATCAGGGGAGTACCGAATCCCACCCTTCGCCGGCCCACGCGCCACCGAGTGCTGCACCCGGTAACCCGTAAATACCTCCACCTCACCCGAATCCATCTGGACCGGGATATGCACAATAATTTCTCGTTGGGGATACCGCAGAACCTTCCAGATTCCAGCGTCGAGATTCAGCTTCCGTGCTGCTGTATCAAAGCGGGCGGCCTGTGCCTCCCAGGGATTGGTCTCCTGTGCCAGCGAAACCTGACTACTCCGTACTGCCATACTGCTGTCCTTCTTTCCTACAGGGCCCGGCCGTGCTGCCAACGCTTCTTCTGTCGGGACCAGATTTTCAAGAGCCATGGTGATCCTCTCTGGCTGGCATGCAGCCCCACCTCTTCTTGGATGTGCGAGGGTGGTAGGAGAGGCGGGTTTTCTTCAGCCGCGCTGGGTCATTCCCAGCAAACGGGGCCGATACTAGGCCCACCACTTGAGGTTTGGCAACCCTCCAAAGGTGGTATCCGCTTTGGTTACTATGAACCCTATGCCCGGCAGCGAAACCTCCCGTAAAACCACCCCCGATTTACCCGAATTTGTTAGTCTCGCCACCCGGCATACCCTCATCCCTCTCACCCGCACCGTCCCCGCCGACCTCGAAACCCCCGTCGGCGCCTTCCTCCGCGTCGCCGCCGACGAACCCGAAGCCTTTCTCCTCGAATCCGTCGAAGGCGGCGAAAAAATCGGCCGCTACACCTTCATCGGCGTTCGCCCCTACCGCGTCCTCACCGCCCGCAACGGGGAAGTCACCCTCCGCGAAGGCGGCCCCGGCGCCTCCCCCGCCCACACCTTCTCCGCCGACATATTCGCCGAACTCAAAAGGGAACTCGAAGCCCACCGACCCGCCAAACTCCCCGGCCTCCCACCCTTCACCGCCGGGGCCGTCGGCTTCTTCGCCTACGACGTCGTCCGCCAGATCGAACGCCTCCCCACCCTCGCCGCCGACGAACTCCGCGCCCCAGACGCCCACCTCATGTTCTTCGACCAGGTCCTCGCCTTCGACCACCTGAAACAATCCATCCACCTCATCGTCACCGCCGGCGCCCGCTCGCCGCTCACCGACACCAACGCAGCCGCCGCCTTCGACGACGCCGAAGCCCGTCTCGACGAACTCGAAGCCCTCCTCGAACAACCCCTCACCCGCCCCGCCCCAACCCCCGCCGCAGGCCCGCTGCAAATCACCCCACGCACCCAACCAACCCAATTCCTCCAGGCTGTCGACCAGATCAAGGAATACATCGCCGCCGGCGACGTCTTCCAATGCGTCCTCTCCCAGCGCTACGACTGCACCCCCGGCGTAGACGCCTTCGAAATCTACCGCTCCCTCCGCATCGTGAACCCCTCTCCCTACATGTACTTCCTCCGCTTCGGCCTGGACACCACCGCCGGCCCTGCCCGCAACTGCCACATCGTCGGCTCCTCCCCCGAACTCCTCGTCCGCGTCAAAGAGCGCAACGTGGAGTACCGCCCCATCGCCGGCACCCGCCCCCGCGGCGACGACGAAGCCGCCGACCTGGCCCACGAACAAAGCCTCCGCGCCGACGAAAAAGAAGTCGCCGAACACATCATGCTCGTCGACCTCGGCCGCAACGACCTCGGCCGCGTCAGCGAGTTCGGCTCCGTCCGCGTAAAAGACCTCATGTTCATCGAGCGCTACTCACACGTCATGCACCTCGTCAGCGCACTCGAAGGCAAACTCCGCCCCGGCCTCGCCCCCCTCGACGCCTTCCGCGCCTGCTTTCCCGCCGGCACCCTCTCCGGAGCCCCCAAAATCCGCGCCATGGAGATCATCGAAGAACTCGAACCCGTTCGCCGCGGCGTCTACGGCGGCGCCGTCGTCTACGCTGATTTCAGCGGCAACTTCGACTCCTGCATCGCCATCCGCACCATGTTCATGGACGGCGACAAAGGCTACATCCAGGCCGGCGCCGGCATCGTCGCCGACTCCGTCCCCCAAAACGAATTCGACGAGTGCGCCAACAAAGCCCGCGCCGTCATCCGCGCCATAGAGCGCGCCCGCCAGGCCTAGCCTCTCCGGAGCACTAAAAGCGCAACCCGGAAGGCCCTCCCCATACCTTCGTGTCACCTCCAAAACGCAAGTTGTACGAAGAACGCCACACGTCCTCACCTCGCCTGGCATATCGTAAAGAAGCGATGCCCGGTGATATCGAAGAACAAATACAACATCTGGAACGAGCCCTCGGCCACCTCCGCCTCACCTCCAAGCAGGCCTTCGGCTTCGTCGACAAAGTCGAATTCGAAGGCGTCAGCTTCGACGTAAGCCGGCGCGCCGTTATAGCCGACCTCTCCCCCCTCTTCTTCTCTCACCTCATCGAACACATCGACGCGGAAGGCATCGGCGCCGCCGTCTGTAGACTCCACGAGCGACTCGCCCCCTTGCTCGTCTGCCGCCACCGCTGGACCCCCCTCCGCCGCGCCAGCGACGACCAGGTCAAAGGCATGGCCCGCACCGCCGCCGGCGACATCTGCCACCCCCACATCTGCAAAATCTGCAACGCCTACGTCCTCGGCCTCGAACTCCCCGTGCTCGGCCGCAAATAACCGAACCCTGGCCGTCAAGAAAGTCCGTCACATCCCGTCGCGCCCTCCGCGAACCTTCGCGCCCCTTGCGTGAGCGCTTTCCGCCCCAACGCAGCTTAGAATCACCCATGTGGTCTTCGTCCTCGACAACTACGACTCCTTCACCTACAACCTCGTCCAGTACATGGGCGAACTCGGTGCCGAAGTCCTCGTCCGCCGCAACGACGAACTCACCCCGGCCGACGTCATAGCCCTGCGCCCCGACCGCATCCTCCTCTCCCCCGGTCCCTGCACCCCCGCCGAAGCCGGCATCCTCATCCCCCTCATCGAACACCTCGCCAAACTCCCCGCCGAAGCCCAGATCCCCACACTAGGCGTCTGCCTCGGCCATCAGGCCATCGGCGCAGCCTTCGGCGGGGAAGTCGTCCGCGCTCCCCAGCTCATGCACGGCAAAACCAGCATCGTCGATCACGACGGCCGCACCATCTTCAGCGACCTCCCGCAGCCCATGACCTGCACCCGCTACCATTCGCTCCTCGTCGACGAAGGGACCTTCCCCGCCGACCTCGAGATCTCCGCCCGTGTAGCCGGCGAAAGCACCATCATGGCCCTCCGCCACCGCACCCTCCCCATCGAAGGCGTCCAGTTCCACCCCGAAAGCGTCCTCACCGGCCACGGCAAGCAGCTCATCGCCAACTTCCTGGGGCAGTCATGGCGATAGCCCAGCGAGCGACACTCCTCACCGCATCCGCCGTTCTGCTCCTGCCCATCACCGCATCCGCCCAGCAGCAGGCAACAGAGGTCATGGGAGCCGTCTCCACCCGCGACGCCCACGTCACCGGCGGCCTCGAGGTCGACGGCGAAATCGCCCGCCTCTTCACCAACGTCGGCATCACCGCCTACGGCCACGACGCCGCTATCGCCCTCCATCGCGGAGGCCATGTCCTCGTCTGCTCCACCAGCGAGTTTCACCTCCTTCACTCCGGCGTCACCGGCGCCCTTGTCTTCGGTCTCGACCGCGGCGCGATGGAAATCTTCTCCGACAGCCAGCCCCAGGACGCCCTCCTCACCCCCGACCTCAAGTTCACCCCCGTCACCAGGGGCCCGCTCGACCTCAAACTCCGCGTCACCCGCGAAGGCGACACCTGCGTCGACAACACCGGCACCTCCGCTCCTGTCCTGAACGTTACCGACCCCTTCTCCAACGAGAGCTACCGGATCCTCCCCAACCAGCACCTCCTCTTCGTCAAGGGCGACCTGCACAAAGTCGTCGACCACGAACGCTCTCCCTGCGGCTGCCCGCCCGCCACGCCCCAGCAGCTCGCCGCCAAACCCGGCCATCCCCTCACCCCCTCTCAGGCCGCCGAAGCCGCCCACCCCTTCCCGCAGGCCCAGAGCGAGGGCCTCGCCCCGGCCGCCGACGCCGCCAACGCCGCTGCCCCCGGCACCGCCAGCTCCCAGGTAAGCACCACCTTCACCTACGGCGAAGGCCAGGGCCCCCCTCCCAGCGTAGGCCCCGAACCCTCCCCCACCCCAGCCGTGCCAAAGCCCAGACAGGGCGGCTTCTTCCACGCCCTCGGGCGCTTCTTTCATCGGATCTTCCACTCCGGCGAAGCTGAGTCAAACCAGCCTCCCGTCTCCTCCCGCCCGTAAACCCTCCCAAACGCCTCCCCGCTATACTCAAAACACCCCACCCTGAGGTCTTTTTGCGTTCTGAGCACAAGTACTACCCGGCGCTCGATGGCATACGCGCCATTGCCGCTCTCCTTGTTCTCATCTTTCACGCCGGGCAGGAGGGCCTCCCGCTGCCTTCCTTCGTCAGCTTCGGGCAAACCGGCGTCGACCTCTTCTTCGTGCTCTCCGGCTTCCTGATCTCCTCCATCCTCCTCAAGGCGCGCCCCCGCGACTGGTCCGAAATCAAGACCTTCTACGCCCGTCGAAGCCTTCGCATCTTTCCGCTCTATTACCTCGCTCTCCTTGTCACGGCCATCTTCTTCTACCCGGTAAGCTGGCCCTTCTGGGTCTATCTCCAGAACTTCTGGCTCTCAGCCGGCAAGCCTATCGCCGGTCCGGGACACTTCTGGTCCCTCGCCGTCGAAGAACAGTTCTATCTGGTCTGGCCCTTCCTTGTTCTTTTCACGCCCCGGCGCTTTCTGCTCCGGATTCTGGCGGCCCTGATCGTCACGAGCTTCCTCGTTCGCCTTCTGCTCGCGGCCTCGCACCACGACGTCTATTCCCTCACCCTCACACGCCTCGATGGGCTCGCCGCCGGGGGTGTGCTGGCCGTGCTCCAAAGCCAGGGATCCCTCCGCCGTTATCGCTCTTTCCTCGCCGTGCTCACCACCCTCGCGGCCGTTCTGGTCGTCGTTCTCGGTGTGCATTTCCGCAACTTCGGCAATGCCTGGTTCCTGGCCTCCAAATACTCCCTCCTCGCCGCCATGTACGCCGGCGCCCTCGGATGGGTGCTCTGTTCCCCCACAAGCCCGTTGTGTCGCGCCTTGGAAGTCCGTCCTCTCCGCTTCGTCGGCCGCGTCAGCTACGGCCTGTACGTGTGGCACCCGCTCGTCTTCACCACCGTCTTCAAGCTGCTGCACTACCGTCGGCCCTGGCTTGAGGCCGGCTTGAGCTTCGCCCTCGTCTTCGCCACCGCCTGCCTCAGCTGGTACGCCTTCGAACGGCCCTTCCTCCGCCTCAAAGACCGCTTCGCTCCGGAACCCCATCTCACCCCACAGGCCCCCATCAGCCTCTAGGGCGAGCCTGCACCACGCGGCCGTACGCTACAATCACCCTGCACCACCCCATGCGCGAGCGCACCCTTCCCAGCGCCCCGCAGCCATCAATTCAAATCTGATTTTGGAGTTCGTTTATGGCGATTCCCGCCACGCAGATGCGTCCCGGCATGATCATCAAGTTCAAGGACGACCTGCATCTCGTCTTCTCCGTAGAACACCGCACCCCCGGCAATCTCCGCGCCTTCATCCAGGCCAAGCTGCGCAACATTCGCACCGGCTCCATGTTCGTCGAACGCTTCCGCTCCCCCGATCCCATTGACCGCGTCGTCGTCGACGAAATCCGCATGGAATACCTCTACAACGACGGCGACGACTTTTATTTCATGGACCAGGAAACCTACGAGCAGACCAACCTGAAGCACGACGTGCTCGGCGACGCCGTCGACTACCTCACCCCCAACCTGCCCGTCTCCGTCAGCTTCTACGACGGCAAGGCCGTAGGCATCGAACTCCCGCCCTCCGTCGAAATGACCGTGGTCCAGACCGAGCCCGGCATCAAGTCAGCCACCGCCAGCTCCGTCACCAAGCCGGCCAAAACCGAAACCGGCCTGGTCGTCCAGGTTCCTCCCTTCATCAACGAAGGCGAGAAGATCAAGGTCGACACCGCCGAAGGCGCTTACATGAGCCGCGCGTAGTCTCTCACGCAAAAAGAAAGGGCGCAGCCTCAAGCTGCGCCCTTCTTTGTTCTCGAAAACGCTACTAGAAGCGGTAGAACGCACTCACCGACGGCTCTTCCGTCACACGCCACGAGCGGCTGCTCGACGCCTGGTTGTAGAAGTTCGGCGACCGGTAGTAGAGCGAACGGCCCGACACGCGGAACCCGATATGCTCGTTCTTGATCGGCAGATCAATCCCTGTCTCCAGCAAACCCGCTCCACGGAACTGGTTTGAGGCGTTCGACGGCGCAAAGTCGATCGCACCCCCGCCGACCTCAACGTACGGCTGCAGCGGAATGTGCTTCGGGTGGAACAGGTAGCCGCCCGTGAACTCATGCGCATCCGTCGGCACGTTCGTCTGCCCGGTGCTACTGTTCGTCGCATACTGGTACACGAACCGCTCCTGGTAGTGCGTAAAGCCGTAGTTCAACGCCACGCCAGCCCAGGGCGCGGGATGGAACTGCAGCGAAGTCACAAAGCCCGCGGACCACGTCGTAAACTGCTGCTGGTTAAAAATCGACGTCGTCGCCGTTCCGTTCTGGATCGGGTAAGTGAACGGTACATAGCCTGAATTGCTCTCCAGGATCGTGCTGAACTGCCCGGTGCCGCCAACAGAGAGGGTCGCCCCATGTGTCTTTAGGTAGCTGTCCTGAGCAAACAGGGACGAGGCCGAAAGGGCCAGAACAACAGGAAGGGAACGCCGCAACGTGAACATCATCTGGTAAATCTCCTCATAAGTGATTCAAAGGAGAACGAAGGAGCCTTACCGGACGAAGTCCAGGCTGCAGCTACTCAACGCTCTCGCAAAAAGCCTGGTAACAGCGGGATCGATCGTAGCTGTTGGCCTGGATTGCATGCTTCATCATGAAAGACGCCGGATGAAAGCATGGAGGTTGTCTGTTTCTCGCGGCAACTCCGTCCGGTTGCGCGTGGCACACAGCCTTTGCGACACTGGTTTGTCATGGTCGTACATTTTGTTGTGCGCGGCCGCGTCCAGGGCGTCGGCTTTCGCTGGTTCGTGCATCGCGAGGCCGCCGAACTCGGTCTGCACGGCTCCGTCCGCAATACCGACGCCGGCGAGGTCGAAGTCATCGTCGCCGGTCCGCCCCACGCCATCCAGGAGCTCCGCACCGAACTCCGCAAAGGCTCACGCGGCAGCCGCGTCGACGCCGTCATCGAGCACGAACTCCTCGAATCTGAAGCCGAGGCGCTCGGGCCATTCAAAATCGAAGGAGCATGGTAAGTTGTCGAAAATCGAAGTCTCTGTCTGCGAGCCGCTGAAAGCCCTCATCCGCACCGTCCCCGATTTCCCCAAGCCCGGCATCCTCTTCTACGACATCACCACCCTGCTCAAGGACGCCACCGGCTTCGCGCAAATCATCGACGCCTTCGCCGCCCACTACATCGACGCCGACATCGACCTCGTCCTCGGCACCGAAGCCCGCGGCTTCATCTTCGCCCCCGCCATCGCCTACCGCCTCAACGCCGGCTTCGTCCCCGTCCGCAAAGCCAACAAACTCCCCGCCCCCGCCGCCAAAGTCTGCTACGACCTCGAATACGGCCAGGACTGCCTCGAACTCCATCTCGACGCCGTCAAACCCGGCCAGAAGGTCCTCCTCGTCGACGACCTCCTCGCCACCGGCGGCACCATGCAAGCCACAGTAGAACTCGTAGAAAAACTCGGCGGCATCGTCGCCGGCATCGCCTTCGCCATCGAACTTGACTTCCTCAAAGGCCGCGATAAGCTAGCCGGGCATGATGTCTTCAGCTTGCTGCATTACGCCGAGTAACCGCACACTTAAATCGCTGGCCGTAGTTCTGCTTCTTGGCGCAGGGTGCCTATCCGTGTTCGCATCGCCGCAGGGGGAAACGGACACCTTTAACCAACAACTCGCGCAGCTCTCAGCTTTGAATTCGCTTGACGCCGCCAATCTGCCGCCATGGCACATGCAGGTCAGCTACACCCGTTTTGATTCGAAAGACGGCATCAACGGATCGCTGGAACTTTGGTCGCTCGGTAAAGACCAAATGCGTGTCGAGCTTACAGAGCCAGACCGCAAAGGCACCTACCTGCTCTCGGCAACAGGCCGCCTGCGTAGTAGAGAGAGCAAGCTGCTTCCCCAGGATCTCGCTTTCCTGCTTCAGGACCTCATCCACCCCTATCCAAAGCCCCAGATCTTCGAAGTCGAAAAGACCGAAGACACGGATTTCGGACCACTTCCCACAAAGTGCCTGCTGGAGAGACCGCAGTCCGTCAGCCGAAGCCCAGACGAATCACTCGGGAAATTGCCTTCGTTCTGCGTCGACGATACCGGCGCGCTTCGAGTTGCGTGGTTTCAAGACGGGATCAAGGTCGAGAATGGCGACAGTCAGCATTTCGGGGATCACCTTTACCCGAAATCGGCAAAGATCTCCTTCCGTGACCGGCCAATGGTCGATGCCAGGGTGGAATCGCTCGAGTCATGGAAGGGAACCGTCGACCTTGCCTCCGCTAACTTCGTTCCCGATGTTTTCACAGGCCCCGTCCGCGTAAGCTCTGGAGTCATCCAGAGCATGCTTCTGGCAAACCCCGCACCGCACTATCCACAGAGCGCGAAGAGAGACCACATCACAGGCACAGTCACCCTCGCCATAAGAATCGGCACGGACGGGTCCATTCAAGACCTCAGCGTCCTCTCCGCACCGCGCGACGACCTCGCCGTAGCCGCAACGGAAGCAGTCCGGCGATGGACATATAAGCCATACTTTCTCAACGGCGTTCCTGTTCAGGTCAACTCAACCGTCATGTTGAACTTCAACCTGGCTCCGTGAACGTGGCCACTGTGATCGTTAGTTTCACCTGAACAGCGGCCGGTAGAGACGGGGCAGAGAAGCCGAACCCTCTTCAGCCTGCATCCAACCGACTGACCTATGACACAAACCCACGCCTACGCCGCCTTCGACAAAGCCTCCCCCCTACGCCCCTACACCTTCGACCGCCGCGACCCCGCCCCCGACGACGTCGTCGTCGACATCGACTTCTGCGGCATCTGCCACTCCGACATCCACCAGGTCCGCGACGAGTGGAAGAACGCCATGTACCCCATGGTCCCCGGCCACGAAATCGTCGGCCGCGTCCGCGCCGTCGGCAGCGAGGTCTCCCGCTTCAAGCCCGGCCAGCGCGTCGCCGTCGGCGTCATCGTCAACAGCTGCCTCTCCTGCCCAAACTGCAAGGCCCAGCAAGAGCAGTACTGTGAGAAGGGCGCCGTCGGCACCTACAACGCCAAAAACTACGACGGCGACATCACCCAGGGCGGCTATTCCTCCGTCATCGTCACCAAGTCCCACTTCGTCCATTCGCTCAGCGAGAAGCTGGACCCCGCCGGCGCCGCGCCGCTGCTCTGCGCCGGCATCACCACCTACTCGCCACTCAAGCACTGGGGCGTTGGCCCCGGCAAAAAGGTCGGCATCGTCGGTCTAGGCGGCCTCGGCCATCTCGGCCTCAAGTTCAGCCATGCCTTTGGCGCGCACACCGTGCAATTCACCACGTCGGAAAGCAAAATCGCCGACGCGAAAAAACTCGGTGCCGACGAAGTCATCATCTCCAAAGACGCCGAACAAATGAAGAAGCACGCCGGCAGCTTCGACTTCATCCTCGACTGCGTCTCCGCCGAGCACGACCTCAACAGCTACCTCAACCTCCTCAAGCTCGATGGGACTCTCTGCCTCGTCGGCCTGCCCGAAGTTCCGCCCGTCATCTCGCCCTTCTCCCTCATCACCAACCGCCGCTCCCTCGCCGGTTCAATGATCGGTGGCATGGCAGAGACGCAATCCATGCTCGACTTCTGCGCCGAAAAGAACATCGTCGCCGACGTCGAAGTCATCGGCTACGACAGGATGGAAGAGGCCTATGAGCGCGTTGTCAAAAGCGACGTGAAGTACCGCTTCGTGCTCGATAGCACCACCCTGAAGCAGGCGTAAATCTCCGCATCCATGCCGCTCACCGGCCGCCGCTTGGAGCCGGTGAACGGCGTGGACCATCCCACAAAAGTTCGCGATTTCGTCCCACTTCGGTGAGCAATCCCTGTTACTACCGTGCCGTTCGAACCTTCGAAGAAGGGCTACCTTTCGCAATGGAGGGGCATCGGACGTAAGGAAGCGCCTGGAAACGGGCGCCGGTGAGCGTGTGCGCAGAGTGCGCCCGCCATCAAGGAGAGAACGATGTCCCGCATATTTTCCCGATTTCCAGCCTTCTTGCCCATGGCTGCAATCACACTAAGCTTCAGCCTGCAGGCCCACGCCCAGGACCCCAATCCGACCGCCGTCGCCCCCGGCGCAAAGTCCGCCGAAGTCATCGCGCAGAGCGAAAACGGCACCTACGTCTACCACGTCAAGGTCGTCCAGCGTGACCTCGATGCCGTGAACTACCTCAATCGCAACGGCTCCACCAACGTCGGCTTTGAAGGCACCAACCTCATGCAGTCCGCCCGCGGCGAGGCCAAGGTCGACTCCAAAACCGGCAAAACCAACATCGATGCCCACTTCAGCGGTATGACCCCCGCCAACGGCTACGGCCCCGAATACCTCACCTACGTTCTCTGGGCCATCTCCGCCGACGGCCGCCCCCAGAACCTCGGCGAACTCGAACTCTCCGGCAACAAGGCCAATCTGCAGGTCACCTGCCCCTTCCAGAGCTTCGGCATGATCGTCACCGCGGAGCCCTACTTCGCCGTCTCCACGCCCTCGGACGTGATCGTTCTGCAGAACGTCTTCCGTAAAGACACCGTCGGTGTTCTGCAAACTGTGAACGTTCACTACACCCTGCTTCCCAAAGGTCTGTACGCCAACACCGAGGGCAGCAAGTCCAACAGCAATCCCATCACGGACCGCGAGCACACGCCTCTTGCCCTCTTTGAGGCCTACAACGCGCAACGCATCGCCCTCGCCGCCGGCGCCGACAAATACTCGCCCGACATCATGCAGGAGGTGCAGCAGGACATCACCAACGCGCAAGCCATCCAGGACGGCAAGCACCGTGATGTGCACATGGAGTTCACTGACGCGCGCCAGGCCGTGCAGCGCGCCGAGGATGCCCGCCTGACCACTCTCCGCAAGCAGGCCGCCGAGCGTCAGCAGCAGGCGCAGCAGGCCAAGGTGGAGGCCCAGCAGCAGGCAGCGCAGTCCCAGGTGCAGGCCGCGGAAGCCCAGGCTGCCGCCGACCGTGCCGCCGCACAGCGCGCCCAGGCCGAGGCGCAGAAGGCGCAGGCTGAAGTGGCCGCCGCCGACGCCCGCGCGAAAACCGCCGAAGCCGAGCACAACGCGCAGGTCGCCAACGAGAATGCCGCCCGCGCCCAGGGAGACGTTCAGGCCTTGCGTGAAAAGCTCCTCGCGCAGTTGAATGCCGTTCTGCAGACCAGGGAAACTCCCCGTGGCCTCGTAGTCAACCTCTCTGACGTGCTCTTCGACACCGGCAAGTACACCCTCAAATCCAACACCCAGGTCTCGCTCGCCAAAGTCGCCACCATCCTCGAGCTCTACCAGGGCCTCAAGGTACAGGTCGAGGGTTACACCGACTCGACAGGCTCACCCGCAAACAACCAGAAGCTCAGCGAAAACCGCGCCGATGCCGTCCGTGATTTCATGGCCAACAACGGCGTCCCGCAGGGCAACATCACCGCCCAGGGTTTTGGCGCAAGTGACTTCGTTGCCGACAACGGCAGCGCCGCCGGCCGCGCACAAAACCGCCGCGTTGAGTTGATCGTCTCCGGCGACGCCATCGGCGTGCAAACCACCACGGGTCCCGCTGCCGGCGCAGCGGCCTCCCAGCAATAATTCGGCGAGGGGCGCAGGCCTTCGCGTGCGTCCCTTGTGCGCTTCAATCCGTTCGCATCTCACTGTCGGCTCCATTGAAACACTCGCAAAGACTGCTGCATTTTCCAGGAGATCGCCGCAATGGCTGAAAGTCTCAAGAACAAGGTCGTCTTCATCACAGGCGCAAGCTCCGGCATCGGTGAAGCGGCGGCACGGGCCTTCGCGCAGCATGGTGCCAGGCTCCTCCTCTGCGCTCGCCGCCTCGAAAAACTGCACGCCCTCGAGGCAGAACTCCGGGACCTCGGCGCCGCGGACGTCTTCAATTTCGAACTCGACGTCCGCGACCGCGACGAGGTCGAGGGCACCCTCCACACCCTCCCGGATCACTGGGGCAAAATCGACATCCTCTTCAACAACGCCGGCCTCAGCCGCGGCCTCACCACCCTCTGGGAAGACGACATCCAGAACTGGGAAGAGATGATCGACACCAACGTCAAGGGCCTGCTCTACGTCACCCGCACGGTCGTCCCCGGCATGGTCGCGCGCGGGGGCGGCCACATCATCAACATGGGCTCCATCGCCGGCCACATCACCTACCCCAAGGGCCACGTCTACTGCGCCACCAAGGCCGCCGAACGCTCCATCTCCGACGGCCTGCGCATCGACCTCAACGGCACGCCCATCCGCGTCACCTCCATCGACCCCGGCATGGTCGAAACCGAGTTCAGCCAGATCCGTTTCCGCGGCGACGAAGACCGCGCCAAAAAGGTCTACGCCGGCCTCGACCCGCTTACCGCGGAGGACATCGCGGACACCGTCGTCTTCGCCGCCACACGCCCCGCGCATGTCGAAATCCAAACCATCATCCTCACCCCAACGGCCCAGGCCAATCCCTACGTCCTCCACAAACGCGAGGGCTAAGACCCATGCTCTTCCAGGACAAAACCAGCCCCGGTTTCTTTGACAAACGCTATCGCGAGAAACCTGATCCCTGGAACTTTGCCAACAGCGAGTACGAACAGAATCGCTTCACCACCATCGCCAAAGCCCTGGCCGGCAAACGCTACCGCCGCGCCTTCGAACCCGGCTGCTCCATCGGCACCCTCACAGAACGTCTCGCCACCTTTTGCGGCCACGTGGACGCCTGCGACTTCTCCGAAACCGCCGTCAACCACGCCCGCCAACGCTGCGCCGCGCTGCCCAACATAACCTTCTCCGTAGCCGCACTCAGCGGGCAAACGGACCTCGCCGGCTACGACCTGATCCTCTTCAGCGAGATCGGCTACTACTTCACCCCGGTCGACTGGCGCACGGCAGGAGCTCGCCTGGCTGACACCATGGACCCCGGCGCCACCGTCCTCGCCAGCCACTGGCTGGGCCACTCCAGCGACCACCATATGGAGGGAGACCAGGTCCACGAAATCCTCCGCGCCCAACCCCTGCTCCAACTCGCCCACGAGGAACGCCACGAAGGCTTCCGCCTCGACCGCTTCACCCGCGTCCAGTAGCCAGTAGCCAGCAGAGACCGTAGCCGGTAGCTAGTGGCCAGTAGCCGGTAGCTAGTAGCAACAGCAAGCCGCTAGTA